>NZ_CP053921.1:2881288-3058693 GCF_013260645.1 Erythrobacter mangrovi | reverse complement strand
GTCGAGCCGTCGCCATTGGCATCGAGGTACTTGGTACCCGAGATGTCGAACAGGTCGAAGTTGCCGAAGTTCATCTGCTCAGTCATGCCAAGGGCGCCGGAGATATTCGGCGAGCCCGTCGTCGTCAGGTCCTTCGATTGGAACATGAATGTCGTCGTGTAATCCGGCGTTGCATCGCCATCATAGGTGTTGATCCAGCCCGATTGGGGAACTTCGTTGATCGTGATCGTATAGGTTTCATTGTTGTCCGTGCTCGGCGGTACGAAGATCGCATAAAATCCGAGCGGATCGACCACCCCGTCTCCGGTGACATCGATCGTTCCATCCGATGTCTTGACCGTACCCGTCTCGGTGTGAAGGGTCGTGACGTTGCCTTGCTTGGTTTCCCAGGTGATCGTGTAGTCGAACTGCCATCCGCCGAGCGCAACTTCACCCAGATCCCAGGCACCATTCCCATTGGCGTCGTTGAACTTGTACCCGCCGATGTAGGGCCCATCGACAACCTTCGAGACCGACCATTCTTCGAAGCCGTCATTGGCCGTGTAGGTACCATAGATGGCAGTGGGGGTATCTCCGGCGTCACTGCCGTCATCCATCAACTTCGAATTGGCAGGATCATCGATAGCGGCGAGTTGGTCGGAACTGTCGAGGACATCTGCTTCGCCAAATGCTGAGTAAAGCGTGACGTAAGTTGTGCTTTCGTCCGCTCCCCCGAAATTGGACTTGGGAACATAGAAGAACATGTCCGACTTGCCGCTGCCGGCCTGGAGCGAATAATCGAGAAGGACGCTCGCATCGCCGGCCCCATCCATGTCGTAGACGAGGCTTGCATTGCTGGTGAACCAGGCGCCGTCGATCTCACCTTGCGCAAGGCCCGCCGAAGTCGCGCTCTTGAAAATCTGCAGTTCGTCGAGGGAGAGGAGGTTGGAACTGTTCAGCTGGTTGATGTCGAGCCGGAACTCGTAATAGACAACGCCGTCAATGGTCACTTCGGGAATATCGCTGAGTAGCAGCGACTTGGTGAACGTCGGCGAGGTGTTCTCTTCGTAGGACAGCGGCCGGAATGACGTATTGTAGCCGTCTTCATAGCCGGGGCTGTCGTCATTGCCGCCATCTTGGACGCGCACAAAGGCATTGATCAGGCCGGTCCCGGAAGAGGTCGTCGGGGCCGTTGCGAAGAATAGCGCGCCATTGATCTCGGCTCTGTCGCCAGTCTCCGTCGTCAGGTCATAGTAGATGATTTCGCCAGCATCGATTTCACCATCGCCATCCAGGTCCTTCCAATAGGACGATTGCCCAGTAGCCATCTCCAAATCCTTTCCCAAGGGACCGTCATCGCTAGGCGGCCTCGATCACATGCATCGACCCACTTGCGCCGCGAGAGCGCACTAAAACTGCGACGATTACGAAGACGGGCAAGACTAGGCGCGAAACCGGCTTTGACCTGCTAGCTTCGTGCGACCCAACGACCGATATGTTTTGGAGGACGCGGCCCTTTTCGACTCGCTAGCCCAGCCTTTAGAGTCAACTTTAAGTAAACCAGAGTCAATATCCCCCGATTTTTGCTTGCTCGCTGTTTCGCTTGGCTTTCCCGAATAGTTGGAGTCACTCCTATAGGCACACCGAAGAATAACACGGAATTTTAGGGGGTTAAGTTCCCAAACGGAGCGATCGGCCCTACCTGAACAGGATGAATTGGTGATCCGCACTGGCGCAACATTCGCATGCTTGTTACCGTTCGGCTTCCGACCAAATTGCCAGATTGAGCCCTATCGCAATGCCCAAGCCGAAGCAGACCGGCAACTTGACCATGGCTGACGTGGCTCGCCTGGCGGGCGTTTCTCCCATTACTGTCTCTCGCGCACTGTCTGGCAGTACTGCGGTGCGCAAAGACACGCGCGATAAGATCGTGGAGATCGCCGAAAAGGCGGGATATCGCTTCAACCAGGCTGCCAGCAATCTCCGCCGACAGCGTAGCAATACGATAGCGGTCGTGGTGGAGATGACGCCGACCACCGTCCGTCCGATGAGCGAGCCCTATCCGCTCGCCCTGCTCGGGGGGATCATTCAGGAGCTTTCAAGCGCCAACTTCACCCTCAGCCTGTCCACCATGTCGACGTTCACCTCTGCGCCTGCAGCGGTCGATGGGATCATCCTGCTCGGCCAGGGCATGCACAATGATGCAGTTGCCGGGATCGAGCAGCTTGGCCTTCCATTGGTGGTTTGGGGTGCGCCGCGCCCTGGGAGTGGCCATGTCGTGGTGGGCAGCAATAATCGGGAAGGCGGTGCGCTGGCTGCCGACAGGCTGGCCCAATTGGGGCGCAGGCGGTTGGTATTCCTGGGTGACACCGAACACGCCGAGGTCGCCGACCGGCTCGATGGCTTCAGTGCACGCCTGCAAGAGAACGGCGCCCACCTGCTGGGTATGAAGGCTTGTGAGTTCAGCTTTGTTGCGGGCCACGACGCCATGCAGGAATTGCTGGAGCTGCACGACAACAAGATCGACGGCGTCTTCGCCAGCAATGACGCGATTGCCATGGGTGCGATCCGCGCAATTGCCGAGGCAGGCCTGAAGATTCCTCGCGATGTATCGGTGATTGGCTTCGACGATTCGCAAAGCGCCTCGTTCTTCGTCCCTGCATTGACGACGGTGCGCCAGCACTGGACCGAAGGGGGGCGGTTGCTGGCCCGCAAGGCCTTGGCCGCCATCCAGGGCGAACATTCCGAATCGGAAGAAATGCCGGTCGAGCTCGTCGTACGCGACAGCTGATCCAACCCGAATTCAGCACTTAGCCGCGACCTGTCATCCGACGGTCCTCCGCAAGTACATGCTTTTTATGACATCGATACCGTAAAATGATATCGATGTCTTGACATCGATATCATTCCGCTCGCATGGACCGCCAGCAATGGGCTGAACCGGTCACACTGACTTCAATCGGCCATGGACATGGGAGAGCACATAGCCTGTGGGCGACGCGCGCATTCATTCGATGGCGGAAGACGGCTGGCAGCTGGAGCAGACTGCCTATGAGTCGGAGCAGGAGCCCGCCCTGGCGACTCTGTTCGCCTTGGCCAATGGCACCATCGGTG
The DNA here is from genome assembly GCF_013260645.1 of Erythrobacter mangrovi. Taxonomy (NCBI): domain Bacteria; kingdom Pseudomonadati; phylum Pseudomonadota; class Alphaproteobacteria; order Sphingomonadales; family Erythrobacteraceae; genus Erythrobacter; species Erythrobacter mangrovi. The sequence goes on along the minus strand of NZ_CP053921.1, from coordinate 3,055,600 downwards.
TGCGCGGTGGATTGGACGAACTGCCCGGCGAAAACGCTGCCGTCCTGGCTGATGGGCACATAAGCAATCCGATCTCCTATCACGAGCGCTTCACGGGCTTTGCGAGCCAATCGGACATGCGCTTCCTTGCCCCCAGCCCGGTCCAGATCGAGTTGCTGGTCGATGATGCTCCGCTAACCCTGACACGGGATGCGATGCTGGCCTTTGCCAGGCACCTCGATCTGCGAACCGGAGTACTGCGGCGCACGACCACCTGGCGCGTCGATGCACAACGCACCCTGCACATTACCTCCTCGCGAATCGTCGCGCCCGGCGCAGGGGCCTATTGCGCAAGCCGGATCGAAGCCTGCCTGTCAGGCGGGTCTGGCAAATTGGAGATCCGCTTCCCTCTCGATTGTGCGCCCGACCTCTCGACCGACCCTGACGATCCGCGCCTGAACAAGGCGGCTCCGTTGCAGCGCGAACGTGTGAGCGACGATGCGCTACAGGCCAGCTTCCTTGCAGGCCGGGGTGAGGCCGCGCTTCCGTTGGCGATGGCCCAGTCGCTCATCGTTCGGGACAGCGCAGGCGACGTTCTCGCTCTCAATGGGTGCGCCGCCGTCCGGTTCGAGTTGGTCGAGGGAGCCGCCGTGCAGGTCGAGCGCCACGTCGCCTACGCACTTGGCCAGGACGCCGCAAACGGCGCGCAAGCCTTACTTGAAAGCAACCGTGCCGCCGGGTGGGATGTCTTGTCCGCTCGCCTCGAGCGCGAACTGACGGAGCTCTGGGCCAGCTGCGACTTGACGATCGATGGCGAAGAGGCCCTTGCGCATGCGATCCGCTTTTCGCTGTTCCACCTGTATCAGGGGGGTAGCCGCAGCGATCGTCACTCCATCGCAGCCAAGGGATTGTCCGGCGAAGGCTACGAAGGTCATTACTTCTGGGACACGGAAGTTTTCGTGCTGCCCGTGTTGGCGCTCACCCAACCCCATCTGGCCGCGCATATCCTTCGCTACCGCATCGGAGCCCTGGAAAAGGCGCGCCACAACGCGCGTCAGATTGGCCACGCCAAGGGGGCTCTCTATCCGTGGCGGACCATTGGTGGCGACGAATGTTCGGCCCACTATCCGACCGGTACGGCGCAGTACCATATCAACGCCGACATCGCCTACGCACTGAAGGTCTATCGCGACGCGACAGGCGATGAGGCACTGGTACGCGAAGCGGCCGCCATGCTGTTCGAAACAGCTCGCGTCTGGATGGAGATCGGCCACTTCAATTCCCGTCGTGGCGGTGCGTTCACCATCCACGGGGTGACCGGGCCTGACGAGTATACCTGCCTGGTCGACAACGATTATTACACCAACGCGATGGCTCGCCGGCATCTCGCCTTCGCGGCCACTCTGGCACAGGAACTCGCCGACGATAGCCCCGCCTACTACGCAGCGTTGACCGAAGAAATCGGACTCGCGCATGACGAAGTGGTCCAATGGCGCACTGCGGCGGACAAGATGTGGCTACCGGTCGACGCCGACCTCGGCATCCACCCTCAAGACGACAGCTTCCTCGACAAGCCGGAACTGCCCTTTGCAGAGCTGCCGCGGGAGCGCTTCCCGCTATTGCTGCACCATCACCCGCTCCTGCTGTTCCGCCACAAGCTATGCAAGCAGGGCGACGTCGTTCAGGCCCTAAGCCTGATTGGCGAAGACGTACCGCTGGCCACGAAGCAACGCGATCTCGCGTATTACGGCCCGCTTACCACGCACGATTCCACCCTTTCGTCGACGGCATTCGGTATTCTGGCGGCCGAAACGGGTGACGATGAGCAGGCGCTGCACTTCCATCGCGAGACCGCCTTCGTCGACCTCGAGAACCGGCATAACAACACCCATCACGGTGCGCATATGGCGGCGATGGCCGGGAGCTGGCTGACACTGGTAATGGGCTGGGGTGGTTTGAAACTCGCCTCGGGCGAACTGCATTTCCACCCGCGCTGCCCCAACGCGTGGACGTCCTATTCCTTCCGCCTGCGTTGGCGCGGCTCGCTGATTGAGGCCGTGATCGATGCCGATGGAGCAAGATATCGCCTTTGCGATGGACCTGCTGCGACATTGCTCGATCATGGTCGCAATGTCGAACTGACCGCAGAGTTCACCTCGGTTCCGCCGCCACAGGTCGAAGCGGTCATCTTCGACCTCGACGGCGTCTTAACCGATACGGCAGAGGCCCACTTCCAGGCATGGAAGCGCCTATGCGACGAGTTGGACCTGCCTTTCGATCGTAAGCTCAACCAGCAGCTCAAGGGCGTCGACCGCGCGGGATCGCTGGCGATCATTCTCGCGGCTGCAGGCGTCGAAGCGAGCACCGACGAGCGGGCGGCCATGATGGCCCGCAAGAATGAATTTTATCGCGATGCGATTGCCCATTATTCGCCCGATGACCTGTTCCCCGGCGCACGCGAGTGCCTGCTGTCATGTCTTGCTGCCGGCCTGAGGATTGGGCTTGCCTCGGCGAGCCGAAATGCGCGCGACGTTGTGCGTGCCTTGGGTATCGAAACCCTGTTCGACTCCATCACCAATGCCGCTGAAGTAACCAATGGGAAGCCTGACCCGGAAATCTTCCTGACCACGGCACGCGCATTGGGCTGCGATCCGACTCGCTGCGTCGGTGTGGAGGACGCCAGTGCCGGAATTGCCGCCATCAAGGGCGCCGGCATGCGCGCCATCGGAATTGGCGCGAAGGACGAACTCTCGACCGCCGACCGCGTGGTCCCGGACATCGCCTCCCTGAATCTTGACCTGCTCGTCGATCCAACGACGAACGAAATCCCTTCCCCCAGCCAGTAAATTTGAGTGGAGAGTAACTATGAAGCTTAGAAACAAATGGTTCGCTTCTGTTGCCACGTTGGCAGCATTAGCCCCCGCTACCGCCTACGCTCAGGACGCAAGCGAGTCCGGCGACGACGGTGAGTCAACAAACGTCATCATCGTCACCGCGCGTCCGGGCGGCTCCGAACAGAGCAAGCAGGACGCCGCCTTCGCGATCAGCACGATCGATAGCAGCGCTATCGACCAGATCGCACCGAGCAGCACTGCCGACCTGTTGTCGGTCGTGCCGGGCGTCTGGGCAGAAAGCTCGGGCGGCCAGAACGGCGCCAACATCTTCGTGCGCGGCTTCCCGGGCGGCGGCGACGCCGAATTCGTGACCTTCCAGTATGAAGGCTCGCCTTCCTTCCCTCCCCCGACACTTTCGTTCCTCGAGAACTCGCAGCTGTTCCGTCTCGACGAGACGATCGAGCGGGTTGAAGCGGTGCGCGGTGGCCCGGCGCAGGTCTTCTCGAATGGGCAGGTCGGCCTCACCGCCAACCTCATCACCCGTAAGGGCGGAAGCGAGTTCGAAGGCTTGGTCAAGACCAGCATCACCGACTATGGCGACAAGCGCTTCGACGCAGTGATCAGCGGGCCGCTTGGCCCGGACACCGGCTTCATGGTCGGCGGCTTCTATCATTCGGGTGACGGCGTTCGCGACGCTGGCTTCACCGCCGAGGAAGGTGGCCAGATCAGCGCTAATATCACGCATGACTTTGGCAAGGGCAACATCACCGTTTGGGGCCGTTACCTCAACGACCGCGGCGCATGGCTGCTGCCGATCCCCGTCATCCAGAACCAGGATGGCAGCCTTGAAGGATTCCCCGGATTCGATCGCGGCGAAGGTACCTTCAACAGCCCGGAAACCCGCCTCACCATCCCCAACGATGGCGTGGCGATCGATCAGTCGCAGGGCCGCGGTGCCAACCTGGTGAACTTTGGCGCCAACCTCGACTATGAGCTGTCGGACACGATCTCGCTGTTCAGCAAGACCAGCTACCTCAACGGTTCGGCCGACACGCGTGGCCTTGTCCCGGCGGGCGCACCCACAACGGTGGCCGATATTGCCGCAGGTTTCGGAGCCGGTGTGGGCAGCGTTACCTATCTGAACGGCGGCGAAGCCTTCGATCCGGCCAATGCGGTGATCGAGGTTGGCGCTTGGCGCGTCGACAAGGACCTCGAATCCTTCGTCACCGAGAACGGCCTGACCTTCGACTTCGGGTCGAACACCCTGACGGCCGGCGTCTATTACGCTTCGTTCTCGTCGCGCGATCGCTGGAATCTCGGCAACTTCCTGCTCCTGGAAGCCGTCAGCAACCCGCGCATTCTCAGTCTCACGCTTGACGATGGCCGCGCGGTCACCCGCAACGGCTTCACCCGCGGATCCTTCTTCAACGTCAATGCAGACTACGACGGTGAAGACGTGGCGGCCTACATCTCGGACGAGTGGCAGGTTACCGACAAGCTTCGCGTCGACGCCGGTATCCGCTGGCATCGCCACGAAGTGAACGGAATCCTCGAGAACAATGACTTCGGGGTCGATACCGACGGCGATCCCGACACGCTGTACAACAATGGCGATGCGGTCCTGAACGGTACCTTCTCGACCATCAGCTATACCAAGGAAAAGGCTGCGTGGACGATCGGCGCCAACTACGCCTTCACAGACGATGTCGGTGCCTTCCTGCGGTACAGCCGCGGCAACAGCTTCCCGCAGTTTGACCAGCTGCGTGACGGCCTGCGCCTGGTGCAGGAAATCGACACCTACGAAGGCGGGCTGAAGGTCACCAAGGATACCTTCAGCGTGTTCGCTACCGTGTTCTACAATGAATTCAGCGGTATCCAGAACACGCAGATCGTCAACGGTGCCCCAATCCCCAACGTGGGTTCGGCAGATGCCTTCGGCGTCGAGATCGAAGGCGAACTGCGCCCGATCGACGGCCTGAGCCTCGGCGGCAACGTCACCTACCTCGACGCGAAGTACACCGACTTCTTCGCGCTCGATGGAACGGTCGACATTTCGGGCAACAGGCTGCAGCGCCAGCCCGAGTGGCAAGCACGCGGACGAGCCGCATACACCGCCAGCTTCGGCAGTGTGGACGCGACCCTGTTCGGCTCGGTGCAATGGGTCGACGATCGGTTCTCGGACAACCTGAATACTCAGGTGCTTCCTTCCTATACCAAGGTCGATGCCGGTATCGCATTCGACGTGAACCAGCAGCTGACGCTGACCGCCACGGCCGACAACCTGCTCGACTCGCACGGCCTTACCGAAGGCAACCCGCGTGCGATCGGATCGCAGGGTGTTGGGCCCATCCTGGCGCGGCCGATCCTGGGTCGGTCGTTCACCTTCAGCGCGCAGTTCAAGTTCTGAGCTGCATGCTAATCAAGAACCAAGGGACATAAGTCCCTGGATCTATCCCCGCCGGGCGGCTTCAATGCTACCCGGCGGGGCTATTGTATAAGTTACGTGAGAGGATCGCAGATGCCAGCCAGCCGCCTTCGTGTGATCGGCGCCATAATCCTTGCCTACATGCTGTTCGCCATTCTGCTGAACAGCGTTGGCACCGTGATCCTCCAATCCATTGCATCGCTCGGTCAGACGAAGTCGAGCGCGGCGATCCTTGAGGCATTCAAGGACCTGCCCATCGCCATCACCTCCTTCCTGGTGGCCTCCTTCCTGCCGCGCTTCGGCCTGCGCAACAGCATGGCCCTTGCTTGCGGATCCGTTTGCCTGGCCTGCATCGCCATGCCACTGCTCCCTTCCTTCGCCATGACGAAACTGCTGTTCGCAGTGACCGGCGCGGGCTTCGCCTTGATCAAGGTTTCTGCCTATTCGATGGTGGGGCTCGTCGCGCGAGACAAGGCTGATCATGCCAGCCTGATCAGTACGATCGAAGGGCTGTTCATGGTCGGCGTCTTGTCCGGCTATTGGCTGTTCAGCGCAGTTATCGACAGCAGCAATCCGGCAAGCCTCGGCTGGCTCAAGGTATACTGGCTGCTCGCAGCCCTATCCGCCGTGGTGGCGCTTGTCGTGATGACGACCAGTCTGGATGAGAGCGCAGCGCGACCCGACGCAGCGCCCAGCAGCGATTTCACCGCGATGTTCACGCTGATCGTGCGCCCGCTGGTCATGGTATTCCTCTTGTCTGCCTTTCTCTACGTGCTGGTTGAACAGGCCATCGGGACATGGCTGCCCACCTTCAACAATGAAGTCCTGCATATGCCGCAGGCCATGAGCGTCATGGCGGCAAGCTTGTTCGCTGGCGCAACAGCCGCCGGCAGGCTGGGCGCCGGCTTTGTGCTCCGTCGAGTGGCCTGGTTCCGTCTGATAGCAGTCTGTATCGCTGCCATGGCCCTGCTCGTCATCCTGACCCTGCCACTGACGCGTGGTCTTGCCCCCAACCCCCAGATGAGCTGGGCGAGCGCGCCGCTTGCAGCCTTCATCTTACCGATGGTCGGCTTGTTCCTCGCTCCCATCTACCCGATCATCAACTCGCGCGTGCTGTCGGCGCTGCCGAACTCCGCTCATGCGACAATGACCGGGTTGATCGTGGTCTTCTCCGCACTGGGCGGGACCACCGGATCCTACATCACCGGGCAGACGTTCGCCGCGCTGGGAGGACAGACTGCCTTCTACTTCTCACTGATTCCGATGGCTCTCCTGCTTGCGGCCATCACCATGTTCAAGAGGTTGAGCACAACATGAAGCGGTTCGTGACGTTCAGTTTGCTGGCCCTTGCTTCGCCAGCGGCAGCCGAACCCGACTTGCGCTTTTCCATCACCGAAGAGCGCATCCAGAATGAGTTCTTCCGCGATGGGCCGATCTCCGCCCATGCGGTGCTGCGCTCCGGCCCTGAAGCTCGGGTCGTCATAGCGTTCCCGGCCGGCAATAGCGGGGTCGGTCTCTGGTTCAGGGAAGCGGCGACTTGGCAAGTTGCAGCCCCACTGGAGGCGCGTCAGCAGCAACTTCAAAATGGCCGGCTTAGGCGCGGGGTCGTGACGGATATCACGGCCGACGCAGACACTCTGACCGTCCAGCGCGCGCTCGTTGGAAGCGTTCGCGTATTGCGGGATTATGGCTATCGAAACCCGATCCCCGCCGAGGTTGAGGCCACCCCCAAAGTTTCCGGAAACAAGGTGATCTGGCAGCGCACGCGACTTGATGGTGGCACCGGCTACTTCATGGAAGTCGAGATCCTGAATGGCACAACCGCATGGCACGAGGGTGCGATCGTACTGACATCGCAAGCTGGCCCACTGCGCCTCAGGATCACGGCCCTGACCGGCGATGAACCGCTGGCACCGCTGACTGTGGACGAGATCTTCAAGCGCCCTGCCCAAAGCAGCCAGTTGCAGGATTCCTTCGCTTTCCTGGCCTATCGCGAAAAGCTGCTCGCGGGGTCTTGGCGGTTCAACACCTATTTCGGACGCGATACGTTGATGACGTTGGCGCTCATGATGAATGAGTTGAAGCCCGCTCCGATCGAAGCTGGATTGAGCTCCATCCTTGAACGCCTCAACCCGGTGGGCGAAGTGGCTCATGAGGAGGGCATTGGCGAGTTCGCACTGATCGGCAAACCGGGGCATGATGTGCACCAGCCCGACCTCGACTATAACATGGTCGACGACGATTTCATGCTGGCCCCGGTTCTGGCGGCCTATTTGCTCGACACGCCGGAAGGTCGCGACCGCGCGACCGATTTTCTGGCGCGCAGGGACGCCAATGGCGTTTCATATGGCGAGCACGTTCTTCGCAACTTCGCCTATGTCGCCAGGAGAGCCCGGCCCTTTGCAGCCAAGCCTTCGTTTGAGTCCCTGATCCCGATCAAGGAAGGGCTGGAAGTCGGCGACTGGCGCGATAGCGTGACCGGCCTTGGGCGCGACGGTCGCTTTAGCTTCAGCATCAACGCCGCGCTGGTTCCCGCGGCCCTCGCAGCCGCGAACCAGCTGGTGGAAAGCGGATTGCTGGAGCAGTTCGGAGCTGAGCAAGGCGAACTGCGCGACCTCGATACGTTGGCGCGAGTATGGAAGGAGGAAGCCCCAACTCTCTTCACAGTGTCGCTTCCCCCGGAGGATGCGCAGGCACGTTTGGCCATGTATGCACAGGATCTGGGCGTTCACGCACCCGGAATCGATGGGCAAGCAACGGTTCGCTTCATGGCGCTGGCGCTCGACGAGAAGGGGCAACCCTTGCGCGTCATCCATTCCGACGTGGGCTTCCTGCTCTTCTTCCTGAGGCCCGATGATGCGACGATCAAGACCGCACTTAACCAGGCGATCATGCCATTCCCCTTGGGGTTGATGAGCGATGCCGGACTGTTCGCGTCAAATCCGGCATTCGCCGGGGCCGACCGAACCGAGATGTTCGACAAGACCCGCTATCATGGAACGGTCGTCTGGTCGTGGCAGCAAGGCTTGTTTCGAGCGGGTGTGCAGTGCCAGCTGGAGCGTGACGATCTCTCCGACGAGACAAGAGCCCTGCTTGAAGCGGCCTATGGCAAGATCACGCAAGCGATAGAACGGACCGTGCCCTTGCAGGGCGCCGAGCTCTGGTCCTGGCGCCTGGAGGACGGAAAGTACGTCGCGCAGCCTTACGGGCAAGCGAGCGACGACGAAACCGAATCCAACGCCGCCCAGCTTTGGAGCGCTATCGCCCTAGCGCACCAAGGCCACTGCGGACCGCGATAGAGCCCTGAAGTTTTCCGCTGCCTAGCGCCTGCTCCGGGCGCCATCGGCCAGCTGTACAATACCCCTGGCCAGCGGAGCACAGAGCGAAATCGCGTTTGTCTCGTGCGGTATGGAATCGGTCGAGACGATCCGTGCCGCACCACTTGCCAACAGATCCTCCTGCGCTTGATCCGCAAAGACAGCGTGGGTGATCACGCAGACTGGCGATTTCCAGCCGGCAGCAAGCAATTGCCTGATGACGTCCATCATCGTGTGACCGGTCGAAACGATGTCATCGACGACTACGGGCGTACCGAATGGGCGATCATGCCCATCTGGACGGGAGACCGCCACCTGCCGATCACCGGTCCGACGCTTTTCCCAGATCTCGAACGGTCGTGAACTGAGCGAAGCAATTCGCTCGACCCATTGTCGGCTCTCGCTGTCCGGACCGATCAACACGGCATCGGGGACGTTCTGGCCGATCCATTCGGCAATCAGCGGAGCGGCTTCGATCCGCAGAGCGGGGATGGCGAAGAGTTGGTCGAGCGAAGCATGTCGATGGAGGTGAGGGTCGGCGGTGACCACCCAGTCGAAGCTTTGTTCGAGAAAGCGCGCGAAGATCGGGGCGCTCACGGCCTGTCCGGCCTCGAACCGGCTGTCCTGGCGCATATAGCCCATGTAGGGGGCAGCGAGACCGACGCTCCGCGCACCCAAGTCCCGCGCTGTCGAGGCGGCAAACAACAGCTGCAGCGCAAGCCGGTCAGGATCACGCAAGGTCGCCAGGATTGCTACGTCCTGGCCAGCGAGTTGGTCCGGAAGCGTGACGAGGCTCTCTCCGTCAGGGAAGCGATGAAGATCAATCGGGTGCCAGTCGCAGCCTGCTTCGTTGGCGATACCGCCTGCCAGTCCTTCCATCCCGGGGAAGGCAAGTATCAGCGTCATGGCGCCTCACCTATCTCGTAGGTCGGGGCCTGCGATCGGGCAAATTCACTGGCCCATTCCAACTCCCCGATGGTTTCGGCGTGGATTTCAAAGAGCGGCTCACCCTTCTCCACCATCTCGCCCAGCCGTTTATGGACACGCACCCCGGCCGTTTTCCGGCCCGGGGCGCCCGCCAGCTTGGCGATCCGGCTGATCCGGCGGTTATCGATCGCCGTGACCCAACCTGTACGTGTTGCTTGCTCCTCTGCACGAAAACGGGCGATGCCTGGTTCATGAAACCCGCCCTGCGCCTCGCAGATGGCCAGGAATTTCGCCCACGCCCGTCCATCGTCGAGCAGTTCTTCAGCCAGTCTCCGGCCTCCTTCGCGCCCCGGTCGAGCAAGGTCGATAAGCATGCCAGCAAGGTCCAGCGAATGTTCCCGGAGGTCGACCGGAGCGCCGGCCTCCAGCCTAAGGACCGACAGGACGTCGGTTGCCTCAAGTGCAGGCCCGATGCCCCACCCCACAGGGGCAGCCCCATCGCTCTGGTGGATGCTGAGATTCATTCCCAGCCCCCGCGCCACGGCACTCATGCGATTGGAGAGGGAACGAGCGGCCTTGGGCGAACGGACCTTGGCCGTCGATCCCACAGGCATATCGATCAGGACATGGTTCGAACCTGCGGCCGCCTTTTTCGAAAGCACGCTCGCGACGAGTTGACCGTCACTGTCGAAATCAAGCGGTCGCTCAATCCTGATAAGCAGGTCATCGGCGGGGCTAAGGTCCAGCCCCCCTCCCCATACCAGACACCCACCCTCCTGCTCGACCACGCGGCGCAACTCGGTGATTCCGAGCGCGACCGGGGTCATCACTTCCATGGTATCGGCGGTGCCGGCCGGGGACGTAATCGCCCTGCTCGATGTCTTGGGAATCCAGAAACCGGCGGCAGCGGCGATCGCCACGATGATGGGAGTGGTGCGATTACCCGGAACGCCGCCGACACAGTGTTTGTCGAGCACCAGCCGGTCACCCCAGTCGAGGGTCTGGCCGGATTCCTGCATCGCCTGCGTCAGGGCCAGCGTCTCCTTCACGTCCAGGCGCTGGCCGGCGCATGCGGTAATGAAAGCGGCAATATCCAGATCAGAAAGGCGGTAGGAGATGACGTCGTCTACAATTTTCCTGAACTCGACCTTGTCGAGTTTTTCGCCATAGACCTTGCCGCGAATGATTGAGGCGCTGTGCGCAGGCTCGGGATGGCGGAAAGACCCCGTATCCCCTGGGCGCGTACCCAACCGCTCCCATGCCGCCTCGCTGAGCGCGGCGGTGTCGGACGGCAACCAGTCAGCGCTGGTCACAACGTTCAGTAGGGCGATGATGGTTCGATCCCGAACCGTGATCTCGATCCGCGTCAGCGAGTTGAACCCTTCCGCCCGGCACAGGTGGCAGTCCTCCCTCATGTAGACGACAGGCTGGCGATAGGTATCGATGCCTGCCCGAACCAATGGGATCGAATGAATGTCGGTGCTCATTCGGGCGCCATGATATTGATGCGCTCGAGGTGTTCGGGAACACGAACGTTCCAGCCAAGTTCATGGTCTACCCTGAAGCGCAAGGCATCCGCCGCCTCAGGCTCTCCGTGCGTGACATAGGTCATGCTGGGTGGCGGAGCATCGCCCATCCATGCGAGGAGCTCATCTGTGTCGGCATGGCCGGAGAGCGCCTCAAGCTGGACCACCTCGGCGGCGATGGGCACATCCCGGCCAAATATCCTGAGCGTTCGATCTCCGCGGACGAGCGCCGCGCCGCGCGTTCCTCCAGCCTGGAAGCCCGAGAGCACAATCGCGTTGCGCGGGTCGTCACCGAAGCTCACGACATGATGGAGAATTCTGCCGCCTGACAGCATCCCGCTGGCCGAAATGATGATCTTGGGTTCTTTGTCGCGGTTGAGCGCTTTCGATTCCTCGACCGTTCGCACCCGTTGGGCGAGCTCGAACATCGCCTTGCATTCCCCGCGGCTGACTTCGTGTTCTTCGTGGTGGCGGTGATATATCCGGGTCGCGTTCACCCCCATCGGCGTGTTGAGGTACACTGGTATGGGTGGAATCGCGCCGCGTGCGCGCAGTCGGGCGATGTGCAGCATCACTGCTTGAACCCTTCCGACGGCGAAGGCGGGAACCAGGATTGTTCCTCCGCGCTTTGCGACGCGATTGATCACCTCCTCCAGCTCGGATTCGGCGTCCACATGCGGATGGCTGCGATTGCCATAGGTGGATTCGACGATCAGGATATCCGCCCCCGGGAAAGGATGCGGGTCACGCATGATAGCGTCCGAAGGGCGCCCGATATCGCCACTGAAGTGGACCGTACGCCCAGCCACGGACAGGTGGATAGAAGCAGCCCCCAAGAGATGCCCTGCGGGGATGAAACGGGCGCCCAAGCCCTCGCCGATGTCGAGGTCCTGTTCGAAGGACACGGGCTCGAACCTCTCGAGTGCAGCCTGTGCGTCATCCAGCGTATAAAGCGGCTTGGGGTCGCGATGCCTTGAGAATGCCTTGCGCCGCGCATATCCAGCCTCTTCCTCCTGCAAATGCGCGCTGTCGAGCAGCAGCAACTCGCACAATTCGACCGTGGAGGTTGTGGCATAAATTGGACCACTGAAGCCGTTTCGCACCAGTGCGGGAAGATAGCCCGAATGGTCTAGATGCGCATGGGTAAGGAGCACGGCCGAGATGCTCTTCGGGTCCACGGGGAACGGATTCCAATTCCGAAGCCGAAGCTGCTTGTAGCCCTGGAACAGCCCGCAATCGACGAGCAATCGCTGCCCCCCGGCTTCGACAAGATAGCGCGACCCGGTCACGGTTCCGGTCGCACCGAGAAAGGTCAGTGACGGCTCTTGTGCGTGCGACATGGCCATGCCTCCGATCTCAATTGAGGCTCTAAGGGAATACTGAGCTCTGCTATACCCCCCAAATAGGCAGCCGAATACAGCAATATACCGGACCGTGGAGCACATCGCTTAGCGGCCGCCCCGGAAATCGAACGATTGACGGCGGATGCGGTAGTCGCGAGCAATCAAGCCGTCATTTTGCGGCCGGAGCCTCGGATGGATCAGATTGAGATGCTTGCCGTACTCCTGGCGATCGTTTTCGCGGTCAATCTCTTGCCCGCATTCGGCCCGCCCACTTGGACGATCATCGCCATCTACGGTCTTGCCAGCGACCTCCCGCTGATCGTGATCGTTCTTGCCGGAGCCCTGGCAGCGGCAGCTGGCAGGCTGGTCCTGGCTGGCGCCTTCCGCATGCTGGGCGACCACGTGCCCCCGAAAACCCGCGGCAACCTCGAGGCCGCACGCCTCTTGTTCGAGCGCAACCGCCGCAACGGTATCATCGGGATCGGCGTCTTCGCGCTGTCCCCTTTTCCCTCAGCGCAACTGTTCGAAGCGATCGGGCTGGCCAAACTCCCCTTGGTCAGATTCACCCTGGCATTCTTCGCTGGTCGCCTCGTCTCCTACGCCTTCTACGCGATGACCGCGAAGCAATTGAGGGACACGTCGTTAGGTCAGGAGTTCGCCCGCATGTTCTCGGACCCCTGGGTGCTTGCCATCGAACTGGTGATGATCGCCGCTCTCGTCAGCCTCCTGAAGATCGATTGGAGACGTATCCTGGAGCGAAGATGATGACTCACGCGCACAGCGCGTCCGTCGGGCATGCGCAACGCGGTGGTTGCAGATTACGATCCGATCAAGGCGATAACGCGCTGCAGTTTCTCGCCGACACGCTCGGCCGCCTGCTTGAGCGCATCATTGTCAATTGCACTCATCGAAGCGACGGGATCGATTGCCGCGATTTCGACCTCGCCACCAGGTAGCTGCTGCACGACGACATTGCAGGGCAGCATGGTTCCGACCTTGTCTTCGAGTTGCAGCGCTTCATAGGCCAGCTGAGGATTGCAGGCACCCAAGATACGATAAGGGCGGAAGTCGACTCCGATCTTCTCTTTCAAGGTGCCCGCCATGTCGATTTCATTGATGACCCCGAAACCCTCAGCCGCAAGAGCGGCCCGCGTTCGTTCAAGCGCAGATTCAAAGGGCGCGTTGAGCGTGGTCGAACGATAATACGTCATGGATCGGACTCCGATTGCCTGCGGGGGAACCCCTAAGCGAAAATCTCGGCTGTGCGAAGGATGCGCTCAGCTTCGCTTGTCGGCCCGCCAATGGCAACTGGCAGCCTCCTTGCGATAGACGATCTGTGGGCGCACCAAATGCCCTTCCTCGATCCAGGGAGTTCCGGGGACCTCAGTCCCAAAATAGGTCGCGGGTAAGAGAACTTGTGTTCGCACTTGCAAAAAGGGTTAATAATCATAAAAATGCCGTTTACCAGGGTGGCTGGAAGGTGGTTTGACCAGCCAGAGGCCAAAAGTACGGCTCGACGGGGCGCATCAGAAATCTCAAGGGATTGGTAACTGCATCGAACTTGGTGTGCCAGACAAAGGGAAACATCGTGCGGGGGCATGACATATTCGTTTCGTACAGCCGTGAGGACCGCAATGCGGCCAAGCGCTTTGCGATGCTCCTGGAAAGCGAAGGTTTTTCCGTCTGGTGGGACGCGGCCATCCATTCGGGAGAGTCATTCGACGAGGTGATCGAGCAGAAGCTGCGTGCGGCAAAGGCCGCAGTGGTGCTGTGGTCCCCCCGGTCCGTTTCATCGCGCTGGGTCCGCGCCGAAGCCACCCTCGCCGACAAGCGTCACATCTTCGTACCGGTGATTATCGAGAAGTGTGACCTGCCCATAATCTTCGAACTCACCCATTCCACCGACCTGTCTGAATGGGACGGCGATCGCGGTGCTGACGATTGGCAACGCCTCATCGCCGACATTCGCCTTCTGGTCGCGCCAAATGACGAGGAACCGTCGGTACCTGCGTCGCGGGCCAGAGGGTTTCTGCTTGCTGACGATGCCTCTGATGGCATCCCATTCACGCGCAGACCAGAAACTGCAAGGACGGCCGCCAATGAGGCTCCGTCCGCGGTTCGGCCGGCTACGTTGCCGCAACCGGATTCAGAAACCGAACAGACCGCTTTTTACACGCGATCCGATGCCCAGCTCCACACCAACTCTGAGGTTCACTGTCTTGAGGTGGGCCCGGCTGACGATCCACTTGTTCGTCACCCGATCGGTATCCTGGGGGCCAAACTCGGTCGGGCAGCACCTTCGGACATCATCTTTGCCGACAAGCGCATTTCACGCCGCCACTGCGAAGTCGAGGTGCGCGACGGCGAAATGCTGGTAACCGATCTCCAGTCGACCAATGGAACATTCATCGATGGCCAGCGGATCGAGGCGCCTACCGTGCTGCCGCCCAATTCCGAATTGATGCTGGGCGATGTCGTTCTGACGCACCGCGTCCGCGAACTAGCCGATTTGAGTTGACCGAGGCTCCTTGGACCAAAGCCATCCTCCCCGCCCGAGGCTTGCCCTCAATGTCGGCATCACCGGGCATCGAGCAAAAGCGCTTGGCGAGGACCTGTTCGGTCCGGTTCGCGAACGACTTGACCACATATTCTCCAACCTGAAGCTCGCTGCGTATGAGTTGCATCGTCGCGAACACGCCCTGTTCGACGAAGTCGAACCGATCATACGCCTCCACACGCCCTTAGCGACGGGGTCTGATCAGATTGCAGCGCAAAGCGCCCGTGCGAACGGCTATCAGCTGCGCGCGCTGTTGCCTTTCAAGGTTTCGGAATACTCCCAAGACTTCGTCGGCGCGGAACTCGACGAGTTCACGGAATACCTCGAAGACGCCGACAATGTCATGACATTGCCCGGAGACCGCTCTGCCAGCGACGCCTATGTGCTCGTCGGCAAGGCCGTCATCGCCGCCTCGGATGTCATCGTAGCCATCTGGGACGGCGAACCAGGCAACGGACCTGGCGGCACGGCCCATGTCGTGGAACTGGCGCTGCGCGACGGCGTTCCGGTCATTCACTTGCACATCGATCGGAACAAGGTCGAAGCCTCGACTGTCAGGTTGATTGTGGGCGGCGACATCGCCGAACCCGAACTCGGCCAGCTCGATACGCTGGATGATTATACCGCACTGCTGGCAAACATCCTGGCGCCGCACGAAAGGATCGAGCGGCTCCATATTCTCGAATATTTCCGGGAAGTCGAAAACCGGACAAATCTTCGGATCGAGTATCCCCTCATGTTGGCGATGTTGGGAGTGAAGTCGCTGCCATCGCACCCGTGGCGTCAGGATGCGATCTCCGCAGACATTGAGCGGGACCGCTCAGTGATCCGCGAACAATATCCACCCTCGCTGAGAATGCCGCTCGAACGCGGCTATGGCTGGGCCAACTTCCTTGCGATCCGGTACGCCCAACGCTTTCGGTCCGGCCACATCACCAATTATGCGCTTTCGGCGCTTGCCGTGATCGTAGCGCTGACGGGCCTGTTGGCCCCGGCACTCAAGGTCTACCTGGTGATGCTCGAGCTGCTGCTCATTGGGGCGCTGTTCTACAACACTTCAGCAGGCAAGAAGGGTGACTGGCACCGGCGCTGGCTCCAATACAGGCACTTGGCGGAGTCCTTGCGTCCGCTACTTTACCTCAAGCGCGTCGGGCTTACCGGCCCACCGTTCCGCAGCGATCTGATTTCTGGCGCTCATCGCAAGGAAGCAGGGACCGACTGGACGCGCTGGTACACCGCCGCAATCTGGCGCGAGATGGCAAGCCCGGGTGGCGAGATGTCGCACGCGCAGGTCAAGGAGCTGGCCCAGGCGGCGATCAAGGAGCAGGTCATCCCCCAGGCGGAATATCACGACGTCAACGCCAGGCGGATGCGCAAGCTGGACCACCGATTGCATGAGGTTGGGAACTTCCTGATGGGAGCGGTCATCGCAACCTGCGTGCTGTTCATCATGGGCTATTACACGGTGCCGGATATCGTGCATTCGATGACGCCAGTGATCGTCTTTCTCACTGCGGGACTTCCTGCCGCGGGGGCGGCCATCTTCGGAATGCGCGGTCATGGCGAGCATTTGCTCCAGGCCAACCGTTCGGCGGAATCGGCCGCTGCGCTACGCGAAAATGCGAGGCGGCTGGACGAATTGGACGACATCGAAGACCTCGCGGCAGAATTGCAGGTGACGTCTTACATCATGCTAGCGGACCTCAACGAGTGGACCACGACATATAGTGAGAGGTCGCTCGAGGTTCCTGCCTGACCCGCCGAAGCCCGGTTCCACACGTTCAAGGCCGGCACACTGGTGCCATCATCATTGCAGCCTTTGTGAAATGCGGGATAAGCTAGGCCAACAAGATAATTGGGGCCGTGGGGGGACTCGGACAATGCGCTTTCATTCTGCCAGTCGCACCGATGTTGGCCTGAAGCGCAAGCTCAACGAAGACGCACTGCTCGACCGAGCCGATCGATCGATCTGGGTCGTGGCCGATGGAATGGGAGGGCACGAATCCGGCGAAGTTGCGAGCGCTATGGTCGTCGAGGCGATCGAGCAGTCGGTCACCGAGATCGAACTGGGACCGGCCTTGCGGCAAGTCGAGGAAGCCCTCCAGCAGGCCAACTCCGCCATGGTCGAGATGATGGCCGGCGACCGGCTACGCAAGATGGGCAGTACGGCGGTCGGCTTGGTCGTGGCCGACGATGGGCGCTACTTCTGTTTCTGGGTAGGGGACAGTCGCGCCTATCACATACGGGGCGGCCAGATTACGCAGATCACGCGCGATCATTCACTGGTACAGAAACTGATCGACAACCGGCTGATATCTCCAGAGGATGCCGCTCATCATCCGGATGCCAACGTAATCACTCGCGCAGTCGGGGCCGACAAAGTGCTCGAAATCGATCATGTGGTCGAGATTGCACAGCCTAACGACATTTTTGTCCTCGCCAGCGACGGCCTTACCCGCTGTGTCGAGGCGGAAGAGATTTGCAAAACGGTGACGTCGGGAAATCCCGCACAGGCGTGCGAGGAACTGGTCGAGACGGTTCTGTCGCGCGGTGCACCAGACAACGTCAGCGTAGTCGTGGTACGCGTCTGCTAACGGACTCGCTGGGGTCGTCTATCGATCGAGGACTGCCCTCGCCGCGCGCGAGCCTTGCAGCATCGAACCAACATATTGGCTGGTCTGTCGACCCTGCGCCAGCAATTGCTCAGCCTCGGCCGGCGTCTTCGCCCCGCGCATCGATCGCTTGAGTGTGTCGAGGTAGCGCTTGTAATCGCGCGCGGCCCCAGCATTGCTTTCGAGCGTTTGGAAGGCCTTCTTGGCATCATCGCTCGCATCGCGACCGGGTTCTCGAGTCCGTGCCAGTTTGATCACTTCGTTGGCCTGGCTGTCCGTCGCATCGGAAACGCGATCGAGCTCTTGGCGAATCTGCTCAACCGTCCGGCCGGTCACGACCTGTGTGCTACTGGCGGTGGGTGAAGGGCTGCTGCTGGCCGATGTTTCCGTCTTGGGAGTGTCACTGGGCTTTGGCTTGCGCGGATTGTCCTTAAGCGCCTGCGCTGCTGCCGTGTCGTAAGCAGCCACCGCCAGGATGGCCTTCTGGGCCAGCGGCAAGGCCTCCTCTGCAGACTTCGAACCGCGCAGCCCCTCGATAGATTGCCGCGCAGAACGCAGGCTTTCCGCGACCGCCGCCGCCTGCTCTTGCAGTGCCGGGCTCTCCTTGGCCGCAGAATTGGGCCTGCGCGGATCGGCCCACGGCGCCGCATTTACAAGCCCCCGCGTCTTGGCTGTCAGGACTTGCGATAGACCGACGCCCAGCTCAGCCAGACTGGCGCGAGTGAGATCTGCGATACGCAAGCGATTGAAACCGATGTCGCCTTCACGCGCGGGATTATCGGCCAGCGAGGCATTCTCCGTTTCGAGACTGGCGATCCGCGTCGCTCGTGCTTCGAGCGAACTGACCAACTTGGGGTCTATGTTCTTTTCTCGGGCCAGTTCCACAAGCTTGGCGAGCGCCGGACCAAAGCCGTCGACAAGCGAGATTTGCTCGACCGCGGCGACCGGTTCATTGGCTGGACCCGGATCAGCATCACGGGTGGTGAGCGCCCAGGCAAGCCCCGCGATGACTGCCAGGGTTGCCGCGCCGCCGAGCATCACCGGTCGAGACAGGAGCTTCGATTCTCCGGCTTTTGCCCGCTGACCCTCACTGGCCTTCGCCGCTGGCACGGGCTCCTTCGGCTTGTTCGACTTCTCATTCGGAGACGCCTTGTTCCCTGATGCAGGCCCGGCCTTCTCGCCCACTTCTGCAGAACTGTCCGTCTCTTTTGTCTTGCTGCGCTTTGCGGGCTTTACCGCTTTGCTGGGGTCCGGGACCGCAGCACCAGGCGTTGCCGGTTCTGGTGAAGGCACGGGCGGTGTCGCGACCGGACGGATCTCGGGGATCACGCTGGCCATCGGGACAATGCGGGTTGCCTCATCGTCTTCGTCGTCAGCGTCGCTGGCAAAGCCGGCCGATTGAGTACCCTCTTCATCGAACATCGCCAGCCATTCGGACAGTGAGCGCGGCCGCTCGCTCGGCTTGATGATCATGGCTGCATCGACCGCCGCCAGGAACGCGCGGCTGTAGCCTGGCCAGTTACCGTCGACCAGGGCGGGTTCCTTCTCACCGTGGAGCCGCTCGAGCACCTCAGCCGGCTTCTCACCCGTGATGCACCGATAGAGCACAACGCCGAGGGCATAGATGTCTGTCCACGGTCCTTGTTCGTAAGTCTTCACGTACTGCTCGATCGCCGCGTAAGGCGGCGTATGGAACGTAACGGTGGTGCTGGTAACGCCTTCAGCCTCGAACCGGGCCGAACCGAAGTCGATCAAGACCGGTTGGCCGCTGTCCGTGATCAGGATGTTCGATGGCTTGATGTCGCGATGCAACACGCCGACGCGATGCGCGCGTTCAAGGCCCGACGCGACCGGCAGCACCATCTCGCGCAGCTTGGCCTCATCGAATTTCTCGCCGCGCTTGATTACATCGGTGAGCGAGACGCCATCTTCGAAGTCCATCACCATGTAGGCGGTGCCGTGGATCTCGAATAGGCTGCGCACACTCACGATATTGGGATGGCGAGATGGCGTAGAAAGATTCCACAGCAGCTTGGCCTCTTCGACGAATTTCTTGAGCCCAAGCGCGTGTACTTCCTCGGCATCGGAGTCGATCGGGACGACGGTGGATTCCTCGTCCCGCTCACTGATTGCGCTGGGAAAGTACTCCTTGATCGCGACCAATTCGTCGAAATAGATCCCACGACCCTTGTATACGATCCCGAAGCCGCCCACGCCGAGCACCTCCTCGAGGCGCCATTCGCGCAAGATCGTTCCAGATGGGAGCGCCTTGTTGCTGTAGGCCTTGGTCATCGAAACGTGTGCCCCCCGACAAACGATAAAAGTCGGCGAGATGAATTGCACAGGCAGACGAGCATTGCCAGCGGCACATTTCTGGCTGGCTCATGCTTTCGTGCAGGTTTGTGCGGCGATTACGATCGAAGCTGATCCGGGCCAAGGGAGCCAGGATGATTTCCGGTTGGGCCTAGTTGAGACGCATCGCCGTTATCTTGTCGCGGGTCGTCGTCATGGCATTTGCGAACGGTCTCATGGCAAATGTCGACCCCACGCTCGGCCCGCAGGTCCTCGACATTGCGCTGGCTCAGTGGAAAGCGCACATACCTCAACACCATCAGGCGGATCACTTCGGGCGAGGCGATGACATACCCGAACAGACTATCCGGCTTGCGCTTGCTTGGCATCCGGCCGCACTGGCCACCCACTCCCTTCCAGCATTTGCACTTGCTCTGACAACGCCTTCACGCTGCCTGCCGAACCTGCCAGCGGAGGACTGACCGCCTTGGCCTCAGGCAATCCGCAGAAGGTGATCGAAGGACAGTTTGCCGCCTCCAAGACTGATCAGCGGCAACAGCAATCCCGCCCAGCTGAGATGAGTCGGCCAGGCATCCGGATACACGAAGAGCTGGATCACCATCGTCATCCCGAACAGGGCCAATGCGGCATATCGTGTGCCCAGACCGAGCACGAGCAGGATCGGGAACAGATGCTCCGATACGGTCGCAGCGACGGTGGCGATGTCCGATGGGATCAGCGGCAGGGCATATTCGAAAGCGAATAGCTCATAGGCGCTGTCGGTAATCGTAAACCAACCTTCCACCTTGGTCCTGCCGGACAGGAAGAAGATGCCGGCAATGCCCAGTCGCATGACAAGCAGGAGCAACGACAGCGGCAGGACCTGCCCTGCAAGCGCGGCGAACCGATCGGGGATACTGGCAGCGCTTTCGTCGCCGCGTGAGCGCGATTCCATATGGACTTCAGTCATGACGGTCACCTCTTGGGCTTGAGCTTGGAAAGGGCACCGCTGGCGACGATGCGATGAAAATCGGTGCTTATCGAAGCCTCGGGATAGAGACGCGCGGCCGCGATTGCCGCCTGACTGACGGTTTCGCCCAGCCTGAGCCCATGGATGATGCGGTGCGCACTGGGCCCGATGACGATCCCACCGACTGCATCTTCGCCTCGCGTGATCAGGATCCCCTCGGCATGCCATGCCGGTGTGATCGTGCCGGCGACCCCTAGCGAATGGGCCAGCCAGATCGACGGCGCCGGATTGGGGAACCATGCAAACCGGGTTGCAGGATGGAACACGACCTTGGATCGAGCCCACTCATCCGCCGACATGCGCGCCAGGTCCTGCGGCCCGAACGCCGGTGCCCGCTTGCTCAGGCGCGCCTCGGTACACAGCCGATCTATCCGCGCGACACCGCGCAGATAGGGCAGGGCCATGGAGATCGAGTGCCCCCCGATGAATTCGGGAAAGCGACTGCCATCCTCCTCAATCTGCGCGCGCGCAGGTGGGCAAGCCTGAAAGTAGTCGTTGGCGACAACTTCAAGCACCTCGTCTCCAACGATCCTGGCGACAGTCGGATAGGTCTCGATGATCGCGTTCAGGGCGCATTTGTTCGCCGCCCTTTGTGGAAGCACAAATTGCCCGGCGCGGCCGTGGAATGGACCGGCGCCTGCGTGCGTAGTGGCTGCGAGTTCATGCATCGACTCTCTCCTTTCGTGCATGCCCAAGGGCGCCTTGCTGCCCGACCGAAACTCCTTGCCCGGTCGCCGGCATGGCCCGACCGCGCGCGTCACACGCGCGATCAAAAGTCTGTACCGGCGACCGGTGGAGCGCCGGTCAGCCCTTCTTCGGGTTCAGCGAGCCGTATCCCTTGGGTGTCTTGATCTTGGTGCAGGTGCCCTTGGCGACGTACTTCCAGGCATTGCCCTGGTAGTCGCGCGTGCTGGTGCCGGCGCAGCTGGTGCCGGGGCCAGCGGCACAGTCATTCTTGCCGGTGAGCGAAATACCGTAGCACTTGTCCTTGGTCGGCTGCGGCTTCACCGGACCGGCCTGTGCGGCGGTCGCGCCGAAGGCAACCGCAGCGGCGGCGGCAATGGCGAGGTTGAGCTTGTTCATCATGGTTCCTTTCGAATGAATCGATGCACCTTCGGTGCCTTCTGGTTTTCGCCTGGATCGCCCGCCGGGTCTGCTATCGAGAGGGCATGGTTTCGATGCATTTCGCGTCAACCACACTCGACAGGATCGACCATCTGGCCTCCCCGCGCCTCGTGCAGGATGAAGCCCTCAAGGGGATCGGCCTCCGCCCGCCACGGCGCGGCCTCGAGCGTGCGGATCGTGTCGGCATAGCCAGCATCCCAACGCGCCCGAATGCCGCCCGGGCTGAAGTCGATATCCTTCGAGTGGTCCTCGTAATCGAGTACCGGGGCGAGCAAACGGATCACATGCATCCGCGTGGGGCAGCCATAGGCTGACAGGGCAGCAGTCTCTTTCATGGCCCGCACATCCGCCGGGAGCATGGCCGAGAGTTCCGAAATGACATGGCGCAGCTTGTGCAACTGCCGCTGGCGCTTGATATGGCTGGCTGATCGGCTCGAATACTGCACATCCTTCTGGCGGTTCATAACCTCCCAGATCGATTCCGGCTCAGGCCCTTCCGAATTCCAGATATGGACCGCGTAGACCATTGAATCCCGTCGGGGATTGTCATCGAACACCACCTCGACCGGCGTGTTCGACAGGATCCCGCCATCCCAATAGAGCTCACCATCGATGCGCACCGCCGGGAACGCTGGGGGCAGCGCGCCGGACGCCATCACGTGGCGCAAGTCGAGCGGCATTTCGCGGGAATCGAAGTAGACCATTTCGCTGGTGGTGACGCGCGAGGCACCCACGGTCAGGCGCACCTCACCGCCATCGATCCGGTCGAAGTCGATCAGGTCCGACAAGGTCTCGCGCAATCGATCGACTGAGTAGTACGCCGCCTTCTCCGGCCCCAGGCGCGACTGCACGCTGGCGAAGGCCATGGGGTTCGGCATGAAGAAGGCTGGATGCCCGCCCCATACCATCGACGCGTTGCGCCAGAACGAGGCCATGGCCGGAGGCAGGGCCCGCTCGAAGGAGTGGCCATGTTCGACCCGGCGCCAGAACTCGGTGAGGCGGTCCATACGCTCGTCCGCGGGACTGCCGGCGATGATCGCCGCGTTGATAGCGCCGATCGAGGTACCAATGACCCAATCGGGTTCTATCCCGGCTTCGTGGAGCGCCTGGTATACGCCAACCTGATAGGCACCAAGAGCGCCGCCTCCCTGAAGCACCAGCACCTGCTGGCCATGACTGCGCAGTTCGTCGCGAAGGCCCACACTGGTCATATTCGGTCTCCTTGTTGGATTGTCAGCGCGTCGCTGGTGATGAGCCGCGCGCCACGCTGGAAAGTGAAGTAGTTCCACAGCCAGCTCGCCCCGACGATGAAGCGGTTGCGAAAGCCGACGAGAAAGAAGATGTGCGCAGTGCACCACAGCAGCCAGGCGAGCGGGCCGGACAGGCGCAGGCGCCCCATATCGATCACCGCACGATGTCGTCCGATCGTCGCCAGGTTGCCCCAGTTGCGGTAGCGGAAGGGCTCCGAACGCCCACTCAGTATCTGGCGCGCAACATGCCGCCCCTGCTGCTTTGCGACGGGTGCTATGCCAGGCAACGTGCCGCCCTGAAGGTTGCTGACAGCTGCCGTGTCGCCGATCACAAAGACCCGATCATCGCCAAGGATAGTGAGGTCATCGTTGACCTCCACCCTGCCTGCACGATCGCTTGACGTTCCGAGCCATTTAGCCGCTGGCGAAGCCTGGACGCCCGCTGCCCATACGATCGTATGTGCGGGCAGACACTCGCCGCCAACCAGGACGTGATCTTCAGCAACGCCTTCAACGCGATGGCCGGTCATGACGGTCACGCCCAACTGTTCGATCGCGCCCCGGGCCTTGCTCGACAGGTCTTCGGGAAAGCCCGCCAGAAGGCGCGGCCCGCCTTCGATCAAATATACGCGCGAGCAATGCGGCGTGATCGAACGAAAATCCTTCGACACCGAACGCCGGGCGAGTTCGGCGATGGCGCCGGCCATCTCAACCCCGGTCGGCCCACCACCGATAACGACGAAGGTCAGCAGGGCCTGCCGACGCGTTTCATCCTCTTCTGTCTCCGCCCTTTCCAGCGCCAACAGGACACGATGGCGAACCGCCGTGGCATCGCTGATGGATTTGAGACCCGGTGCATGCTGCGCCCAGTCGTCGCGCCCGAAATAGCTGTGTCTTGCTCCACTGGCGACGATCAGGCGATCATAGGGAATCTCTCCACCCTGCGCGAGCTTGACCGTGCGCCGAATGCGATCGACCCCTGTCACCGTACCCAGAAGCACGCGGACATTGGCCTGATCGCGCACGATCGCACGAATGGGCGCCGCAATGTCGGCGGGCGACAGGCCGGCGGTCGCAACTTGGTAGAGCAGCGGCTGAAACAGGTGATGGTTGCGCCGATCGATCAGTGTCACGTCGACTGCGGCCCCGGCAAACGCTCTCGTTGCAGCCAACCCACCAAAGCCCGCGCCAATAATGACGATACGCTGGCGGGTCATCGCAGGCGCCCGCTACGCGCAAGATCGGCAAGGATACCGGTGAGCGCCTGCGGTGCCACCTGCGCGCCCTGCTTCATGCCATGCGCGCGCATGGCGAAGAATGCCGCAAGATCAGGTCTCAAGGGGCGATCGAACACCGAGCTGCTGGGGAACCCTGTCATTGTGCGACCCACCCACCGTCGACCGGCAAGGCAATCCCTGTGATCGATTTCCCGGCATCGCTGCTGAGGAAAACCGCCAGGGCGCCGAGCTCTTCAACGGTCGCGAACTTGCGGCTCGGCTGAGCTGCGAGCAGGACGTTCTCGATAACTTCCTCGCGCGAGATGCCTCGCGCCTTGGCCGTATCCTCAATCTGGTTCTCGACCAGCGGCGTCCACACATAGCCAGGGCAAATCGCGTTGCAGGTCACCCCGTGGCGCGCTCCTTCAAGCGCGACGGTCTTGGTCAATCCAACCACGCCATGCTTGGCGGCGACGTAGGCGCTCTTGAAGGGTGACGCGACGAGGCCGTGCGCAGAAGCGACGTTTATGATCCGTCCCCAGCCGGCCTCCTTCATGGCGCCAAAGGCCACGCGAGTGGTGTGAAACGCGGCCGACAGGTTCAGCGCAAGGATGGCATCCCACTTCTCGGGCGGGAAATACTCGATCGGGCTGACATGCTGGATGCCGGCATTGTTGACGAGGATGTCGAGCTTGCCATGCGTGGCAATGGTGTTTTCGACCAGCCGCTCGGCACCGCGACGCTCGATGAGGTTGGCGCCATCGTAAGACACTTCGACCTGATGCTCGCTGGCGAGCTTGTGGCGGGTCATTTCGATTTCGTCGAAGTCGCCCAGGCCGTTGATGACGATGCTGGCGCCCGCAGCGGCAAGGGCTTGGGCGATGCCCAGGCCAATACCGCTGGTGGATCCAGTGATAACCGCAACGCGGCCCTCAAGGTCCCGTGTTTGCTCCAGTGCGGCCATCGGTTGAATTGTCATGGATGCTCTCCTTCCATTCTGCTGACGGAAGGATGTCTGGGACCGCGCGCACTCACTAATGCCGATCAGGCATGGAAATCATGCAATCAATCGAATGTCATGAAGGTGCAGTGGTCCCTAGTGTTTGGGATGTCACGGAAACCGAGTGCTCCGGTTCACCATCCCCCCCCCCCCCGACGCCCCGACTGGGCCCGGTTCCCGTGACGTCCAGGTTTCAGCTTCCACAAAGGAACACTAGCAATGAAGAATCTCAAACTCATCGTCGCAGCGCTCTTCGCAGGCGGTGCATTCATTTCGGCTTCGCCCGCGCTCGCTGGGACCTGCCCTGCTGGCAAGGTAGCCGCCAACCCGTTGTCCGATGCCCAGACCTCCCCATCGGGCGTGACCGATGATGTCGTGGGCTCGGTCGACCTCGAAACCGAGCTCGGCTTTTCCGACCATGACCTCCGTCTGCGCCGCCTGGTGGTGATGCCCGGCGGCGTCGTGCCGCTGCATAGCCATGCTGGCCGCCCGGCGCTGATCACCGTCGTCGATGGCTCAATCACGGAATATCGCAGCACCTGCGCAGTCGGCATCGACCATCATGCTGGCGACGTCTCGATGGAATCGGACGGCCTGTCGCATTGGTGGCGCAACAACTCCGACAAGCCGGCGGTGCTGCTGTCGGCCGACGTCAAGTTGCGCGACTGATACTACGCATTCGGACCGAGCGGCCCGGAGCGACCATGGAGAACGGCATCCCGGAGCACCCCGGGGTGCCGTTTTCCTTATCTCGGAAATCCATCGGGGCCGAAGCGTGCCGGCCGACCGCTCTTCACCATCAATCCGGCATTTCGGTAACAGGCCACGTATGATTGCGCGCTGCCTTCACAAATGCGCCGACCGCTGGCGAATGCGGGCGCCCGCGAACTGTCGCAAGATAGATCGTCCGGGAATAGCCGGGTTCGATCAAAGGGCGTACCACCAGGTCAGGATCGGTCACGCAGTACTCGGGGAAGAAACCGAACCCCAGGCCTGACCGGATCATCTTCTGCACCCAGTCGTCACGCGGAGAGCTGAAGACCTTCTTGGGCTGCACTCCCCTTAGGGCGAAATCCTCGGTCACCATGCGATAGACCTCGCAATTGGATCGGCCGACGTAAGGCAGGCCATCGAGATCGACGACACGGATCGCATTCTTCGTAGCCAGGGCATGATCGGGAGGGAGGACGATCACGAATTTCTCTGTGAACACAGGCACCTGGTGGAATTGTTCCGGAAGCTCTTCCGGCACGCCGACCAGACCCACGTGGAGATCCCCCTTGCCGAGCCTTTCGATCATCGCCGACGCTTCGCCTTCGATGACCCGCACCACGACATCGGGGTGCATGGCCTGGAACCGGACGATGAGGTCGGCGACTAGTTGGGGCCCGATGGTGCACATTGCACCGATCGTCAGGGTAATATTCTCAAGCTTGCGTGCGGACTGTGCCGCATCCTTGGCGGCCCGTGTCGACGCTTCGACCGACTCAAGATAAGGCAGCATCATCCGCCCAAGCTCGGACAGATGCGTGTTGTTGCGTTCGCGGTGGAACAGCGGCCCGCCGAACTCGTGCTCGAGCTGCTGTATCGCACGCGTCAGCGCTGGCTGACTTACATTGCATTGTTCAGCCGCCCGCGTGAAGTTGAGCGTTTTCGCCAACGTCACGAAGTAACGGACCTGCTGCATCTCCATCGGTCGCTATCCCCATGCGGCTCAGCCGCAATACTAGAGCATCACTGCACCCGCACGCCGTTGCGCGTCAGGTTGCCTCAGTTCGGACGTGCGACCCGATACGTTACCGTAATTAACACGGAAATCGTCAATACCATTGCGGAAACGGCAACCCATGCGTGCGGCTGCAAGAACGGAAGGCCCTGCATGATGAGGCCGTCATTTCCTCCCGGCACCAGCTGCGCACCGATCCCCATCAAGGCGCCGCCTGCCAGGCAACGAAGGACGTCGCCCGGTCGTGCGGGGAGCGGCGCGAAAGTTCTTGCCAGGCGCCCGCCGACGATGGCTCCGCCCAGCAGTGCGAGTGCCATTACGCCGCGCAGGACCACTTGCGGATCCATGCCCTTCATCGGGCGAGCGAGAGCCGCCAGAGCGTCGGTATAAGCCCAGGCCCCCACCGTCAGCGTGGTTGAAACGAAGGTAATCGCGATCATCAAGGTCGCCCTATGCGGATGCGACAGATACTGCAGCATGTTAGGTGCCTTGGCTGCGGCGCGCAGACGCCATGCTGCAAGAACAACGAATCCCGTGGTCATCACCAGAAGGACTGCAGGCGAAAGTTCCGCGGCAACCCCGCCGGGATTGCCCAGCGCAGGAAGGCAACCCAGGAAGAAACCGACAGGCGTGGCCAGCCAAGCCCACTGCCCGGATCCAATACGGGCAACCGAACCGAAGACGCAGGCGCGATTGACCCACGCCCCAAGCCCCAGCAGCATGCCGCCGAGCACGGTCACATGGGATACCGCGTAAGCGAGCGGCGCGGGGGTCCGGACGCCAACAAGTTGGATAAGTGCGATCAATCCGCCGACCCACAGAGCCGCCTCGAGCAGCGCCCCGGCGCGTCCGAAGCTTCGACCAACCAGGGCCTCGTCGACGGCCGCGACCATGCATGTCGCACCGCGCTGGATCGCAGCGCCCATGACCGCTGCCGAAAGCAGCGCGACGGCGAACAGGAACGCCGTCGCGGGAGTCATCGTTTGCCGGTCGCAGCGGCCGCAATCGAAGCCGCAACTTCGCTCGCCATGGCGAACTGCGCGGCTTTGTCGCCGATCGCATAGCGCTGGGCTATGAAACCGAAATCAGTCCAGGCAACATAGACCGCGCCATCGGGTTCCTCGACCACCAGCATGCGGACAGGCCAGTCGAGGCCGGCATAGGGGTTGGACTGGAGGAACTGCACTCCGAGCGGCGGATTGCCGAACAGAACCAGCGTGGAACGCCCCAGGGGAAGGTCGGCCGAGGCACCCAGGCCCGACTGATCGATAGTATCGAAGTACCGAATTCCCTTTGCCTGCACGTCGGCCTTGAGCTGGGCCAGCGTCTGATCGAAGCCATTGGCACTGCGCAGGCGAAGCACGCCGGCCGCGTTGGGAACGGCGGTAGGCGTCTCGGCTAGTGCGGGTGCAGCGATTGTTACGGACGCGAGGGCTACGGCAGCGAGGACTGACGGGAGGGTGCGGCTCATCGATTGATCCTTTGCGAAGGTTTCTTCCGCACTGGGCCATTCGCAATCGGATGTGAAATCGCCTCTCGTCATAGCGACGATAACATTGGCTTATGGGGTATGTGGGTGGCAGTGAAAATGGACGCCCGACCGTGAGGAATAGGAAAGGCGCTGTCAGTTTTATCGCAACTTGTCTCTGATCGACGGGGCTGTCCCCTGCCCCGGTAAGCGTCAGGTCATGAGCGACTGCCAATCGACTTGTGCAGCCGAGCGGCAGGTCTTGTGGCGTCTTTGTCGACGGGTGGGGTTCGAGGCTGACCCGAAGGGCGGCGGAACCACCCGGTTGTTTGCTCAGCATCCGACCTCCTGTTTCGTTTCACAGCCGAGTTCGGTCGTCGATGCCTTGTAGGAGCGCAGGTCATCAGTGGAGATCGCCTCGGGCGAGCCATCGCGCTTGACCGCCAACTTCATGAACCGCATCGTTGCTGCATAAAGCCGCGCATGCGACCCACCCGCTTACTTCTCATGTCACCGACGAACAGCGGGTCGAACCTGTTGCACCAGTGGCGCACGGTCTCATGGCAATTGTCGATCCCGCGTTCGGCCTGCAGGTACTCGACGTTGTGTAGGCTCAATGGAAACCGCACCTATATCATCACCACCAGGCGGATCACCTCGGGCGAAGAGTTGAAGTACCTGAACGGGCTATCAGGCTTGCGCTTTCTTTGCATCCATCTGCCCTGCCTGCTCACTCCTTACGAGCAGGTGCACTTGCCTTGGCGGGGCCCGCTTCTCGAGAATGCATCCTGCACAGTAGGGGCGCGGCGAGGCTGCGGCATTCCTCCTGGAAGTCGATACGCCAGATCGGCGATAGGGATGGAGAGCTAATCCAAGGGGTGAGGCGGGGATCCGCCATTATGTCCTTGGCGATAGCGTGGCGTCCCTTGCGAAGCATGAGCGAGGCTTTCAGAAAGCTGCAAAACACCGGCAGTTCGCCGTCCGGTGTCACAACCCAATCCCTGTTGCAGTCCGCAATATGATCCTCGGCACGTCGCAAGTCGTCTGCCGCGCCCGTGGCCAACTCATACTTAGCCTGGAACAGCTTGATTATCCGCACTCGCTCGGCCAGCGATGGATTCTGGGGGTCGCCAGCCAATAGCTCGCCGGCCTCCGCTTCGGCCAAGCGAAGGAGTCGCAGCGCGACTCTGTGATTGCCCTTGGCGGCTTCAAGCCGAGCCTGGCCGATCTGACTTGCCAGAAATCCCAGCCGATAGGCCCTGTTCTGTGGCTCGCTTCGCAGTATATCGTTGAGTGCGCTGCGTTGTTCGTCACGATATTGTTGTGCAGATTGGTAATCGCCACGGAATAGCGCGACATCCGCAAGCCAAGAGTCCCCGTCAGCAAGTGCAAACTTTGTGTCCAGGTCCGCAGGATTTCGGCGCGACACTTCTCGAAATGCAGATTGAGAGGAGCCGAAGTGCCCTTCGGCAGCGCCCAGGTCTCGCGCTTCCCTCAATGCGATCATCCCAAGGTTGCTATATGCATATCCTTGTTCGAGCACATAGTCGCTGTTGTTGGGGCTTGCGGCTGCGAGTTCATCTGCCAACTGCGCGTAACGCGCGAAAAAGGCAGCTGCCAGCGGCGTATCTCTCTGCAGCCAAGCCGCATATCCTACCCAAAATGCACTTTGTGCGTGCATGAATGTGATCTTGAGGTCGTCGGGCTCGCGGGCGTGCAGGCTTGAAGTAATCTGCCAGGCCTTGCGTGCGTTGCCTGCTGCGGCGTCGAAGTCCCGTCCCGAGATATCCGTTTCAGCCTTCGCGTGAAGCAGACGCGCTCGGCCGAGCTCGATCTCGGGTACGCCAATGTCAGCAGACTGACCCTGATAGAACAGTTCTACATTGCGGTTGATCGCCTCCGCCATATTCAAGGTGCCCCCCTCGCGGACCTCCTTGCGAAGCTCGTCCAATTGCCTTTGCATCGCGTGCGACGCGAAGATACGCTCGTTCTGAACCGCAATACCGGACTGGTATGTGCGATAGACGAGGAAGCCAATGAGCAGCGATGCGGTAGCTGCACCGGAGATCAGCGCCAGCCGAAAACCGCGTTGACGCTTCTTGTGTCGCAGCACGAGGTCGTCGAGATCTACGCCTGAAAGCGAAGCAATCAACTTCAGCAGGGCGAAGTGGTGCCCGTCTCCCCCACGTTGAAAGTCAGCTGCCAAGGGCTGCTTGTGATCTTCGCTTGGGCCTTGAAGCAATTGCGGATGAAAGGACTCAGGCGCATCGCCTTCGAGCAATGCAACCAGGATATGTTGGTCGCCTCGAATTTCACGGAAGAACTCGATCTCCTTGCCCACCCAATGCGAAGCAGGAGTCCTGGGAGTGCAGGCCACGATCAGATAGTCTGAGCGTTCCAGGGCTTCCTTGATCGCATCGTCCAAATGCGGCGCAGCCCGCATATCCGACCGATCAACGCACACGGGCCTCAGGCGGGAGTACCCAAGTTTCCGAGCGAGTTGCCTGGGAAATCGAAAGCGCTCCAAGCGCGACTGCAGGCGCAAGACTTTTGCCCGATCATCGTGCGAATAGCTTATGAACGCGCAGTAGGTGCGGCTGGGGCGGCGTGCCTCGCCCAGAAAATTCTCGGCCATGTCATCAGACATAGGGATTTACTCAATCAAGAGGTGCCGGCGCCATCGTTCCAGACCTTGGGGTCAATCAAGATGGGCGTATTGCCTGCCGTGAGCAAGATCGTGAACGGTGCATTGTACGGCTGAGGCTTCCCCTCGTCATAGAGCGCGGCAAGATCGACGTAGAAGGTTGCAATGTATTTGGCTTGTCGGCCGTTTGCCGTTTCGTTGACTTCGATTGCCCTCACACCGCATAACGTGTCATCGCTCAGACTGTTTCGCCCAGCGCCGAAGAGCTTGCCTTCGCTGTCCCCGCCCTGTCCCTCATGAACAAGAAACCGCCAATCCGAATTGGCCGGAATGATGATCCTGATCTGGACATAGCCGATTTCGCCGAATGCACCGATCGTGTCCTTCATGAACACATCGAATGGATGGGGATTGTCAGGTCCGTTGGCAGTCCATCCCGGTGCCGTACCGTCTCCAGGGCCCTGCCCCGTTTTGGGGCTTTTGGCAGGAAGAACCTCTTTCCCGTAATTCACTCGGTTGCCGCGTGAAATCTGGTTCCCGTTCAGCGTGTTGGGCAGAACCAAATTGACAGTGCCCTTGACCTCATCATCCTGCGGTTCACAGGCGTTGAAGGCCCAAAGGCTCTTGTATGCGGCAACCTCTTGATCCGAGGTAGCGACTTGTCGATCTTCGGGGGTGCATGCGGCGACCGCTAACACGCCAACCAGAAGAGTTCCTATGCCAAGAAATTGCATGTCGAAGCCCCCATGTCATCTCGCGACCCCGACAGCGTACTGATACCACGGATAATTGGCCGGATCGAGTCGTATGGAACCCAATGAAATTGATGTCGCTTCGCTGCCCGAACCCTGACATGTAAGGCAACCGGACCGATGCCGATCCGCCAAGAGACGTGGCTCAGGCAAGGGTTCTGATCTGGCACCAGAGACGCGCCGAGGGTGCTGTCGACCGCCTGCTTGTCCTGACTGCCAAGCTCGCCCATCGCCGCCTTGTAGGAGCGCAGGCCATCGGTCGTGATCGCCTCGGGCGAAGAGTTGAAGTACCGAAAAGGGCTGACTGGCTTCTTCTTGCGCGGCATCTCACCGCCCTGCCCGCGCTCAACCCTCACCAGCAGGTGCATTTGCTCTGGCAGAGCCAAGGAGACTCCAGAGCGAGTTTGGCTTAGAAGTGATACGTGGCGGCAAGCGTCCACTTCATGCCTATTGAAGACCGAGCTGCTCGCGGTCTAGTCAGCCTCTCATCGATAGACTGCATTGCGGAGATTACACGCCATTTCTGATATCTTCCTCTCCTACAATCGCAAGGATGCGGAGGTGGCCCGGAGATTTGCCGAGGGACTTGAGCGTGAGGGATTCACTGTTTGGTGGGATCAGGCCTTGCGATCGGGAGAGGCTTACGACGAAGTAACTGAAGCGGCGCTGAAGGCCGCCAAAGCTGTCGTCGTGTTGTGGTCACCGCGATCAGTGGTGTCGCGCTGGGTACGTGCGGAAGCGACGATCGCGGATCGTAAGAAGACGTTAGTGCCGGCCATGATCGAGCCCTGCGAGAGGCCGGTCATGTTTGAACTAACACAGACCGCGGAACTTGGGCACTGGAACGGTGAGGCAAACGATCCGGCCTGGCTCGCCTTTGTGCAGGACGTAGCAAAGTTCATTTCCAGGCCGGCGCAACACGCGCATGAGCCGCGTGGAGTTGCCGCTCCCTCGCCCACGCACCGAGCAGTGCGCTCGGTCCCCAACCTGCAGCCAGGTGATGGGCTACCGCTGCTCGCGGTATTGCCATTCGACAATCTCTCTTCAGACGAGGAATTGACCTATTTCTGCGATGGGGTCTCGGAAGAAATCCAGCGCACGGTTGCCAGTTCCACCACGCTGCGAGTGGTGGCTCGCACTTCGAGCTTCCAGTTCCGTGGCAAGGAGAAGACGATCTCCAATGTGGCGAGCGCGTTGGGTACCAGCCACCTGCTTGACGGAACCGTTAGACGCAGCGGGTCTCGAGTCCGGATATCCGCCGAACTGGTCGATTGCGCCACTCACAACGCCCTATGGGCGGATCGTTTCGACGGCGATCTCGACGATGTCTTCACGCTGCAGGAGAACATCGCCGAAGCGGTTGCCGATGCCCTCAAGGTCAAGCTTGCTCCGCCGCCCAAATCTGCAGTGCTCGACCCGGCGATTTACGAGAAGTTTCTGCGGGCACGCGGTATCCTGGCTGAAGGCGACCCGGAGTTCGACGACACTGCGATCCGGGCAGAACCCATGCTCGAGGACGTCGTCCATTCAGCCCCGGATTTCGCGCTGGGCTGGGAATTGCTCGCCAGCGCGCGGTCGAAGATCTTGCGCTACTCGCACGGTAAGGGCGATTTCAAGGAAGGCCGCAACGGTGTGATCCATGCCGCCAACACTGCGCTAAGTCTCGACCCACGGCGATCAGGCGCGTTGCTGGCGTTGGCGCGGCTCGAGCCGTGGGGTGCCTACAATGCCCGCGAGAAACTGCTTAAGCAGGCGCTGGCCGTCGCCCCGCACGATCCCGAAGCACTCAATGACATGAGCGTCTTCTGCTGGAGCGTTGGAAGGTTCCGCGAAGCCTTGCGGCTGGCCGAACAGGCCTGCGAGCTAAATCCGCTGATGCCCTCTGCGAGGCTGCACGTAGCGCAAATGCGAACCTATGTCGGCGATTACGAAGGCTCTGTGAGGATGCTCGCGGAATTGCATGAGCGGTGGCCGAAGAACGCCGGTATCCTCCTGTCCCTGCTGGGCTTTTCGGCGACGCTCGGCTTCCCCGATATTTATGACGCGGCAGTTGACGATTGCGAGTATTTCGATGGCTGGCAGGCCTACGCCTTGCTGGAAACGCGCCTTTATGCCGAGGCTTTGCGGTCCGATGATGAAGAAAAGAAGCGCGCGCGCCTGGCCCGTTACAACCAGATGTTGGCCAAATCCGGCACTATCGCACTGAACATCGTTGATAGCGTGTCTAGCCTGGGAATGACCGAGGAGGCGCTAGAACTGGCGGAGAGGGCTTCATTCGACCACATTTTCCTGCCGGAGGGGGAACGCCCTGCCGATATCTATCCCGGCATTGTGCTTGGTCGTTGGAGCGAGATCAACAAGACCACCCGTTTCATCAAGCTGTGCCATCGGCTGGGGTTGTGCGACTATTGGGTAGGAACCGGTGCCTGGCCCGATTGCGTCGATTGGACTCCCTATGATTTCAAGGCGGAGGTGAAGCGAAGCGTGCGCCTGGCCGGCTGATTGCGATCAGGCAGGCGCCATCAATTGCCGTAAGTGTGGAGCGTACCGGTCACGTTATACCGAATGTCGGCAGTATAGGATGCCGCCAGCACAACCTCCTTCTGGATTCGAGGAAGCTCCCAATCGACGTCCTTGCCATCGATCTCGTCCGATCCGCCGGGATGGCCGACCGGATATCGATCTGGGATATCGTTGTCGATGTCGAACAGTTTCTTCAGCGGCTCTGCCATGGATTGCGACCACATGAAATCCAGGGTGACGGCGCTTCCCTTGTAGAATTGCAGGTCGGTAACGTTGGTGTGGTCGGTGCGCGATGCAATAATTGCCCGATAGACTGCGATCTGCATGTTGAAGACATCGCGGAATTGCTTGAGCGTATTGACCTCACTGGTCTGATGGAGATCGGGCGCGCCTTTCAGGCCCACGCTGGCGAAGAGCGCCCCAACGAATGCGGCCAGCCCCTTGTGATTTGCCAGATCGGGTATCAGGTCCGATTTCACTTCGGGATTCATCTCCATGTGCATGACCCCGATCAGGTGCGCCTTGGACTTGGGCGTGAAGGTACGCAACCCCTGCATGGCGATGTCGATATGCATGCGGTTGGGATCGGTCTCCTCGTCCACGACGATCCGCGCCATGTCGGACTCCGTGCCCCAGATCTCGCGGCTGGAGAACATGGTGTAGCTGTTATTGTCGAAGCTCATCGGCTCGACCCATACGGTCTTGCGGTCGTACCGGATGTTTCCATCCGAAACCCGCCAGCGGTACACAGGATAGGCCCAGTTGACGTCGATCTTGCTGAGCGTCTGCCTCCCTTCAAGTC
Organism: Erythrobacter mangrovi; assembly: GCF_013260645.1. NCBI lineage: Bacteria > Pseudomonadati > Pseudomonadota > Alphaproteobacteria > Sphingomonadales > Erythrobacteraceae > Erythrobacter > Erythrobacter mangrovi. The sequence continues at coordinate 3,020,251 of NZ_CP053921.1, read as the reverse complement.
CGCGATAATGGCTGGAGAAGTCGGTGTGCTTGGTCACGCGGAGCAGACCGTAGGGATAATCCAGCGCCTCATAGTAAAACGGCGCATAATCCGGGGCAGGCTCGTTGAAATGCGTGTTGAGATAGCCCTGCAGGCAATGATGCGGGACCTTGATCGCGAAGACCCAGTTGCGCGCGCCTATCGAGACCCAGGGCGGGAGCAATTGCTGGGTCGAGAAGTTTGGGACGAAGCGGGTCATCACCACTCCTCCAGGTCGGGATTGCGCGCGGGATGGGTCATCGGACCGAAGAAGCCCTTGATCGGCCGCGCCCATCGGGCGGTGAGATCGCTCTGGGAGGGGATCGGCGGCAGGTCGTTATCGCGATCGATGGCAAAGGAATGGATCACGTGCATCTCATCGAAGTCGATGTCCGCCATGAAGCGGTATCCGGCTGTCGGCTTGACGGTGAACGGCTGATTTGAGGGCGTGTCGCCAACTTCGAGGAAGACCTGCAGGATTTCGTTGAAGCTCCCGGTGTCGTTGAACTCGATATGGACATCGGTCTCGTCATAGATCTTGAACTGCTCGAGGTTCGAATAGCGCGCCCTGCAGGTCACGATCGACTGGTAAATTGCCCGCTCGACATCCACCGCATCGCGGTACTGTTTGAGACCCACGGTGCGCATGTTGGTTGGTATCATGCCCAGCGAGGCATCGTTGATGAAGTTGGAGATATTGGCGATCTCTTCGATCGCGACGCTCGCCTCGCGGCTTTCGAACAGCGTCGCCATCGAAGCCTGGGGGGAGCCCGTAGTGCGGAACGTCGGCAAGACCGGATTGGTCTTCACGCTGACGAATTCCATGTTCTCCATCTGCACGTTGGGTTCAAGGCTAGGCCATCCCGGCAGCTTAATCGTGCCTGTGAAGCTGTCGGGGTACCAGCCTTCGCCGGTTTCGATATCGGCCAGCAGCTTGCCCAGGCCCAGCATTTCGCGCCCGCACACGCTCGACATAGGATTGCCGACAACGATGAAGGGCAGCGCCCATTCCAGCGTGGATTGCGTAATCAGGGTTCGTACATTGGTTCCGTAGCGGATCACCGGCAGGGCAATGAATACCTCGGTCTGGCTGATGATCCCGCGATCCGAATAGGGCAATCCGCCGACGTCCTGCGGTAGCGGATTGGAGCTGAGCATCACCGGATAGTCGAGGAACAGGAGGGTGGCGTATGGCCACATCGGTGCCGGGCGGTAGGTGAATCCGCGTTCTTCTTCCGTGCCGAGATTAAAGGTCTGATCGCAATAAGCTTGCACCCGCGCGATATCGACGGGCCAGACGAACGCATTCACCGTCACGCCGGGGAAGTGATAGGGCGGCGGAACCTGTTCGCTGGTCGAAGACTGGGCGAAGGGGATATTCTGCGGACCACGGATCATGCGGAATTCCTCATGCGGCGACACTCCCCTCAGAACGATCAGGTTCTTCCATCCGCGCAGCATCTGCTTCGAAGATGAAATCCGGACCAAAGGCGAGCGCGGGAGTCTGGAACCCGTCCAGTCGCTGGCCGCCAAGCACGCGCCGGACGGCGTCGGCCGCGGTCAGGACACTGAAGCTATATCCGTCGCGGGTGCGCATCGAGAGCGTTCTCTCGCGTCGCCAGGGATCGAGCGCGTGGACCACCATGGTGAAGCTTGCCTCTCCGCGAGCTTCCATGTTCGGTCCTTCCGGCCACACCCGCGAGAGCGCCTTGCCGATTGCCTTGGCCGGTCCATTGCCGAACACATCCATTGTCATGCCTGACAAACGATAGCTGGCCCGCTCGACCCAGCGCATTTCCGAATAGACCTCAAGGTTGTCCACCCCGGTGGTCAGTGCGCCGGTCACGACGTCGGCCCAGCTCATCGCGGTAGCCTCGCTCAAGCCTTCTCCGAAGTCGAATGCTCGCGCGAGGCTACCCGCAGGAATCGCGACAAGTTCGCCTTGGCGGCGGACGATCACATGCGAGCTCATCATCTCCGATGCGCTCTCGACGCTGCCCCGTGAAATGATCTGAGCTCGCGAAATACCGAGGCACAGTCGGGTGCTTTCGGGCCAACGCTGCATGGCCTTGGCCAATAGGCAATCCGAAGCAGCGACCGTCAGCCCGATCCCCGGGAGGATCATGATCCCCGCATCACGCGCTGGTGCATCCAGACTCATCAGGTCGATGAACACCGGCCATTCGCCACCCAGATCGATATAGTCGACCCGCTGGCGCAGGCAGGCTTCAACCATCGGCCGCGCCGTCGTGCCGAACGGACCGGCGGCATGCAGCACCAGGTCGATATCTTCCAGCGCGATGTCGATCGCGCCCGCGTCGCTCAATTCGAACGAGCGCCAAGGCACGTCGAGCGCCTGCGCGAATTGATGTACCTTGGCCTCGTTGCGACCGGCTATGACCAGGTCGACCGTTCCTGCCAGTGTCCGCGCGACCTCTGCTCCGGTGAAGCCCGTGGCTCCATAGAGGAGGACACGACCGTTCATGGCCGCTCGAAAACCCAACTGGCGAGGCCGGCCAGATATTCGAGGTCTTCCGACTGCGGCTTTCCCGCATAAGCGACCGAAAACTCGTGCATCGCCGCACCGCCCATGGCGTGCGCGATCTGGCGTGCATATTCGATCGATTCGTGCTGTTCCATCAGCTGGGCCAGCCACAAGACTTCGGCTTCATCGCGTTCCGACCGGGGCTTTGCAAGGAAGGCGTCGAGCCGCTTCCGCTCGTTTGCCGAGCATGCATCGCGGACGTGGATCAGCATCAGCGTGCGCTTGCCCTCAAGCAGGTCTCCGTTGCGTTCCTTGCCATAGCCCGGATCGAACGAGAGATTGCGCAGATCGTCCTCGATCTGAAAGGCGAGGCCGAGAAAATAACCGAAACGCAGCACGCGATCGGGATCGACGTAGCCGCCCGACCCCACGATCACGCCCAACTGTGCAGGCCAGATCATTCCCATCCACGCGGTTTTCTTCAACGCCATCTGCAGATAGTCGGCCTCGGTAAGCCCGGTGATATTTCGGTCTCGCCAACCCAGTTCGAGCGCCTGACCCTCAGCCGTTTGGCGGGCCATGGTCATGGTGACCTCCAGAACTTGCCTACTCACATCGCTCCCGAGCGGGCGCACAGCATCCAGCAAGGGGTGGAAAGCACTGAACATCAGCGCATCGCCGGCGTTTATCGCCAGCGGCACACCGTGGAGTGCGTGAAGCGTGGGGCGACCACGTCGTTCTTCGCTACCGTCCTGTACGTCGTCATGGATCAGCAGCGCATTGTGCAGCATTTCGATCGCGGCAGCACAACGAATGGCCGGGGCGTAATCCTCACCCAGGTTCTCTCCGAAGATGCGGGCGTTGGCGATGCAGATCGCCGGCCGCATCATCTTTCCCCCGCGCCCCGGATAGTCCGCCATCAATTCGCCAAGGAACGGCGCCTTGTCCTCCAGAGCAAGGTAGCGATCCAGCACATTGCGGGTCGATCTGGCATAGCGTGCGACAAGGCTGCCCTCCGGCGGTTCCGCTGGCGCGAAAACGGGTTGCGGGCTGACCTCCATACCTATCCGACGACCTCGATGGTCAACACGCCCAGCGGTGCGCCCTGGCTGTCCGTCGTCACCATCCCGGCATAGACGCCGGGCGCTTGCCCGGCCGGGACCGGTACCGTCGCAGTAAGCGCACCGCCAATGTCGACGCTGAAGCTCACGCCCTCAATTTGCTTGCCCTTGCCTCCCAGGGGCTGGAGTGGGGTGATATGGAGTTGCTGTGGGGAGGTCGGCTTTTGCGGCTTCCACAGCGGCGAAGGCAACGCCTTGGCCGCCTGGTTGCCCGTAAACACAACGGCCAGGGGCAGGACTCTGTCGTCGCGAGCCGGATCGGCCGATGGCGAGGCATGCGAAGACGGCGGCGCGGCGGTGCTACCCGTGCCAGTCGGGAATGGTGGCACCTTGCCCGGCACCCCCGGCCTTGGCGGCGTGGGGATCTGGGTCAGCTGGCGCAGCAATTGTTCGCAGATGCTCAGCGTGGTCTCGCTCAGTTCACGCGCCAGCTTGATCATGCGCTGGCCAAGGATCTGCACATCGACCGGCACATCGCGCATGTTGTAGTCGCCATGACGGAAATGTTCGGCCGCGATGCGCCCCTGAGCGACGGTGTCGTTCAGCACCTTGTTGGCACTGCGCACCGCATCGGCCACGGCCTTGTTGATCAGTCCTTCGTCGAGTTGGACGTTCGCCTCGGTCTGCGGCGACATGCCGACCGGATGGCCTTGGTGGTGAGCCTGCGCATGATAGTCGTGATGATCCTGCGGCAGGTCGACGCTGGTACGGATGGGGCCGGAGCGAGCCGGAGCCTTGCGCTTTACACGCTTGGTACCCTTGGTCGTCTTGCCGTTGGAACGGGACTTCTCAGGGGTGGTCATAGGCCGTGATATCCTCGAGCTTTGGTGAACCACAAAGTGCATGCGCGGCAAGCAGGCCGGACATAACGGCCCCTTCGACGCAACCCGAGCTGAACCCACTATCGGTCCAGTCTCCGCAGATTGTCAAATTGTCGTAAGTCATGTCGAGCGGCGAAATCCGATACCGGTGGCTGCCCGGCGTGTGGATGACGTACCGGTCCGAAGGGTTGACGTTGGCGCGCCAATACTGGCTCTCGAACCGCGCCTTGCCCTTGAGCGTCGTCTGGCCTTCAGTTTCCGTCTTCAGAATCTCCCATCGGAAATCGCCCTTGGCGTCGTAGGCCCGTGGCCAGACCTCGCGTACGGGTCCTTGCAGGAACTCTTCCGCATTGGCGCGAACTTCGGCGGCGCGCCTTGCAGGATAGCCGCGATCGTTCTCGTCCGGCGGATCAGCCGGGTCGGGCAGTACAGCGCAGAAATAGACCGAAGTCTTCGGCAACTGCTTCCAGCCCTCCTCCGGCACCACATGGGCCATGTCGCACCAGGTATCGAAGGGTTTGGCGAACGCGCCGGTGATATAGGCTGGTCCCGGCCAGCCGAGTTCACCAAGATCTTCGTCCATCCACACCTGGAACGCCTGCGACGCGACGGTCTTCACATTGTCGCACATCGCCTTCCAGCGTGGGTCGCGTTCCACGAAATCGCTTGCCACGTAGGGCACGGCACCGATGCCCACTCCCAACACGACCAGATCGAAATCCTGCCCCAGTGCGAGGGTCCTGGTGCCGACCCGGCGTCGATCCCAGTGCGATTCGAAATTCCAGCCTTCACTCGCCATCGTCGCGCCACCCGCGAGCTGGCCGAAGTCCGGCGCTGACGGCCAGCAGGGTTTACCCGCGACGGGCACTAGCGGACGGTACTCGCGTCCCCGCTTCGTCTTCGCCTGAATGTCGAAAGTCAGGCTGTCGACGTGGTCGCCATCGCTCGCCATGCCCATGTTGGTCAGCCGGTGGAAGAACTCGAACCTGACGCCACGTTCCTTCATGGCGGTGTAGAGAGGCGCGAAGACGACATCGCCCATCCCGGCGCGCATCTTCCACATGAAAGCACCGCGATAACTGAAGAACGTCCGCATGGTGCCGCGCAGCCCCTGACCCGCCGACAGCGAGGGCCGGGTCATGTCACCATTCTCATAGCCCATCGAGAGATCGTAGAGGCCGCGGATGAAGGGCGATTGTAACGAGCGCAACGAGGCACCGTGCATGTGCAGGAACTCTCTGCACTCGTAGTCCTCGATCGCATCGAGTCCGCGCGGATCGAACCAGACCCTGTGACGCGTCATGCCTACGATGGTTGCCAGGGTAAGGTCCGCGATCTCCCAAAGATAACGATTCTCACTGTCGGCCAGCCACCTGTCCTCGAGCCATTGCCTCAGTGAACTGCAAACCTTCTCCACCCCGCCCAGCATGGCCTCTGCATTGTCGGGCGTGGCCGAACGGCTTAGCGAAGCGAGCAATCCCAGCATCTGGGCAAGTCCCGCCGTAGTAGCAAATGAGCCGAATTTGACCATCGAGGCGAGTCTGCGTGCCAACTGGTCCGGATCGCCAGTTGATTCGCTGGCGGTGGCAACGCCGTGCCCGTTCACGCTCGTATCCAGCAATAGCGCGCGGAACAGGTCGAACGCGCTTGCCAGGTAGTGAGTCAGCGAAAACCCGGCGTCCCGCGGCAGGGGATCTCCGGGCAGGCCGGGGCGAGGAGGAAGGTGTGCACGCCAATGGGTGAAGCCGCCCTCGGGGGATTGTGAACACAACGCGATATCGTTTTTCGGCGTCCACGCATCGCGCCAGTCGCCGTAGATGTCACCCATGCCCCTGGCCGCCAGTTCGGCATGGCATTGGCGCATCATGCGAAAGCTGTTGTCGTAAAAGCCGAGCCAGATGTGCAGGCCGTGTTCTTCAATCCGCCCGCTGGCACCACGGCCAGACGCGCCCTTGCCTCCCAGCCGCCAGCCTTCCTGGTAGACTGTTACTTCGTACTTGCCCCCATGGTCCGGTCGAGAAAGTTCCCACGCCGTCGTCATCGAAGCGCATCCGCCGCCGATGATGGCGACCTTGATCGGACGGACGTCCTTGCTCAAATGCCGAGCTTGGGCATGCGACAATCAATTTTCATGAAGCCCCCCTCGAAACAAGGGCTTTCATTGGTGACGCTGAATGTCAATTGTTTCGCTAATCGCGGCAGGGGCCTACGCGCCCCAAGAGACGAGGGGCACCCAATGTTCGCGCGATACCTCGATGGCACGGTTGGGTCACTTTTACGCTCGCGAACAAGAGGGGTTGCGGTGCTGATCAAGGCAAACGGGTTGGCTGGCAGTTAGTGTTTCGAGAGGTGGTGCGTTCCCAAGGATATGCGAGGCTTGTAAGCGAACTTGAGCGACCGATATGGGCCGAAGGCGGACCAGCTGCTTTCAGCCCAAGACCTCAAGAACCGGTCATTCCGCAAACAACCCGATCTCGGCCAATCCGCTGTCGCCTGTTGTCACCGGCGAACAGTGGGCCGCACGGATTCCACCAGTGACGCACGGCTTTGTGACAGATATCCATCCAAAGCTCGGCCAGAAGGTCTTCCAAGTTCCATAAGTCAGCGGGAAGCGCACGCAGATCATCACCACCAGACGAACAGCTCGGGCGACTAGACAAGGTGCTTGAACGGGCTCTTCGGCTTGCGCGCCCTTGGCACCCAGCCACGCTGCCCGCTTACTCCTTGTCAGCGGGTGCATCTGCTATGACGGGGTCGTATTGATCGCTATGGTTCAGGCGGGAAGTTCACGAATGACCATTGCTCGAATCTGGAAGGCCACGGTGATCGAGGGACGAGCCCCCGAGTACGAGACATTCGCACGCGACATCTCGTTGCCGATGTTCCGCCAGCAGGACGGCTTCGAAGGCGTGGCGATGATGCGCAACGGGAATGAATGCACGGTTCTGACCTTCTGGCGCGACGAAGAGGCGATCCGGCGGTTGGATCAGTCGGAATCCTATCTCGCGACGGTCAATTCGATCCTGGCAGTTGGCTTCCTGGAAAGTACAGAAGACGCCGTGCTTTCCAGCCTGCACCTGGCCGAACTGGGCCCGATGTCGGACCGCTGACACGCTCCCTCCTATCGGGCCGGAGCCTCCTTGCGATAGACGATCTGTGGGCGCACCAAATGCCCTTCCTCGATCCAGGGATGGTCGAAGTCGAGCTCCGGCGCCCTTGTCATGCCGAGCTTGCCCATGAGGTGTTGCGAGCGCTCGTTTCCTGTCACGGTCATCGCGACGATACTCCCGAGTTCCAGCACCCCAAAGCCGAACTTCATCGCTGCTGATGCGGCCTCATACGCGAAACCGTGGCCCCATGCGCTCCTCGCAAGCCGCCAGCCAATCTCGACCTGGCCTTCGATCGGGCAGGCGAACGCGACGTGCCCCAGACCCACAAAGCCGATGAACGAATGGTCGTCGGTTCGTTCGACCGCCCACAGGCCAAAACCGTGTCGATCGAAATGCGCCTCAAACCTGTCCCTGATCATCACCTCGCATTCCTCGCGGGAGAGAAGCTTGGGAAAATGCCGCATCACTTCAGGGTCCTGCCCCATTTCGCTGAATGGAGCGAGGTCGCTGTCCTTCCACCGCCGCAGCAAGAGTCTTTCAGTCTCAATCATAGTCCTCGTCCCACTCCGCCCTCGCACGCAGGGGCAAGCCAGAGCCATATCCTATGGTTTTGAGGGCAGCTCCAGTACCTTCGTTTCATGGAGCTGCCCCCGGGATTTGCGCCGGAAGACCAAGCCGTCGATTCTGGGTCGCTCGACAGATTGACCCTGGAACTGCGGTTGGCCTGGGACGCCACCTTCCCGGCCCGTCGTCAGGCCGGAACGGCTTCATATCCGGCATTCTCGATAGCCGATTTGATCGCTTCGAGACTGGCCGAGGCATCTGTCTGGACGGTCTTGCCGGCAAGATCGACGGCGACCATCGCTTCAGGATCGAGCTCCTGCACCGCACTGGTTACTCGATGTACACAGGAAGCGCAGTTCATCCCGTTCACAGTGAAAGTAGTCATTTGGAGTTACCTTTCCGTAGTGGAGCTGGGCTTGTCCGGCTTGCCACCGTGGCAAGGTCAAGCGGAATTCCACGGGAGGTTCTCACTCCGAATACCTACTAATTATCAGTAATTTAAACTAGTTTGGAGGATTGCGCGTCCGGAATCTCGACCGCCACTTAGGCGGGTAGGCAAATAAACGATAGCGAGCCGAAACCATGCAAAGGCTGCAGATTTCGTTTGACCTTACAATCGTTGGAAGCCGCAGAAACCACTCCAAGATGTGATATTTTGGAGTGTTCTCAATGCGAAGCGATGGAACAGCGATTCGACTGCCCGAGGGTATCAACCCACAGTCGAGCAAGCTCAGCGTTCCCGTAGAAGGCATGACCTGTGCCTCTTGTGTAGTGCATGTCGAGAAGGCGATCGCGCAGGTCCCTGATGTCCTTGGAGTGACCGTAAACCTCGCTACCGGACGGGCGGATATCGCCCTGGCCGGACCGCTCGATCCCGCGCCAATCGTCAATGCGGTTCACGGCGCCGGATACTCGGTACCCGAGATCAATGCGGAACTCATCGTCGAGGGGATGACCTGCGCGTCCTGTGTCAGCCATGTCGAAAGGGCCATACGGACCGTTCCAGGCGTGACCGCGGCCAGTGTGAATCTGGCGACCGAGAGAGCCAGCATCACCTATCATGAAGGGTTAGCGTCGTTGGAGGACATCGAACGCGCCATTCGTAAGGCTGGTTATCAGCCCAAGCGGACAGAGCGCGAGCAGGCGGGCGAAGATCGCGAACGTGCCGCCCGCGAGAAGGAGATGAGCGATCTGCGCCTGGCCCTGGCTACAGCCGGATTGCTGGCATTCCCGGTCTTCGTTCTCGAGATGGGGTCGCATCTCGTGCCGTCAGTCCACCACCTGGTGATGACGACGATCGGACAGCAGACGAGTTGGGTCTTCCAATTCGTGCTGACCACGGCGGTTCTGTTCGGCCCCGGCATGCGGTTCTTCCGCAAGGGCATCCCTGCAATCCTGCGCGGAACGCCTGACATGAACTCGCTCGTCACTGTCGGTACGGGCGCGGCCTGGTCATATTCCGTCGTTGCCACATTCCTGCCCTCGGTTCTCCCGGCAGGAACCGTCAACGTCTACTTCGAGGCGGCCGCAGTCATCGTGGCGCTCATCCTGCTCGGCCGCTATCTAGAGGCGAAAGCCAAGGGTCGGACCTCCGAGGCAATCAAGCGCCTCGTCGGGCTGCAGGCAAGGACCGCGCGCGTATCGCGCAATGGCGAAGCCGTCGAATTGCCGATCTCCGAGGTGCTTCCCGGCGACAAGATCCTGGTGCGGCCCGGTGAGAAAATCCCGGTCGACGGCAAAGTGGTCGAAGGGCAGTCATATGTCGACGAGAGTATGATCACGGGCGAACCCCTGCCGGTAGCGAAAGTGGTGGGTTCGACTGTCGTCGGTGGTACCATCAACACGTCGGGTGCCTTTTCCTTTCGCGTCACCAAAGTCGGTGCGGAAACCATGCTCGCACAAATCATCCGCATGGTTGAGCAAGCGCAAGGCGCAAAGCTCCCAATCCAGGCGATGGTCGACAAGGTTACTTCCTGGTTCGTCCCGGCGGTCATGGCAGCAGCCTCGCTCACCTTTCTCGTGTGGCTCATCTTCGGCCCAGAGCCTGCGCTCACTTTTGCGCTGGTCAACGCAGTTGCGGTGCTGATCATCGCTTGCCCCTGTGCGATGGGGCTGGCCACTCCGACATCGATCATGGTTGGGACAGGGCGCGCGGCAGAGCTGGGCATCCTTTTCCGCAAGGGTGAAGCACTGCAGTCGCTTCGTTCGGTTGAAGTCGTCGCGCTCGACAAGACGGGAACCCTGACGATGGGTCGCCCCCATCTGACCGACTTCCGCACCGCGCCCGGCTTCGATTCCGACGAAACCCTGGCCCTCGTCGCTGCGGTCGAGACACAATCGGAGCATCCGATAGCGGAAGCCATCGTGGCAGCCGCGCGGGAGCGCGAACTGGCCAGCCACACGATCCGCGAATTCCAAGCGACACCAGGCTACGGCGTCTCGGCCAAGATTGATCAAAGGTCCGTGATGGTTGGTGCGGATCGATACATGGAAAGGCTGGGAATCGACCTGGCAGTCTTCGGTGCCGAGGCCCAACGGCTGGGAGCCGAAGGAAAATCGCCGCTCTACGCCGCTATCGATGGGCAACTTGCAGCGATCATTGCGGTGGCCGACCCGATCCGGGAAACCTCTCCTGCAGCCATAGAAGCATTGCATGAACTAGGCCTAATGGTCGCGATGATCACCGGCGACAACCGCGCAACCGCCGAGGCCGTGGCCCGTCAACTGGGTATCGACGAAGTCATCGCGGAAGTGCTGCCGGAAGGAAAGGTCGATGCCCTGAAGCGTCTGCGCGAAGGAGGCCGCATGGCTGCCTTTGTCGGTGACGGCATCAACGATGCCCCCGCGCTTGCAGAAGCCGATGTGGGGCTGGCGATCGGCACCGGTACGGACGTGGCGATCGAAACTGCGGATGTCGTCCTCATGTCTGGGGACCTGCGCGGCGTGGTGAACGCAATCGCGCTGTCGCAAGCGACGATCCGCAACATCAAGGAGAACCTGTTCTGGGCCTTCGCTTACAATGCCGCGCTGGTCCCTGTGGCAGCAGGCGTACTCTATCCGGCCGGAGGCATTCTGCTCACACCGGTTTTCGCCGCAGGCGCCATGGCTCTCTCGAGCGTGTTCGTCCTCTCCAACGCTCTGCGGCTCAAGCGTTTCAAGAGCGTGATTGGGATCGAAAGTACCCGGCAACGACCGGGCGGTCAGGTGGAAGGACATAGTTCGCTTGATTCCGGCTTGAGGCCACAGGCGGTTTGATCGGATAAGCGATGAAGACGGGAGAACCGCAATGAACATTGGGCAAGCGTCGCGCGCTTCGGGAGTGAGCGCGAAGATGATCCGTTATTATGAGCAGACCGGCTTGATTCCCAAGGCTGCGCGGCGGGACAGCGGCTATCGCGACTACGACCAGAGCGATGTCTATCGGCTGCATTTCATTCGCCGCGCGAGGGACCTGGGCTTCACGGTCGAACAGATCGGGGACCTCCTCGCGCTTTGGTCGGATCGAGAGCGATCGAGCGCCGATGTGAAGTCGCTGGCATTGGGTCACGTCGAGCGCCTGAAGGCGAAACAGGTCGAGCTGAGTCAGATGATCGACACGTTGGAAACGCTTGCCCGCGATTGCCACGGCGACGACCGGCCGGACTGCCCAATCATCGAAGGGCTTGCCGAGGGCGAGGGAGTCATTGGCTCGAAGGGCGCGCGGAACCTGCCGCGCTTTGGCGTGGCTAGGGGCCTGGACGCAGGCGAACGACGCCGCCCGTAGGTTAGGCTTGTACCCCGCTGACTTCATTAATTGACGTCAGCCGGGGCGAAAGCTAAATTCAAAAAATGAAGTTTGATTCGAACCCGCCACCGCGCCAGCGTGCCCCCATTGCTACGTCGGACTGCGGCATGGCAATTTCAGCGAAGCTGTTAGGAGACAAATGGACGCTGCTGGTCCTGCGTGAGGTCTTCTATGGCGTCTCCTGCTTTGGCGATATCCGGGCGGATCTCGGTGTCCCCCCGGCGACCCTGCAGAAGCGCCTCGCAATGCTGGTCGAAAGCGGCATTCTCGAGCGCGTTCCCTATAAGGTGGAAACCGAGCGCACACGCGAAGCCTACCAACTGACCGAAGCCGGCCGCGCCTTGTTGCCCGTCGTCCTCGCGATGAAGGAGTGGGGGGACAACGTCCTGCGTGACGACGAGCCGTTTACCAGGCTGGTGAACAGGCAGACTGGCGAGCGACTGAGAATTGGGCTCGTCGACGACAATGGACAGGCAGTCCCGCTGGACCAGGCGGAACTTCGCGCATTGAAGGACGACAAGAAATGAGAGTTCTCTACCGGCGCTCGCTCATCGGGCTGGGCGTCCTGGCGCTTCTGCTCGTGGGCCTATGGCTCTTTGTCTTCCGAATACCCACGGCCCCGGCCCCCTCTCATGAGGCCTTCGCACTCGACGAAGTGACCATCATCAATCCGATGCTGGATCGAACCCCACAGGCCAGGATCGAGGTTGCGGCCGGGCGGCTCGGACTGGGCACCAGCACGGCGAACATGCCCGTCCTGGCCGAATACCGGGGCAAATTTGTCCTCCCCGGCTTTGTCGACATGCATACCCACCTGCCGGGCGACAACCTGCTCAAGCTGACCCAGCACTATGGGCTTTTGCACTTGTCGCATGGGGTGACCACCATTCGCAGCGCGGGCGATATCGACGGCACCGCGGATCCTGCGGCAAGGCAACTGATCAGCGAAGGCAGCCCGTTTCCGAATATGGTCTCCTGCGGTCCCTTCGTGTCGAAGGGCAAGAAGGTCTGGCCAAATACGTTGCTGGTCGAAACGGCGGCCGATGCAGAACGGGCGGTCGCCGCAATCGCCGAAGGGGGCAACTCATGCGTCAAGGCGTATGAGGGACTGACCCCATCATTGATCCGCGCGCTCATCGCTGCTGCCGACGCCCGAGACATGCATGTGATCGGTCATGTTCCGGTGGAGATGACGCTGGAGAAGGCAGGCATCCCTGACGTCCAGCATTTTTTCGGCGTCCCCGACCCATCCACGCTCGGTGGCCACGAGGTAACCTATCGCAACGGTGATTGGGCTAAGGTGGACGCATCTAGGTTGGCGGCGGTCGAAGCTCACATCCTCGCCAAGCAAATACGCAATACTCCAACTATCGCAACGCTCGAAGGCTTCCAGGGCATTGCCAATCCCGCTGTCGCTTCAAAGGCGTCGAAGGCGCTGCTGCCATCCTTCTTTGCCGATGTGGTCTGGAACTCGCAAACGGGCTTGCCGGTCTATCGTGGCCTTGAAGCAGGGCGTTTCGCCCAGGCCGCCAATGCGCTTGTGCTCAAGCAGCGCTTGGTAAAGCGCCTGTCGGACAAAGGGGCAACCCTCCACATCGGAACCGATGCAGGCCAGCCCTTTACCGCCCCGGGCTGGTCGTTCTGGCGCGAGATGCGCCTGTTCGAACAGGCTGGTATCACGCCAGAGCAAGTGCTGGCCTACGCCACGAATGTTGCCGGCGCGTCGCTTGGCAACGAGGCGGGCCGTATTGCGCAGGGCTCACAGGCCGATCTGTTGATCTTCGCGCAGGATCCGACAAAGTCGCTCGACGCGCTGGACAGCCTCGAGGCGGTAGTCGTCAGAGGCAAGCTCTATACGCGCGCCGAGCTGGAGCAGGCATTGCGCCGGTCCCTGCGACACTACGAGGCGTGGCCATTGCGGGCTATTGCACGAAAGGCAGCTCAAAAGACTGTCGACGAAGCCGCCCGAAATTTCTGACATTCGTGAATGGTGAGCGGATTAGGCGGCAATGCGGACTCTCCGCCAACCTCTGGGCAGGGGCTGGCGTTCTAGCCAACTCGCGATTCAATCGTTCGAGCCGCAAGTGGTGCTGCCATGCCAACCCCACACCCGGCAACCAAGCACGTCGCACCTGATCCAAATAAAGGAACGCGAGCGGCAGCCCGCCGCTCGCGCCCTATTTTGGGGATTGCTCGATCTCAGAAGCGCAAGCCGATAGCCGCCACCACCTGGTGACGGGAAACGCCCTGCTCATAGTTGGTGTAACGATACTCTGTCTTCGCATAGATGCCGTCGTCGAGCTTCGTCTCCAGGCCGGCACCGACCCGGATACCATCGAGGTTCGTGGAGAGCTCGGTTCGGCTATTGCCGGTCGTACCGCCAACCGTCATCGTTTCTTCAAAGCGGGCATTGGAATAGCCAGCCTTGGCGTAAACGAGGAAGTTCTCGCCCAGCCCGGTGCCGATGCGCCCTGCAAACTCGATGTCGCGTTTTGCGGATGACTCGAAGGCTGTCGTTCCCGACACCCAGCTCGTGTCATTGTTGAACAGGTCGACCCCGGCTTCCAAGCCTGCAATCAGGCTGTCGGTCAAAGCGATGTCGTAACCCGCTGCAATACCGTAAGAAATGCCGTCGACCGATGACTGCTTGTCGCCCGGGCTTGCACGGTCCCATCCGGCGCGTGCCTCTATGCGGGGGCCGGTGAAGTCCTCGGCATGCGCCGAACCGGTCCAAAAAAATCGCCAGCGCAGCAGCGCCGACCAGAGAATGCTTGTTCATGAATCACTCCAAGGTGTTGCCATGCTGCGGACGCACCGCAGCATCCTCGAGGGGTGTTCCCAACCGAGTGATTCAAGCCTATCCGACCTGACACAGTGACAAGGTCAAGCCGCTTTTATGGCCGATGTAAGCGTCTGAACTCCCAAAGCATCGGACATCAATGACCCGCGAAGGGTCTCTGCAAGCAGAGACAAGTACTGGGGGTGCGTGCGGTATTATGGCGCAATTGCACCAAGACTTAAGCGTCTGTTCGCAGTAAATTTCTCGCCATGGGAAAGTCTAATCTGAAGCATGGCCTTGAGAGGAAGATCGCTTTTGCCAAGGGCGAAGTCAAAGCCGCCGAGAAAGAAATTTCCGAGATACGAGAAGGCTTGCGTCGCCTTATCCCGCTCCGCGAGAGTTTGCGGAACCACTCGGCCATTATCAAAGCTGCCGAAACAATCTTGCGATTTGATCACCCCGGGTGGTCGGGTGACCACATTAAGCCAATGCGCGCAGGAGCATGGTCAAGCCCGTTTCGCTCGGGGGAACAGGGCCAGTTGGCATTAACAAAGCTGCGCGAAGCGGGTGACTGGTTGCGCCCACGTGAAGTCGCCAAGCTCATGCTGGAACACATTGATCATGACCCCGACGATCAAGTGACTCTCGAAAAGGTCACAAATTCAATCGGCACCTACTTCAAAAAATACGAAGGCGACTTGGTCGAATCGCGGGGTGACTTTGCGAAAGAGTGGCGAGTGATTGGCTCATAAGCGATATTTTGTGTTGAAAATGATCTGAGAAAAAAAGAAAGTTTTGCCAGATTACCTAAGAGTGATCTGAGAAAAAAGATTCGTGTTGATCCACGATGAAAATCTGCACTCTTCTTCCGCTGCGATTTCGCAAAGGAGGAAATTTCGCAGCATTTTTTACTCTCGCCAAAGGCAAGAACGCTTAGTTTTAAGCGCATTCATTGCCTTTCAGACGAAGAGGCCTACGCCGAATTCGTCGCGCTGCGCTTTGCGGAGAACAGCGGCGAGCCGTTTTGCCCCAATTGCGGAGGCACCCACCTTTACAAGATTAGCACTCGTCGTCGTTGGAAGTGTGCCGACACGGCTTGCGCCAACACATTCTCAGCCACTTCAGGCACGATATTTCAGGACCGGAAACTTCCATATCGAGACATCCTCCTCGTAATCGCGCATTTCGTAAACGAGCCCAAGGGAATTAGCGCGATCCGCATCAGTCATCTGATCGAAGTCTCGTACAAAACTGCGTTCGTCATCGCTCACAAGCTTCGCGAGGTGCTCACGGCCTATCAATCGAGCTTTCGCTTGGGGGGAGAGGTTGAGATCGACGCTCTCCACTGCGGTGGATACGTCAAGCCGGGAAAAGATAACCCTTCGAAGCGAAATCGGCGGAGACTTAATCGAAATAAGGAGAAGCAAAGGGTCGTTATGGTTCTGCGGGAGAGGCATGGCCGCTCGCGTTGCGTGCTCGTGAACCACGAGAGCAGAATGCCAGACATGCTCCCTGACATCCTTGAAGAGGATGCGATGGTCATCTCAGATAGTTTTTCCGGTTCGGCGAAAATTGCGGCTCGCTATCAAGCCTTCAGGGTCAACCATTCGAAGCAGTATGCCGATGGTTGGATCAGTACCAACCACGCTGAGTCGTTCTTTTCACGTTTAAGGCGCTTCGAACTTGGCACTCATCACAAGATCGCTGGTCCTTATACACTCTACTACGCAAATGATGCCTGCTGGAGAGAGGACCACCGTCGCAATTCCAACGGCGAAAAGTATGCGCAAGTCCTGACGTTGGCAGGCAGGTATCCTGTATCTCGACTTTGGAAGGGTTACTGGCAACGCAGGAAGGATGCGGCCTGATGAAGCTTTTTCAACTGCATGCTCAAGGCAATCGTGAACCACTCACGGTGGAGCTTGACTGCTCAAGTATCGACGAACTTGCCGATCTTGCTAGCCGATCTCGTTTTGTCGTCGGGCATGTAGTGGATGCTGATGAATGCGGTTGTCAGCCGAAGGTGATGATAGCAGCCTCACGAGTTTCGTGTGCCTTAGAGGTGCCGTAGGCCCGTCTCATACGAAATCGCTCCAGTCCGCGCAGCCCCTTTCGAACGTTTGAAGAACCAGAGTTCGGGGGGATCGGAGCGATGTGAGGTTAGCCTCAAGAGTGAGAGGTTCACTCCTTTCGGTCGATTTGCCGGCTCGGGGAGTCAGTCATTTTCGATGCGTGGTCCTGAACCCGTTGCTTGACAAACCCATTTCCCTGGACATTGCACTATCCGCATGGAATGGGATTGCTATGGCGGCGACACTAATTGACTTGTTTGCAGGATGTGGGGGACTTTCCCTTGGCCTAAGCAACGCCGGTTTTTCGCCTCAGTTCGCGGTCGAGGCCCATGACGACGCCTTTCAAACATACAGCTCCAACCTTATTGAAGGCACCGAACTCGATGAAGTTTGGCCAAGCTGGCTCGAAAAGCGCGCATGGCATGCGGAAAAGCTTCTCGACCAACATCCTGACCAGTTGGCGGATCTCAGGGGCAAGATTGACCTAATCGCCGGAGGACCACCGTGCCAAGGATTCAGCATGAATGGCCTGCGTCGGCCTGACGATCCCCGCAGTCGAATGGTCGAAGTCTATCTCGACTATGTGAAGACAATTCGCCCGCGCCTTGTCCTGCTTGAGAACGTGGTCGGCTTCCGCTCAATGAAGCATCGCACTGGCGCCACATATTCCGAATATGTCGAAAGCGAGCTTGAAGCTCTTGGCTACGATACATGGAGTGAAATTATTCGGGCTGCAGATTGGGGTGTCCCTCAACGCAGGCCGCGCTTCGTGCTCATTGCCGCTCTTAAGAGATCAATACCGGGAGTTGATCCACTTCAAAGACTGCGAGTTGCCCGCAAAGCGTTTCTGCGTGAACGCGGACTTTCGTCGGACGGCACCACCACGCAAGATGCACTTTCTGACCTAGATGAAACTGGTTACACACCTAGTCTCGATAGTGATTGGGGACACCTGGGCTTCAAGGCTCTGCAACGAGCAACAAAGCCGAAATCGCCCTTCCAGTTGCTTATGCGAGCAGGTAGCTCAAACCGGCCGACTGATATGCGGCTACCCCGACATTCGGCGACAACAACCGACCGTATGCGACAGATACTCAAGAGCTGTGAACGAGGCGTTTGTTTGCGTCCCGATGACAGGGCGCGCCTCGGCATCAGAAAGCGCTCAACCACGCCGCTGGACCCGCTCGGACCTGCTCCCACAATTAGCACCCTGCCAGATGACTTCATTCATTATGCGCAGCCGCGCGCCATGACGGTGCGGGAACACGCGAGATTGCAGTCATTTCCCGACTGGTTTTCATTCAAAGGACCATACACGACTGGCGGGAGTCGCCGTCGCGATGCTTGCCCAAAATACACGCAAGTGGGGAACGCCGTGCCGCCACTTTTGGCAGAGGCCCTTGGCGAAACTCTAATGGGCCTACTGAGTATCCAGCAACGTGACGAGTTCGGTCATCCGGCGGACAGCCTTAATGTGCGAAGCAAACGCCTGACGGATTTCAGGGAAGTCGCCAATGGCGATCGTATCACTCCCGCTTAATTCCCATCCAGCATCTCCCTCCACCTCGACTACGTGACCGAGGACATTGCGCTTGCCGAGCACGTGCGTGCCGTAGTCTTTTGTCGCAGTTCGCAATTCGCGAAGCTCATCTACCGCTTCTAAATCCAAACCAAAGCTCTGCGGGCTCCCCGCGACTACCTGAGTGAGTCGGCGGAAATGTTTGAACAACTTCATGCTGTCTACTGCGCGTGTCTTCATGCGCTCATCCAGATCACTGGCGGCTTGATAGGCGTCCTTGACTCCGTCCAGATCCTTACTGACGTCGTTGTCTAAGTCGGCCATTTTCGCTGCGCATTTTTCGTCTCGCGCGGTCATGGACAGGACCGCACGCTTCATGTGATCATCGCATTCGGCGACTACTTTCATCGCAAGTCCACGCATTCCCGACAACCGATCAAGTGAGCGGGCGGTTTGATCGATCAGGGAACCAGCGCGCTCAATGAATCGCCCCCCCTGTCTCGCGCTGCAAAAGACCCCCTCAACTGCATTGGCAGCGATAAGCTGGCGAAGCGTCGATTCGTCCTCGCTTCCCGAATAGAATAGTATTGACGTCGCAGGGAATAGCTGGCGGACTTTTGGAGCAAGGTCGTCGCCATTCTCATTCTGCAATCGGTAGTCGAGAAGGATGATGTCGTAGACATGGTAGAGCTGATGCTTTCGAGCCCGCTCTTCAATTCCCTCGCCATTGGGCATGGTGTCGATACGTGCGATAAAACCGGCCTCTTCTACTCTACGCCTGAGAGAGGCCTCTTCATCCGCACTGAAGGAATCCTCGATCCAGAGGATGCCGATATCCAAATTCATCTATTGCCCTCCGGGAATCACAATCTCAAAATCAGCACGAGAGCCATCACCGATCATTTCTATTGAGCCACCCATGCCCTCAAGAATCTGTCGCACACTATAGAGGCCCAGCCCAGTTCCGTTCGGAGACCCGCTATACCCGCGCTCAAACAACATCGAAGGATCAACTTTCCGTCCATTAATGCCAAGGCCGTCGTCAGTGACTTTGATGCCGAGTGAATTTTTGCCTTTCATCGAAGCGGAGAAATCGATCTTCGACGCTTTGGCTTTACGGGCATTGTCCAGCAAATTGTCAATCAAAACAGCCATATCGACAGGAGAAAACTCTCGCTCCAACTCTGCGTCAGATGCCTCAAATGTGGCGATTGGCATATCTGGTATGCCATCCAAGCGAACATCGAAATACTCGGTGAGGAAACGAACCAAATCTCCGGTGACCTTATCTGTCTCCAAGTCCACGCGAATGTTTGGCGCAAACGATAGGACTGTTCTCAATCGATCTCCGGAAAGGCTTGCTCCTGCGATCGATGCAGAAATCCGGCGAGCGGATTGGCGTATAGTCGCCAGCAAATCCTCGACATCGTCCAATTCATCGATGCCTTCGGGCAAAGTCGCAGAAGAAATTACACCGCGAGCCTCGTGCGCTGCGTTCGCAATTGCAGATCGAATGTGCCCCAAATGAATTGCTGCCTGATGCATAAGGAGCTGAACACGTTCAACGTCCACGTCTTTGCTGCTACCGAGGAATGCGGCCTGCTTTTCAAGTGCTGCAATACGCGCGTCTGATTGAGCACGCTTTTCAATTTCATGCCGTGCGGTTTCGCGCGCTTCATCGCGTGCCGCCTTTAACTCTTCAATGCGTTTGCGAGCATCCTCAATTTGACCCAGCAAAGAATTGTCGCCCCGACTTTCCGCAACAGCAGACATCGCCTGTAGAGCGTTGTCTGTGATTTGGTCGGGATCGTCAGAAACGCGAACCAGCTCCTGATCATAATATAGTATGTCGATCTTTTTTGACTTTGCTAAGGCGCCAACGATCCCGAGCACACGTTCACGTGCCCGGTCAGTTTCCAATCCTTCCGGTGTATCCCGATCTTGATCCGGCTTATCCTGCCAATTCACGCCAACCACGTAGCGTTCCAGACGGAATATCATGTGCTTACGGATTGCCTCGAACAACGCCCGACTACGCGCATCCTCGACAAGCCCAGCGTCTCGGCTTGAGACCTCACGGAACATTTTTGGCGCAGCCGCCACGTCTACGCGGCCAATTACGTCGCGGGTGCCTAAATACCGAGATTGGCCCTGTTGCTTTCGGCGGCTTAGACCCAATGTGTCGTCGGTTTCATCTCCAATAGGTGAAATCCGAAAGCCGTTCAAAAACAGAAACACACTGCCGAACTCGACCGGTCGTACACCCATCCGAGAGGTGAAAGTGTGTTTCGCGGAGCGGTTCAGGAAAAATATCTGCCCGGTTACTTCGCAATCAGCGAGTTCAGGGTAACTCGAAGGCTCCTGAATCTCATAGATTTTCCGGCCTCGGTCGAACAGGGTTGTGTGTATCACTTCATTTGCAATCGCCACTTCAACTCGACTGGTCTTATCACGGAGCAAGTCCGCAATTTCATTCCCAACCGGTCCATCAACCCCATCAATAAGATCATTGGAGCCATCCAACAGCCAGGTTGAAACCGTGACATCTTTGCTTGTGCCAAATGGGTCGATGAGCTTCGCAAGATCACGCCTTAGACGAACAATCGCGTCCTGATCCCATGTCTGCCGGGTCTTTTTTATGACCAGCATTGTTCCGCGTCCGGTTATCGGATCATCAACGAAAGTCTCAGGGAACTCGTCTACCACCCCTAGAGAAACACGTATTCGCTGAAACTCGTCAGTGCTATCCTTCTCGAATTTGGTCCAGTCCACATCGAGCTTTGATATGTCGCCACTCTTTGTAGCTCGACTATACAGCTCAAGCTTCTCTCCAAGTGTGTCGCACGCAAAACGACCGATCCCCTTGCTTCCAGCAAACTGTCCGGCAGGCTTGATCTTGTCGCGGTAGTTGTCGGGCGATGCGAGCGCCTTCTCAGAATAGGCTACAAAAAGCCATTTATCGCGGATGTCATCCGCCGACATCCCACGCCCATTGTCGATTAGGGCAATTGAGTCCTCATCCGGGTCAAATTCGATATCGACCGTCGTTGCCCCAGCATCAATGGAATTTTTGACAAGCTCAAAGATTGCAACGAACTCGTTAGTGACCAGATCGCGGCCAATTATGTCTTTGAGGTGAGAACTGATTCTGAATGTTTCAGGCTTCGTCATGGCGGACATCTAACCCATCTTACGCCATCCACAAAACGCTGTTGCATTTGAAGCAAAGGGCTGTTTTCGAACCGCTTGTAGTAGGTGAGTTTCGAGCCGGATCGATGTTGGTGCAATTGCGCCATAATACCGGGTGCGTGGCGGAGAGGGAGGGATTCGAACCCTCGATACGGTTGCCCGTATACCGCATTTCGAGTGCGGCGCATTCGACCACTCTGCCACCTCTCCGCATTTCGGGTGCGCTTGCGGGCGCGTGGCCCAGGTCGAAGCGAGGCGCGCCGATTAGCCGAGCCCCCTTCCCTTGCCAAGCCCCTTTGCATGCGAAATCGGGGGATGGCCCTACCGTGCAGCTTGTTTCCTTGCCGCAGCGCACCATATTGTCGTGAAAGATGGAACGCGCTCAGTTTTTCTCCGCCCAGGCGGGTCGCACGATAGATGCCCCCCGTCGCCTGCAAACCCGCTTCGCAATAGGTGACGTGGTCAGGCACCGGGTTTTTGACTTCCGCGGCGTGATCTTCGATATCGACCCGGTCTTCGCCAATTCCGAAGAATGGTACGCGGCGATCCCGGAGGATATCCGGCCGGACCGCGACCAGCCGTTCTATCACCTGCTCGCCGAGAGCGACGACAGCAGCTACGTCGCCTATGTCAGCCAGCAGAACCTGATCAACGATTCACGCGGCGGACCGGTCGAGCACCCTGACGTGCACGTCTATTTCCAGCAGTTCGAGAATGGGCGCTACCGCATGCGCCGCAGCCTGACGCATTGAAACGACGCGCCGCCAGCGGCGCGTGTCAGTTCTTGATCTTCCAGCCCGATTTCAGCAGCCGGTAGGCGATCAGCGCCAGGAGGCCGTTGAACGCCAGCAGGCCCAGCGCCGCAGCTGCCACATGCGCGGCATCGCCGATGTCGCTCTGGCCGAGGAAGCCATAGCGAAAACCCGAGATGACATAGAAGAACGGGTTGGCGCGGCTGATCGCCTGGAACACGCCATGCAAGTTCTCGATCACGTAAAATGTGCCCGAAAGCATCGACAGTGGGGCAACCACGAAGTTGGTCACGGCGGCATTGTGGTCGAATTTCTCCGCCCAGATCGAGGCCATGAGGCCCAGCAGCGCCAGCATGGCGGCTCCCATCAGGCCGAACCATATCACCGCCCAGGCATGCGCCATCGCCAGGTTTACGCCGGGATAGAGCAACATCGCCAGGGCGACCGTGCATCCGACGGCTACCGCGCGCGTCACCGCTGCGGCGACAATGCCGGTCATCAGCTCGCCTTCGGACAGCGGCGGCATGAGCAGGTCGATAATCGTGCCCTGGATCTTGCCCGAGAGCAGCGAGAACGACGAGTTCGCGAAGGAATTCTGCATCATCGCCATCGCGATCAGGCCCGGTGCGACAAAGGTCGGGAAGTTCACGCCAAGGACTTCGCGCCCGCCGCGACCCAATGCGACCGAGAAGATCACCAGAAAGAGCAGCGTGGTGACCGCCGGGGCCCATATTGTCTGCGTCTGGACCTTGAGAAACCGCCGGACCTCCTTAATATAGAGGCTCCATAATCCCACGCGGTTGATCCCGGTGATTACCGGCTTGCCGCGTTCGGGAAAACGACCCTTACTTCCGGCATCTCCCTCGACTAGCGGGGCATCGGGCTGCCCTGACGCGGAAGGCATGGGTTGGACTTGATCGGCCATGGCTGCGCGCCTAGGGCCAAGCACCCCATCTTGGCAAGCGCCGGGCGGGCAGAAGGATACAGGATTCGCGAATGAGCTGGACCGACGAACGGATCGCAACACTCAAGAAGATGTGGGAGAGCGGCTCTACCGCCAGCCAGATCGCCGATGAACTCGGTGGGGTCAGCCGCAATGCGGTGATCGGCAAGGCGCACCGCCTCGGCCTGAAGTCACGCCCATCGCCGGTGAAGGCAAATGACAAGAAGCCGGCCAAGCCCAAGCCGGTGGCGGCAAAGCCGATCGCCAAGCCGGTCGCGGCCAAGCCGGCTGCAAAGCCTATAGCGAGCGCCCCGGCGAAACCTGCCGATGCACCCGCACCGAAGGCCGACTCCGCGATCCCGTCGCAGCCCTTGCCCAATCGCTCGTCGGATCTGCCCAAGATCGTCTCGGTCGGTCCGGGCGGCTTCCTGCGCCAGGGCCCCGGTGACCAGCAGGCCCCGATCCCGCCCGCTCCGCCGCGCCGCCTTGTGCCGGCGAAGCCCGACCCCTCGATTGCCGACAAGACCAGCCTGCTCGACCTCAACGACAAGGTTTGCCGCTGGCCGATGGGCCACCCGGGCGAGCCTGACTTCCACTTCTGCGGCGAACAGGTGAACCCCGGTTTCCCTTATTGCGTCGAACACTGCGGCCGGGCCTACCAGGCGCAGCTGCCGCGCGGTGCCCGACGTCCCCCTCCGCCGCTGCCATTCGGCGGCCCGCGGGTTCGCTGACGAAATCCCCCCAAAGGCCCGGTAGTCGCAGGACTGCCGGGCCCTTTTATTGCGACTACAGGAGAGAGAAACATGGCGCTTACCCTTCACGAAGCCTTCGTCCCCAGCTGCCAGCAAGTGCTTGGCGGCATGCAAGCACTGGTCAACAAGGCCGAGGCGTTTGTGCAGGAGCACGGCCTGACCGACGCCGACCTGATCGAAGCCCAGCTGTGCGACACCATGTGGCCGCTACCCCAGCACGTACGCAGCGTGTGGGTGCATTCGGCCTATGTGATCTCGCAGCTACCGACCGGCGAATTCTCGCCTGACTTCACCGAACTGCCGCAGAGCTGGGATGCGATGCGCGCGCAGTTGAAGGCAGCGCAGGATTCGCTGGCGGCGGTGACCGTGGACGAACTCGAGGCGATCGCCGACAACACGATCGGCTTCGTGCTTGGCGGCAAGCGACTGATGGAGTTCACCGGGCAGAACTTCCTGCTCAGCTTCAGCCAGCCCAACTTCTATTTCCACGCGACGACCTTCTACGACATCCTGCGGATGAAGGGCCTCGAGATCGGCAAGCGCGACTTCATGGGCATGCCGCGGATCAAGACCGCCTAACGCTTGCGGGCGAACCAGATGGTGTGGCGCGGTCCCTTGTTGTTGGGCCGCGCCCGCACTTCACGCACCTCGACCTCGAAGCCGCATTCCTTGAGGCGGACGGTGAACTTGTGATCCGGCGCCGCCGACCAGACGGACAGGATGCCACCGGGCCTTAGCGCATCGCGCGCCTTGCCCAGGCCGGTCTTGCTGTAGATGCGATAATTGGCATCCCGCACGATCCCGTCAGGGCCGTTATCGACATCGAGCAGGATCGCATCATACTTGTCGGTGGTGCCGTCATTGGCGTCGTCGATCAGCGCAGCGACATCGCAGAGCACGATCTCACCCCGTGGGTCGGCAAGGCTTTCTCCCGTAAGCTCCGCAAGCGGGCCGCGCGCCCAATCGAGGATTTCCGGAACGATCTCCGCCACGGTGACGCTGCCGCCTTCAGGCAGATGGGCCAAGGCGGCACGGTAGGTGAAACCCATGCCGTAACCGCCGATCAGCACGCGCGGCCGCTTTGCCTCGAGCTCGGCCAGAGTCAGAACGGCCAGCTGTTCCTCGGAGAACTGCATGCGCGTGCCCATCAGCTCATCGCGCCCCAGCATGATGATGAAGTCACGCCCGTGGCTGACGAGCGTAAGCGTCTCCCCATCGGGGATCTGGGCGGTGGCAACGGTCTCACGCGGCAGCATTTCAGCTCTCCAAAAGCAAAGGGGCCGCAGGCGAACCCGCGGCCCCTTCCCTAAACCCTAAGGCAGGATCAGTCCTTCAGGAAGTCCGGTACGTGGTTGTCGCCACCGCCGTCGCGGTCCCGACGCGGTCCACGGTCACCACGACCACCCCGGTCGCCACCACGGCCACCGCGATCGCCACGCGGGCCACGACGATCACCACCACGGTCGCCGCGCGGTTCACGCGGTTCGCGCGGAGGACGGGTGTCCTCCAGCTCTTCACCGGTTTCCTGGTCGACCACACGCATCGACAGGCGAACCTTGCCGCGGTTGTCGATCTCGAGGACCTTGACCTTCACCTCCATGCCTTCCGACACGACATCAGTCGGCTTCTCGACGCGCTCGTTCTTCATTTCGCTGACGTGGACGAGACCGTCCTTGCCGCCCATGAAGTTCACGAAGGCACCGAAATCGACGATGTTGACGACCTTGCCGTTGTAGACCTTGCCGACCTCGGGTTCCTCGACAATGCCGAGGATCCACTTCTTGGCGGCTTCGATCTGGTCGAGGTCGCTCGACGAAATCTTGATCACGCCTTCGTCGTCGATGTCGACCTTGGCGCCGGTTTCCGCGACGATCTCGCGGATCACCTTGCCACCCGTGCCGATGACGTCGCGGATCTTCGACTTGTCGATCTGGATCGTCTCGATGCGCGGAGCGTGCTTGCTGACTTCGGTACGTGCCGAACCCAGGGCCTTCTGCATCTCGCCAAGGATGTGCGTACGGCCGGCCTTCGCCTGCTCGAGCGCCTTGCCCATAATCTCCTGCGTAATGCCGGCGACCTTGATGTCCATCTGCATGGTGGTGATACCGGCCTCGGTACCCGCGACCTTGAAGTCCATGTCGCCGAGGTGGTCTTCATCGCCCAGGATGTCCGACAGGACCGCAAAGTCCTTGCCTTCGAGGATCAGGCCCATCGCAATGCCCGATACCGGGCGTTCGATCGGAACGCCGGCATCCATCATCGACAGACAGCCGCCGCAGACGGTCGCCATCGAGCTCGAGCCGTTGGACTCGGTGATGTCGGACAGAACGCGGATCGTATAGGGGAAGTCCTCGTGGCTCGGCAGCACATTGTGCAGCGCGCGCCAGGCGAGCTTGCCGTGACCGGTGTCGCGACGCGACGGAGCGCCGAAGCGGCCCACTTCACCGACCGAATAGGGCGGGAAGTTGTAGTGCAGCATGAAGCGTTCGTAGCTCAGCCCTTCGAGACCGTCGATCATCTGCTCGGCATCCTTGGTGCCGAGCGTGGTCGAGCACAGCGCCTGCGTTTCACCGCGAGTGAACAGCGAAGAACCGTGCGCGCGCGGCAAAACACCGACAATTGCTTCGATCGGGCGAACCTGATCGAGCTTGCGGCCGTCGATGCGGGTACCGTCCTTGAGGATCGCGCCGCGCACGATGTCGGCCTCGATCTTCTTGGTCAGCTTGATCGCGGTCATGCGCTGCTGGCCGTCGAACTCGTCCGAAGCATAGTGCGCCTTGACCTTGTCACGGGCGGCGTTGAGCGCTTCCGAGCGGGCCGACTTGTCGGTCAGCTTGTAGGCGGCAGCGATGTCATCGCCGATCATCGCCTTGATCGCTGACTTCATGTCTTCGTTGCCGTCCTGCGAGGCGACGTCCCAAGGATCCTTGGCAGCCTGTTCGGCGAGGTCGATGATCGCCTTGACGACCGGGCGAATGCTGTCGTGGGCGAAAGCGACGGCGCCGAGCATTTCGGCTTCAGTCAGTTCCTTGGCTTCCGATTCCACCATCATCACGGCGTCGTGCGTGGCGGCAACGACGAGGTCCAGACGGCCATCGTCGGCAAGAGCGGTCGCCTGCTTCGGGTTGAGGATGTACTCGCCATCCTTGAAGCCGACGCGGCATGCGCCGATCGGGCCCATGAAGGGCACGCCCGAAATGGTCAGGGCTGCAGACGCGGCGATCATCGCCAGTACGTCGGGTTCGCACTCCCCATCATAGCTGAAGACCTGCGCGATAACGTTGATTTCGTTATAGAAGCCTTCGGGGAACAGCGGACGGACCGGACGGTCGATCAGGCGGCTGGTCAGCGTTTCCTTTTCGGTCGCGCCGCGCTCACGCTTGAAGAAGCCGCCCGGGATACGGCCAGCCGAGGAGAATTTTTCCTGGTAGTGGACGGTCAGCGGGAAGAAGTCCTGACCTTCCTTGACGCTCTTGGCGGCGGTCACCGCGCACAGAACGACGGTTTCGCCATAGGTGGCGAGGACCGCGCCGTCAGCCTGACGGGCAATGCGGCCGGTTTCCAGAGTGAGGGTTTTTCCGCCCCACTCCAGCGATACGGTTTTCGTGTCGAACATGGATTTTCCTTCATGAACCCGCAGCGCCATATTGCGGTGCGGGGCCTACAGTTCCGGGTAAGCCGTCCCGGTCCGGTGCGGGGTCACTATGCCCCTGAATTGGCTCCAGCGCCGAATTGCGCGAGGGCCGTCTTGATGGGTCGGATCGCGAACCGGAAAACCGGATTCCACTTTTCCGGCGATCCTCCCAGATAAGCGAAGGGGCGACCTGAGCCGCCCCTTCGAGAAACTCTTACTTGCGAAGGCCCAGCTTCGCGATCAGCGCGTTGTACCGCTCTACATCCTTCTTCTTCAGATAGGCGAGCAGGTTACGGCGCTTGTTGACCATCATCAGCAGGCCACGGCGCGAGTGGTTGTCCTTGTGGTTTTCCTTGAAGTGACCCGTCAGGTTGCGGATGCGCTCCGTCAGGATGGCAACCTGGACTTCCGGCGAACCGGTGTCGCCCTTGGCCTGGGCGTTGTCCTTGATGATTTCAGCTTTCTTCTCGGCGGTAACCGACATGCATTTTACTCCGCGACATCTGGAATATTGAAGCCCCGAACGACCTTTGCCGTTCCCCCACTGAGTTCCACCAGCGCCACCGGATTCTGGTCCAGCCTCGCGAGATAGAGCCCGTCGGTTTGGGGCAGCCCCGACAATACCCGGCCCTGGCGGACCGCCTGCGCGCTGTCGGGATCGAGTTGCAAGGCCGGGATGTCGTCCAGCCCCGCCTCGAGCGGCAGAAGGAGGTTTTCGATGGGCGCGCCCTTAGCGATTTCCTCCAGCTTGTCCAGCGAAATCGCCTGCTGTTCGAGGAACGGCCCCGCCTTGATGCGGCGCAGATAGGTGACGTGGCCGACCGTCCCGAGTGCATGCGCGATGTCGCGTGCAAGGGAGCGGATATAGGTGCCCTTCGATACATGCGCGACAAGGGTGATGCTGTCGGCCAGCTCGAGGGGTGCTTGCGGATCGAACGGATCGGGACGGCCAGCGGTAGTGGCGAAGGCGGACCGGAGGACCTCGTCTTCGCGTTCCCCCGCCAAGGACAGCGAGTGGATCGTCACCGCCCGCATAGCCATCTCCACCTCTTCTCCAGCGCGGGCACGATCATAGGCCCGCTTGCCGTCAACCTTGATCGCCGAAAAGGCGGGTGGAACCTGCTCGATCGGTCCGACGAAGTGCTCAAGGACCGCCGCAATGGCGGCCATCGGAGGTCGATGATCACTGTGCGCAACAACCTCGCCCTCGCTGTCCAAGGTGTCGGTCTCCTCACCGAACTGGATCGTGAATTCATAGATCTTGCTCGCGTCGAGCATGCGTCCGGCAAGCTTGGTAGCTTCCCCCAGTGCGATCGGCAGCACGCCTTCGGCCAGCGGGTCAAGCGTGCCGCCGTGGCCTACCTTGGCCTTGGCATAGCCCCCCTGCCTCAACACGCGTTTGACAGCCGACACCGCCTGGGTCGAACCCAGGCCGCGCGGCTTGTCGAGGATCAGCCAGCCATGTGGTGCAGGCTTGGGGTGGGTCACCCCGCGATCCCGTTCGCGATCCACTGCGCGAGATCGATATAGCGTTCCTGCAGCCACAGCACCGGGGGCAGCACCGTGTGCTCGACCACCCCGGCATTGGGAAAGGCCCATGTCGCGGCAATCAGCAGGATCAGCAGCAGCATCCCCATCTGCTGAAGCTTCTGCCACTGCCCCGCCATGCTGCGCGGCAGAAGACCGCCGACAATATGCGATCCATCGAAAGGCGGAATCGGCAGTAGATTGAACAGCGCGAGGAAAATGTTGATGAGGACAAAAGTCGACAGCATGGTGAAGGCCAAGCTGCCGAACACGCTACCCGGCTCGAAGCCTATGCCCGCAACTGTGCCCAACAGGACCGCGCCGACCAGCGCCAGTAACAGGTTCATCCCGGGTCCGGCTGCGGCCACTGCCATCATACCATAGCGCGGATTGTCGAGCCGCCTTGCGTTGACCGGCACAGGCTTGGCCCAACCGAAGATCGGTCCACCGACCAGCGCCAGCGCTCCCGGCACGAGCAGGGTGCCGACCGGGTCGACATGGCGCAAAGGGTTAAAGCTCAACCGGCGCTGCTCACGCGCGGTCGGATCGCCCAGCGCCAGCGCGGCAAGGCCGTGTGCAACCTCATGGAAGACGATGGCAACGATGAGGCACGGCACGAGAATGGCCGCGTAGAGGAGGGTTTCTGTCATGTCGGGCTAGATAGGGATGTCCCGACGTATCAGCCAGCCCATTCATCACGCAGGATACTGAACAGAACGATGTCGCGCAGCCGCCCCGTCCAAGTGCGCCGTTCGTGCCGCATTATACCTTCCTGCGTACAGCCAAGCTTTAAGACCGCCGCGCGGCTACGTAGATTGATCGCGTCCACCTTGAAGGCCACCCTTTGGAAACCGCAGGCGAAGGCGTGGTCCAACATCAGCTTCTTGAATCGCCGATTGATCCCGGTGCCCCGAGCATTGGGCGTAATGTAGCTGTTGCCGATCTCTACTGACCAACCCGGCATTCCATGCTCGATCCAAGCGGTCATCCCGACCACGCGATCATCGAGCAGGATCGCATAGCAACGACGCGAGCGGCCACTGGAAAGCATTAGGTCGAACTGGCTGTCAAAAGCCTCGTCCAAGTAGGAAAAGGGATACAACTCCCATATGTCGGGATCCAGCGCGCAGGCCACCCTCAGCCCCTCACGATGGTCCTCACCCAACGGCACAAGCTTGAGATTTGCGTCTTCCAATCGGACATGGAGCTCATCATCTATCATCGCTGAAGCGCCTCGACGAAATGCCTGCGACACAGGGCAACAAAGCGATCGTTCCCGCCGATCTCTATTTGCGCCCCATCCTTTACTGCAACACCATTGGCGTCGACACGCACTGTCATCGTCGATTTGCGCCCACAGTGACAAATCGCCTTCAACTCAACCAGCGAGTCCGCAATTCCCAGCAATGCTGCCGAACCAGGAAAAAGTTCGCCCCGGAAGTCGGTCCGCAAACCATAGCAGAGCACGGGAATATTGGTTTCGTCTGCCAGCCGCGCGCATTGCCAAACCTGTTCCTTCGAAAGGAACTGCGCCTCGTCGATCAGAACGCAGCTGATTGGCGCAATTCGATGCGCGGCAGCGACACTGGCCCAAATGTCCGTATCCGGCTCGAACAGGTGAGCGCCCGCGTCCAGCCCGATACGACTGGCGATCGGCTTGCCCCTCGAACGATCATCGAGCGCTGCGGTCCACAACATGGTCGCCATCCCGCGTTCGCGATAATTGAAGTCTGCCTGCAACAGCATGGTCGATTTGCCGGCATTCATGCTGGCATAGTAGAAATAGAGCTTGGCCATCGCTTCTCTATGCAAACTTGCGCGGTTAAGGCCAGCGTCACACACAGCGGTCCACAAGAGTCTCGGTGCGACTCGACCAGCGAGGTCCGGCATGCCCCTGCGACTATTCATCCTTCCGCTGATTTTCCTGCTTACGACGGGCGCTTTCGACACGCTACGTTTCACCGTCGATGGACCGCAAAGCGCGGTGTCGGCCAAGGTCGCCTTCCTCGGGATCGCCAGCAAGACCGCCCAGTTTCCCAAAGTATCGGGATCGGCTGTGGTGGTACCCCAGCAACCCGACGCATTGCACCTCGACGTGACGCTGGACGCGCGGGCGCTGACGGCCCCGGATTCCGTCACACTCAAGCGATTGAAGGGCGAGAAGTTCTTCTGGGTGGAGAAATACCCGACCGTCCACTTCATCGGCGATGGGATGCGTTTCACCTCGCCGACCAGCGGCACCATTGAGGGGATGCTGACCGCCCGCGGCGTCACCAAACCGGTAACACTCGAGGTCACATTCGACCGGCCGCCGGCCACGCTTGCACCAGGCGAGCCAGTAACCTTGACCGGATCGACGCGTATCGACCGCCGGCAGTTCGGAATGACCGCCTATTCGCTGATCGTCGGGCGAAAGGTCGATATCACGATCAAGGCACGGATGGTGCCGGGCTGACAGCAGCGAGGTCGAGCAGCCAGGTCTCGCTGACTTCAGGCCTGCCGAATTCCTCCTGAACCTCGCTGGCAATGATTCGATAGCCTTCGGCCGCGTAGATGCGCCGCGCGCTATCGAGCACAGCATGAGTCCACAGCAGGATCCGCGCATAGCCGGCCTTGCGCGCAAAGCGGGTGCACTCACGAACGAGAGCCTGGCCGATCCCCAAGCCGCGCGCTTCGGGCTCGACATAGAGAAGACGCAGGCGGGCGGTATCCGGTTCGCCCGGTTCCTCGACAAGGAACACCGAGCCGAGGATGCGACCGTCCCGCTCCGCCACCCAGCATTGCTCGCGCCCATCCTTGAACTCGCGCAGGAAACGCGCGGTTATGTCGAGGATGATCGCTTCGAGCTTGCTGCCCCAGCCGTACCCATCGTCATAGAGGATCGACTGGCGCGCCGCGATAATGCCCATGTCGCCGACGCGATGGTTCCGTATGGACCACGGTACCTCGCCCTTGTCGAACAGCAGCGCGCTGGCCCCTTCGAGCAATGTAACGAGGTGGGCGGCGCCATCCGGCTTGAGCTCCGCAAGCATGGCTTCGGTCTTGCTTGCGGTCTCCAGGTCGAGTGCCCGGAAGCTGCGTTCGCCTTGTTCCGTCAGGGAAAGAGGACGCTCGCGTGCGTCCTTGCCGCGGTCGCGGCGGACCATCCCCGCCTTCGAGAGACGTGCAACAATCCGGCTGAGGTAGCCGGGATCGAGCCGCAAATCGTCGGCAATGTCTCGTGCGAGCACCGGCCCACGCGTCCGAATTTCGTAGAGCACCCGCGCTTCGACCAGCGAAAGCTCGCTGCCCATATAGCGCGGCTCAAGCAGGCCCATGAGGCGTGAAAAGTCCCGATTGAAAGCCCGCACGACGGGGACGGCAGCGGCGATGGCGTTTTCCATGACGTCACAAATGGCATATTACTTGCCAAAGTCAACTATTGGATCGGTAGGGCAGTTCGATCAGCTATTCGCGCGTCCCCTCCTTGGCTTCGCGGCGGATCGTATCGGCCCCGGCCGGGTCCACTGGCATCCCATGCACCAGGCGCGCATTGGCATGGCCGACGTGCTGCCAACCCATCGCCGTCTGCAACGCGGTCGAGTAGCCCTGCACGTCGAGGCTCTGGTTGCAGGCCAGCTTGGCGAGACGAAGCCCGATCAACGGACGACGCGCGATGCGGGCCGCCATGTTCAGGGTGAACGCCTCCAACTCGCCACGCGGAACCACGTGATTGACCATGCCGATTGCGCGGCAGTCCTCGGCAGTGAATTCACCGCCGGTGAACAGCAATTCGCGGGCCTTGCGGTGACCCAGCTCCCAGACATGCGCAAAATACTCGACCCCGTTCACCCCAAAGGCGACGGTAGGGTCGGAGAAGCGCGCGTCTTCGCTGGCGATGACGATATCGAAGGGCCAGACCAGCATGAGCCCGCCCGCCATGCATTTTCCCTGCACCTGAACCACGACCGGTTTGGGCAGGTCGCGCCAGCGCCGGCACAAGCCGAGGTACATTTCATGCTCGGACGCCAGCTGACCGGCCTGCCCGGGCTCTTCGAAGCCTGCCCAAAGCGTAACTGGATCGAAATCGGCAAGCGAACTGCCATCGCGCAGGTCATGCCCGGAAGAGAAATGTTCGCCTTCGGCCGCCAGCACGATACACCGGACATCATCGTCGCGCGCCGCCGCGGCAAGCGCATGGTCAAGCTGGTATAGCATCGCCTTGTCCTGCGCATTGGCCTTGTCGGCACGGGTCAGCGTTATCCGCGCGACCCCATCTGCCGGCTGGTCGCAGGCGATCCTGGTATAGTCCATCTGGCCCCTCCTCACGAGGATGAGGCTAGCAGATCATTCCTCTTCGTCGAGGTCGCGCGTGACCTTGGGATCGGACAGCAGGCGCTCGATCCGGTCGGCCTCGTCGAAGCTTTCGTCCGGCTGGAAACTGAGCTTGGGAGCGAACTTGAGGCCAAGCCGCTGTGCCACTTCCTTCTGGAAGAAGGCGGTATTGGTCCGCAATGCCTTGAGCACCTCCGCCTCGTCCTTGCCAAGCAGTGGCTTCACATAGGCTTTGGCGTTGCGCAGGTCGGGCGTCATCCGCACTTCGGTCACCGAGATGTGATGCGCGCGCAGAACATCGTCATGCGCCTCGCCCCGCGCGAGCAGCTCGGACAGGATATGCCGGACACGTTCGCCAACCTTGAGGACGCGGACCGATTGTTGCTCGGGAGACGACTGGTTGCGGGCCATGACGCTACTCCTTCACCGGCCGCGGCGTCGGGATGGCGGTACTGGTCGACCGTGCGAGCAGATTGCCCGCCTCGTCGAACAGTTCGCCCTCGAGGAAAATCACCTTGCGTCCACGCCGCACGACCCGCCCCTTGCCGACTATCGGCCCGGCAAGCACCGGCTTGAGCAAGCTCATCGATATTTCGAGGTTGAGCGGTGCTTCGACCTGCTCGGTTGCCCAGACATGCGCCCAGCCCATCACCTCGTCGAGGAACCCCGCGACCAGGCCACCCTGCACGCTGCCGCGCGGGGTGATGAAGCAATCGGGGGCGTGGAAGCGCAAGGTAATCTCCTCGCGCTCCCTGTCGAAGTGTTCGAACTTCACACCCATCAGTTCGGCATGAGCGTGACCCAGGACGTGCTCTTTCGCGCTCACAGCGTGCGTTCACGCTCCTCGACCTCGAACACTTCAAGCTGGTCGCCCGGCTTGATGTCGTTCGTGTCGGCCAACACCACGCCGCATTCGAGACCCGCGCGGACTTCGTCCACGTCGTCCTTGAAGCGTCGCAGCGACGAGATGGTGGTCGCCGAGACGATGACATCGTCGCGGGTAAGGCGGGCGTGCAGTCCCTTGCGGATGACGCCTTCCTCGACCAGCAGGCCAGCGGCCTTGTCCTTCTTGCCAGAGCGGAACACTTCCTTGACCGCGGCACGGCCGACGACGTGCTCGATCCGCTCGGGACCCAGCTCGCCCGCCATTTCCTTCGCGATTTCCTCGGTCAGGTGATAGATGACATCGTAGTACATCAGTCGCACGTTCTCGCGCTTGACCAGGTCACGCGCCTTGGCGTTGGGGCGGACGTTGAAGCCAAGGATCGGCGCCTTGCTGGCCGCAGCCAGCGTAACGTCGCTCTCGGTAATGGCGCCAACGCCTGCGTGCAGCACGCGCACCTTGATGTCGTCGTTCGACAGGTTGTGCAAAGCGGTCACGATCGCTTCCACCGAACCCTGCACGTCGGCCTTCACCAACACTGGGAATTCGATCACGTTCGACTGGAGACCGGCGAACATGGTGTCGAAGTTGGTCGGGGCGAGCGCGGTGCGCTTCTCGGTCGCCTTCTCCTGGCGATACTGGGCGACCTCACGGGCCCGCTGCTCGTTCTCGACCACGGTCAGGAGGTCGCCTGCGCCCGGCACGCCGCCGAGGCCGAGGACCTCGACCGGCATCGAAGGACCAGCTTCCTTGATCTGCTTGCCCTGATCATTGACCAGCGCGCGCACACGACCACTTTCGGTCCCGACGACAAAGGTGTCGCCACGCTTGAGCGTGCCGCGGGTCACCAGCACCGTGGCAACCGGGCCGCGACCCTTGTCGAGCTGGGCTTCGATCACGGTCGCTTCGGCATCGCGGTCGGGGCGCGCCTTGAGCTCCATCAGTTCGGCTTGCAGCGCGATCTTTTCGAGCAATTCGTCAAGTCCTGCGCCGGTCTTGGCGGAGATTTCGACATCCTGCGTTTCACCGCCCATGCCTTCGACCATTACCTCGTGCTCGAGCAGGCGTTCACGGATCCGTTGCGGGTTGGCTTCGGGCTTGTCGCACTTGTTGATCGCGACGATCATCGGGACGCCCGCGGCCTTGGTGTGATTGATGGCCTCGATCGTCTGCGGCATGATCCCGTCATCCGCCGCAACCACCAGCACCACGATGTCGGTGATATTGGCACCACGTGCGCGCATTTCGGTAAAGGCCGCGTGGCCCGGCGTGTCGAGGAAGGTGACGAGGTCGCCACCCTTGGTCTTCACCTGATAGGAACCGATGTGCTGGGTGATGCCGCCGGCTTCGCCCTTCACGACATTGGTGCCCCGCAGTGCGTCGAGCAGGCTGGTCTTGCCGTGGTCGACGTGGCCCATGATGGTGACCACTGCCGGACGCGGCTTCAGCGTGTCCTCCGGATCCTGGTCCACGGTCGAATCGATGTCGACATCGCTTTCGGAAACGCGGGTGATGTTGTGTCCGAACTGTTCAACCAACAACTCGGCCGTGTCCTGGTCGATCGTCTGGTTGACGGTGACCATCATGCCGAGATTGAACAGTTCCTTGACCAGGTCCGCCCCCTTTTCGGCCATGCGGTTGGCGAGTTCCTGCACCGTAATCGCTTCGGGAACCACCACGTCGCGCACCTGCTTCTCGCGCGGCTTGGTCGGCCCACCATGGAGACGGCGTTCCTTTTCACGCGCCCGCTTGAGCGCAGCGAGGCTGCGTGCGCGACGGCCTTCGTCATCGTTCAGCGCGCGATTGACGGTGAGCTTGCCTGAACGACGCTTGTCGACATGCTCGGGCGTCGCACGTTCGGCCCGCTTGTCTTCCTTCTTCTTCTTCACCTCGGGCTTCTTGGCCTCGGGCCGTGCAACCGGGGTAAAGCGGCGCGGTGCAGGAGTTGGCGTGCCATCGTCCGTGACGGCTTCCTCCACCTCGGGGGCCGGCGCCTCTGCCGCGCGCTTGGCCTCTTCAGC
Organism: Erythrobacter mangrovi; assembly: GCF_013260645.1. Classification (NCBI taxonomy): domain Bacteria; kingdom Pseudomonadati; phylum Pseudomonadota; class Alphaproteobacteria; order Sphingomonadales; family Erythrobacteraceae; genus Erythrobacter; species Erythrobacter mangrovi. Next base: position 2,983,963 of record NZ_CP053921.1, on the reverse strand, counting down.
CGCACGCTTGGCGGCTTCTTCTTCAGCCTTGCGGTTATCTTCGGCGCGCTTCTTCTCGTCTTCGGCAGCCCGGCGTGCTTCCTCTTCCTCGCGCTTGCGCGCTTCTTCGGCGACACGCAGGCGTGCCTCCTCAGCTTCGCGCTGGAGCCGTGCGACGCGTTCCTGCGGCGTTTCACCCGACGGCGCCGCCTTCTTGGGCGCGGGCTTGGCGACCGCAGGCGGCGGGGGTGGGGGCGGAGGCGGCGGGGGTGGCGGCGGAGCAGCCTCGCCCGGCTTGCCGACCAGGCGACGACGCTGCTTCACCTCGACCACCACCTTATTGGTGCGGCCGTGGCTGAAGGTCTGCTTGACCTCGCCGGCATCCACCGACCTCTTGAGGCCGAGGGGCTTGCGGGCAGGTTTGGTTTCGTCGTCGCTCATTATTGCTCGTTTCTCTATCTTCGTATCGTTCAAATCGTCAGTCGGCGCGCCTACCCCAGCTACGGGATTGCGCACCCATCCGCGGTGGGCACAGTGTGCCCGAGGAAGTGCATAAGGCGCGTCAGGGGCTTGAGCACCCGCGCCGCCGCAGCATCATCGGCAAGCGCCAGATGGACGACATTGTCGCGGCCCAATGCCACAGACAGCGCGTCGCGGTCCAGAGGCAGTGTCACCCCGCGTTCGCCCGATCCTTCGGCCTCGCGTCCGACGCGCCAAGCCTGGTCAAGCTTCTTGCGCCCGTCCTCGCTTGCATCAGAGGCATGACACAGCAGCGCCACGCCACCGGCCCGCGCAGTTTCGGCTATGCGCTGTGTCCCCAAGATAAGCTTCCCGACGCGCATTTCGAGCCCCAGCCGATCGAGTGCGACGCGGGTCAGGGCGTCTTCGACCATCTGCGGCAAGGCTACGGGAATTTCCAGCGCCCCAGTCTTGAAGGCCCGTGAAAGACCTGCCTTGAGCTTGCCCGAAGCGATGGCAGCTGCGAGCCCGGCCTTGTCGGTTCCGATCCAGGCGCCCCTCCCCGGGGCCTTCTCCTGCGCATCGGGCAGCACGAGACCCTCGGGAGAGACCGCCAACCGCACGAGCAAATCGCGCGGAGCTGTCTCTCCCGAGATGACGCAGCGCCGCTCGGGCTCGGAAGCGGTCCGGGCCCGGGGCGTGTCAGCGATGTCCGGCGTCAGGCGCTCATTGGGTGGAGTCCGCATCGGCGGCCTCCTGAGTGTCGGGTTCGTCGTCGAACCAGTGTGCACGGGCAGCCATGATGATCTCGTTGCCCTGCTCTTCGGACAGGCCGTACTCACCGAGCACGCCGCCCTTGTCCTGTTCGCGCACCGAAGGACGCCGCATCGGCGGTCCGTCGGCGGCATTGCGGCGACGCGGAGCCTCACGCTTCTTGGCGATCAGTTCGTCGGTCGCGAGATCGGCCAGATCATCGAGCGTTTTGATGCCCGCCTTGCCCAGCGTGACCAGCATTGCTTCGGTCAAGTGCGGAATGTCGGCCAGCGCATCCTCGACGCCCAGTTCGCGACGCGCCTCGCGATGCGCGGCTTCCTGGCGTTCAATCGCTTCACGCGCACGGTTCTGGAGTTCCTCGGCGAGTTCTTCATCGAAGCCTTCGATCCCGGCGAGCTCCTCGAGCTCGACATAGGCGACCTCCTCGAGCTCGGCGAAGCCTTCCGCAACCAGCAACTGCGACAGCGTTTCGTCGACGTCGAGTTCTTCCTCGAACATCTTCGAACGCTCGGCGAATTCCTTCTGGCGCTTCTCCGAGGCTTCTTCCTCGGTCATGATATCGATCTGCTGGCCAGTAAGCTGGCTGGCGAGGCGCACGTTCTGGCCGCGACGGCCAATGGCTAGCGACAGCTGATCGTCGGGCACCACCACTTCGATGCGGCCGTCGTCTTCGTCGAGGACCACGCGGCTGACGGTGGCCGGCTGGAGCGCATTGACGATGAAAGTCGCTTGGTCCTCGCTCCACGGGATGATGTCGATCTTTTCGCCCTGCAGTTCCTGCACGACAGCCTGCACGCGGCTGCCCTTCATGCCGACGCAGGCGCCGACCGGATCGATCGAGCTGTCGCGGCTGATCACGCCGATCTTGGCGCGGCTGCCCGGGTCGCGGGCAGCGGCCTTGATCTCGATGATGCCATCGTAGATTTCCGGCACTTCCTGCGCGAACAGCTTCTTCATGAACTCGGGGTGTGCGCGGCTGAGGAAGATCTGCGGGCCGCGGTTGTTGCGTTCGACCTTGGTGATCAGCGCACGGACACGCTCGCCGACACGAGCCGCTTCGCGCGGGATCTGCTGGTCGCGGCGGATAACGCCTTCTGCACGGCCGAGGTTGACGATCACGTGGCCGAACTCGACCGACTTGATCACGCCGGTGATGATCTCGCCCGCGCGGTCCTTGAACTCTTCGAACTGACGCTCACGCTCGGCATCGCGGACCTTCTGGAAGATCACCTGCTTGGCCGACTGCGCGTCGATGCGGCCGAGATCAACCGGCGGCAACGGGTCGACTATGAAGTCACCGACCTTGGCATCCTTTTCCAGCTTGGCGGCCTGCTTGAGATCCACCTGCTTGAAGTAGTCGTCGACTTCCTCAACCACTTCGACGACGCGCCACAGGCGCAGGTCGCCGGTCAGCGGATCGAGCTTGGCACGAATGTCATTCTCGGCACCGTAGCGCGCGCGAGCAGCCTTCTGGATCGCCTCTTCCATCGCCTCGATGACGATGGACTTGTCGATCATCTTCTCGCTGGCGACCGAATTGGCGATCGCGAGGAGTTCGGCCTTATTGGCGGAAATGGCACTGGCCATCAGTCGTCTGCCTTCTCTTCAGTTTCGACGAGTTCGTCGGCACCGCTCGTGTCGAGCGGCTGGGTGGCGGCAATGAGCGCGTCGGTCAAGACGAGCTTCGCCGAATGAATCATGTTGCGGGGCAACGAAACCGTCCCCGCCTTGCGGTCCTCGATGGTGACCATATCACCCTCGATCCCGACCAAATTGCCGCGCAGGGTGCGCTGGCCGTCCCAGGCCCTGTCCATGCTGATCTTTGCTTCGTGCCCGGCCCAATTGGCGAAGTCCTTGGTGCGGGTCAGTGGGCGATCGATGCCGGGTGAACTCACTTCGAGGTGATATGCGCCCTCGACGAGCACCTCGCCGCTCTCTTCCAGCGCGTCAATCGCGTCGGAAACGCGACGCGAAAGCGCGGCGCACTGATCGATGACCAACTGGCCGGTGGCGGGATCTTCCGCCATGACCTGCAGCGCCATGCCGCCATCACCAGCTTCTGACGGGATCATGGCCACGCGCACGAGGTCGAAGCCGAGAGCCTTCGCCTCGGGCTCGATCACTTCGGTAAGACGCGCGATATCGGCCATTCGATCTCCAAAACGGTCCCGATGCGGCAATGGCGTTTGGTGCCGGCCCCTTGCGGCGCCAGCCCTCCAGTGTCGCGACAATGTCGGGATGGGTGGCCAATTAGGCGCGAGTCCCGCGAAAAGCAAGTGGACTCTCGCCGTCAGTCGCCTTCCTGCATCAGCCCGTGCTTCTTGATGCAGTGGCGCAGCTGGTCGTAGCTGAGGCCCAGCGCCTTGGCCGTCTGGCGCTGGTTCCAGCGATGCTTGCCCAATGCATGCTCGACGATCTTGCGTTCATGCTCGTCGACCGCCTGGCGCAGGTCTTCGACGCTGTCGAGGTCATGTGTCGGCGGCGGTACCACACTGGCCGCGCCCACGACCGGCTGCGGTGAACGCGTAATCTGCGAAACCGGTTTCCACGGGCTGTCGAACGGGTCGAACTGCACGTGGCCAATTGGCTCATCCCAGTTGTCCCAGCGATAGACGGCGCGTTCGATGACATTGCGCAACTCACGCACATTGCCGGGCCAGTCGTGCTTCTCGAGCTGCTCGGCAACATGCTGCGCGAATCCCGGCCAGCCCTCCCAACCCAACTCGGCCGCCATGCGTCGCCCGAAATATTCGGACAGGACCCCGATATCGCCTTCGCGCACGCGCAGCGGCGGCAAGGTAATGACCTCGAAGCTGAGCCGGTCGAGCAGGTCGGCGCGAAACTCTCCACGCGCGGCCTTGGCCGGCAGGTCCTCGTTTGTCGCCGCAACGATACGCACATCGACCCGCATCGGGCGGCTCGAGCCGATGCGGGTAACCTCACCATACTCAACGGCACGCAGCAGGCGTTCCTGCGCGCCCATAGAAAGAGTACCCAGTTCGTCGAGGAATAGCGTTCCCTTGTCGGCTTCCTCGAACCGTCCGGCCCGTGTCTTGGTAGCACCGGTGAAGGCCCCGGCCTCGTGTCCGAACAGTTCGGCTTCGATCAGCGTTTCAGGCAGCGCGGCGCAGTTCATTGTGACGAGCGGTTCGTCCCAACGAGTGGACAGGCGATGCAGGCGTTCAGCGATCAATTCCTTGCCCGTGCCGCGCTCGCCGATGACGAGCACCGGGCGCCGCATGGGCGCGGCCCGACTGGCGCGTTCGACCGCATCAAGGAAGGCCCCCGACTGGCCTATGAACTGGCTGTCCCGATCCATGCCCAAGAGATAGGAAATTTCCCCAAGGGTTGGCAATAGAAACCAACATGCCGTTCGTCGATTTGTCGGCAAGCCTCAGATTTCTGCGCTTTTCCAAGTTTGGCACAGGCTTTGCTAAACAGGGGACAACAGCTTCTTGGGAGGAAATCCTAAAATGTACGACCGCAACTTCTTCCGTACCCAGCTCGGCCAAGCTTCGCTGGCGAGCTTTCTGGCAATGACCATCTTCGCGGTGTTCAGTTCGAACCTGGCGATGAGCGCGCCCGCGCCTTCGATCGCCTATTACGACCAGGTCGAAATCGCATGACCTTGCCGCCGAACCACGACCCCCTTGGGCCGGAGCGCCTCTCCCCCGACAGTCCCGCCGGCAGCAATGCCGATGGCGCTTCGGCCCGCCCCCGCTTGTCACGGATCGAGGCAGAGGTAGAACGGCTGCGCCGCTCGCCCACCCCGACCCGCGACGGCGGCCGGGCCCAGGGCTCGGGTTTCGGATCCGACTTTTTCTCCAGTGGAGCTTCTTTCATGGGCATTTTTAGCCGCACCCGCGACATCATCGCCGCCAACTTCAACGACATGCTCGACAAAGCGGACGACCCACAGAAGATGATCCGCATGATCATCCTCGAAATGGAGGAAACGCTGGTCGAGGTCCGCGCGAGCGCGGCCCGGACGATCGCGGATCAGAAGGAAATGCATCGCCACACGGTCAAGCTCGACAAGCTCCAGGCTGACTGGGGCGAGAAGGCTCAGCTGGCACTGTCGAAGGATCGTGAAGATCTCGCCCGTGCCGCGCTGGTCGAGAAGAAGAAGGCTGTGGACATGTCCGAACAGCTCAAGCAGGAAATCGCGGTGCTCGACGACGCGCTGCGCGCCTATGAGCAAGACATCCAGAAGCTGCAGAACCGCCTGCGCGAAGCGCGCAGTCGCCAGACCGCCATCGCCGCCCGGTTGGAGAGCGCGGAGAATCGCGTCAAGTTGCGCAGCCTGATGACCAATGAGCGCGTGGACGAAGCGCTGAGCCGCTTCGACCAGCTCGAGCGCCGCGTCGACTACGCCGAAGGCCGCGCCGATGCACTGCAGATCGCCGACAGCAGCGGCCAGCCGAGCCTCGCCGACGAAATCGCCGCGCTGGAAGGCCAGGATGCGATCGACGACGAGCTTGAACAGATGAAGAAGGCGCTCGGGATGGGCAGCGCCGGCAAGGAGGACTGACCCGTGGAATTCGAACCAGTAATCGCCATCATTGCGATCTTTATCGGCTTGCCGTGGGTCATCCTCCACTACGTTACCAAGTGGAAGACCAACGCATCGATCACAACCGACGACGAAGTGCTGCTCGAGGAACTCTACAACCTCGCCAAGCGGCTCGACGACCGGATGGACACCGTCGAACGCCTGGTAGCCAGCGACAACCCGGAATTCCGCCCCGCCCGCATTATGCACGACAGCGAGAAGGACAACCAACAGCTGCGCGAGCTTGAAGAGCTAATTGCCGAAAAGAAGGGAGCCATGAAGTGAACAGCCCACGCACCACGCTTTACCGCGACAAGCAGAATGCCAAGCTCATGGGCGTTTGCTCGGGCATCGCCGATTACACCGGCATCGATGTCCTGTGGGTTCGCCTTGCGCTGATCATCCTGATCTTCACGACCGGCTTCGCACTGCCTGCCTACTTCGTCGCCGGCCTGCTGCTAAGCAAGAAGCCCCCGCACCTCTATGTCGATCACGACGAGCAGCGCTATTGGCAGGGCGTTCGTCAGAATCCCAAGCGCACCGCACGCGAAATCCGCGCCCGGATGCGGGACATCGATCGTCGCCTTGCCGACGTGGAAACCTTCTACGTCAGCAGCAACCCGCGGCTCACCGCAGAGATCGAACGCCTGCGCTAATCGGCATCGGGGGAGGAACACATCATGGGTGAACTGATACCGATCGTCGCGCTGATGATCCCAATCGTGGCAATCTGGGCCAAGCACCAGCAGAAGATCGCCGAGATGAACGTCAAGAGCACGGCCGAGGCGACTGCGGAGAAGGCGGCGCAGTATTCAAGCCGCGTTGCCGACCTCGAGGATCGCGTCCGTGTACTCGAGCGCATCGTCACCGACCGCGGTTATGACATCGCAACCCAGATCGAGGCTTTGCGCGACCAGCGCCGGGTCGATGAAGACGATGCCGGAGTTCCGCTGGGGCTCGGGCGCAAGGAGAACGTGTAATGGATGTCGCAGCGCTCAGCGTCATGGCGCCGGTGATCGGTGTCGGTGTCGCAAGCATATCGGTCGCCTGGGTGGTGAACACCTGGATCCGTGTGCGCCACGGCTACCCGCTGGAGAACAGCTGGGGCAAAGCGGTCTACCCGAAGAGCACCGAGGCCGAGGAACGGGTCAAGCTGCTCACGCAAGAAAATGCGCAGTTACGCGCCGAGATCGGATCGATGAAGGATCGTCTCGGCAACGTGGAGCGGATCGTGACCGACAGCGGCTATCGCCTGACGCACGAGATCGAAAGCCTGCGCGAACGCGGGGAGGCCAACTGATGGACCCCGAACTCCCGCTGATCTTCGCCTTTGTCCTGACGCTGGTCCTTACCGTTTTCGTCATGGCCCACAGCATGCACCGGCGCACCGTGCGTCATGAAGAGCGAAAGCTCGAGCTCGAAGCACAGATCGAACAGGCAAAAGCTCAGCAGGCGCTCAAAGGCGACGCCGATTTCCGCAAGTTCGAAGATCGCCTGCGCGTGCTCGAAAGGATCGCCACTGACGGCAATCACGCGCTGGCAGCGCAGATCGAGGAGCTGCGTTCGCTCGACGCGATCGAGAACCGGCCGCTGACACAGGAGAAGACCCAGTGAGCTTCTGGTCCGCCATTGTCCTGATCGTGGCGATCATCGCCTTCACCGAAATGGTGAAGGCACGCCATCGCTCACGCAAAGGGGACGCTCCCGAGGTAACCGACAGTGAGTATGGCCGTGAAGCGCAGCGCGAGATCGAAGACCTGCGCGAACGCATCAAGGTGCTCGAACGTATCGCAACCGAAGGCAACACGCTCGATACCCGTGAAACACAACGCATTTCGGCTGAGATCGAGGCCCTGCGCGACAGGCAGGCCGACTGAAACCGCCGGGTTCAAGGAGGACATGAGGGAAATGTTCGAACCGACCATCATCATAGCTGCCGCATCATTGCTCGGCCTCATAGTCGTAGCCGGCGCGATGCTGCGCGGCTGGCGCGAGTGGCTCGAGCTCAAGCGAAGCGAACTGCAGCGCGAAAATACGCCACGCGAAGAGGGCTCACCTTTCGGTGCCGCGCGGATCGAGATCGCCGACCTCAAGGAGCGCATTCGCAAGCTCGAAGCCATCGCCAGCGGGGTCGACCTGTGAGCGCGGCGCGGACCGATGCCGCACGAGCAGGCATCGGGCTAGGTAGCGCGATAGCCGTGGCGATCAGCTGGAGCCTGCACCAGTCCATCTTCTGGGCCATCGTTCAAGGCTTCTTCGGCTGGTTCTACGTCATCTATTACGCGTTCACTCGCCCCGGCGGCCTGACAGGCTGACACGAGCGCGATTTACCTGCGGCGCACACCCCGCTAGAGCGCGCGCCCATGCGCAGCCTCAATGACATTGCCGACGAGTATGAATTCCTTGAAGGCGACGAACGCTATCGCCTGTTGATCGAGCTCGGCCGTGAACTTGAACCCATGCCCGACGCACTCAAGACCGACGCTACGCTGGTGCGTGGCTGTTCTGCAGCCGTGTGGGTCTATCCAACGGGGGATGCTGGTGCGCTCCATTTCCTCGCCGACAGCAATGCTGCGATTACCAAGGGAATTGTGGCGCTGGTGATCGCAGCCGTACAGGACCGCCCGGCCAGCGAAGTCGCGACAATGGACGTGACCCACGCCCTCGAACCTTTCGATCTGAAAAACCAGTTGTCGAGCAACCGGACCCAGGGCGTCCCCAACATGATCGCACTGGTGAAGGAACACGCCGCGCGGATTGCCGCGGGTTGAAATGAAGCGCCCACTCTATTCGGTATTGGGCCTGATAAGCGTCGGCCTTGGCGCGATCGGAGCGTTCCTGCCGATCATGCCGACGGTCCCCTTCCTGCTGCTGGCGGTGTTCTTCTTCGCTCGCAGCAATCCAGACTGGGAACAGCGGATCCTCGATCACCCGACCTGGGGTCCACAACTGCAAGACTGGCGCGAACGTCGCGCGATCAATCGCCGGGCAAAGACCATGGCAATCGGTGCCATGTCGACCGGTGCGATCGTCACCTGGTATACGCTAGGTCACCCCTGGGTCTGGGTATCCATTGCCATCCTGGTAATCTGCGGCAGCTGGATCGCCACGCGCAACGAGTGATCAGGCGCCTACACTATCCCTAACGACTGCGATTCCGGCCTCGCGCTGGGCCTTCAGCTCAGCCCTGAGCTTCGCCGGATCACGGGCAAAGACGAAGCCGAAGCTGACTCCGCCCTCCTTGCCGATGGTTGCATGGTGGAGCTTGTGCGCTTGCACCAGCCGTTTGGCGTAGCCTCTCTTGGGCACCCATCGAAAATAGCGCTGATGGACAAGTCCATCGTGCACCAGCGTATAGACGATGCCGTAGAGCAGTATCCCAATGCCGATGAAAGTGGCAGGCCACCAGGCTGCATCACCCAGCACCAAATCGCTGCCGAGCATGAACATGGAGATGCTCATCGCCGCGCCAACCACTGCGTAGAGGTCGTTCTTTTCGAAGGTCTTGTCATGCGGTTCGTGATGGTCGCGGTGCCAGCCCCAACCGAAACCGTGCATGATGTATTTGTGCGAACTCCACGCGACCCATTCCATCGCAACGAAGGTTGCAAGCACGATCAGCACGGGCACGAAGACTGTCATCAGAGACATGATATAAGCCTGCCGACGCGGCAGGCAAAGCCATTGGCGTTATTCGCCGGTGTAGCGTTCCTGCCGGTGCGGCATGCCGAAGCAGCGTTCCGCGACGTCGCGACTGATCCGGGCGGGGCGCTGGCTCTCTGCATCGATGCAGCACCACATGCTCTTCACTTCGGCCAACACTTCTTCGCCGCGACGGATCACGGTGTTGTAGAAACTGCGTGCTCCGGCGATCTTTTCCAGCACTGTTTCCGCGATCACCTCGTCATTGAGGAACGCAGGTCGGCGGTAAGTGATCTCATGCTTGAGCGCGACCCACGCCTTGCTCGCCACTTCTTCTGCCGGGGCCAGTTTTTGCCAGTGAGCCAGCACGGTATCCTGCACCCAGTTAAGGTAGCGGGCATTGTTCACGTGCCCCATGAAATCGATATCGTCCGGGACGACCTTGATCGGAAAGGCGAAGGGCTTTGCTGACATGATTGTCAATAGAGCAGAGAAAGGTTAAGTTTGGAAGACTCTGGTTTTGCCTTTTTGCGCCCATGACATTCCTGCCGCACACCCTGCGCCATGGCCAGCAAACCGCGCACTCTCTATGAAAAGATCTGGGACGCGCATGTCGTCGATCGCCGCGATGACGGCACATGTATACTCTATATTGACCGACACCTCGTCCATGAGGTGACCAGCCCGCAGGCATTCGAGGCGCTGCGATTGACCGGACGCAAGGTTCGCCGCCCGGACCTTACCTTGGCGGTGCCCGACCACAACCTGCCGACCACACCACGCGTGGATGCGGCCGGTCGCCGACTGCCCATTGCCGATCCGGAAAGCGCCGCACAGCTCGCCGCGCTCGAAACCAACGCCCCTGCCTTCGGCATCGATTACATAGATGCAGCCGCGCCAGAACAAGGGATCGTCCATGTCGTCGGCCCGGAACAGGGCTTCTCGCTCCCCGGCGCGACGATCGTCTGTGGCGACAGCCACACCGCCGCCCATGGCGGGATCGGCGCACTGGCATTCGGCATCGGCACCAGCGAAGTCGAACACGTCCTAGCCACGCAGACGTTGCTGCTGCGCCAATCGAAAAGCATGGAAATCCGCGTCGAGGGCACTCTCGGTCCAGGCGTGACACCCAAGGACCTCATCCTCCACATCATCGGCGTGATCGGCACCGCTGGAGGAACAGGCCACGTCATCGAATATCGCGGCGAGGTGTTCGAGCAGATGAGCGTCGAGGGCCGCCTGACCGTGTGCAACATGAGCATCGAAGGCGGTGCGCGCGCGGGCCTGATTGCGCCCGACCAGACGGTTTTCGACTATCTGGAAGGACGCCCCTACGCACCCAAGGGTGAGGAATGGAATCGGGCACTCGCCTGGTGGAAGACCCTCCAGACTGATGACGGTGCGGTGTTTGACAAGTCGATCGTCATCGATGCGACCGCAATCGAACCAACCGTCAGCTGGGGCACAAGCCCTGAAGATGTCGTACCAGTTGGCGGTGTGGTCCCGGCTCCCGAGAGCTTTGCCGATCCCTCCAAGCAGGCCGCCGCGCGCAAGAGCCTCGATTACATGGGCCTCGAACCAGGTCAGCGGATCGAAGAGATCGCCATAGAAAACGTCTTCATCGGCTCATGCACCAATAGCCGGATCGAGGATCTGCGCGCTGCCGCCGAAGTGCTCAAGGGTCGGACCAAGGCTCCCAATGTCAGGTGGGCCATCGCAGTTCCCGGCTCGGGGTTGGTTAAGCGGCAGGCCGAAGCCGAGGGTCTCGACCGAATCTTCACCGATGCAGGCTTCGAATGGCGTGAGCCCGGATGCTCGGCCTGCCTGGCGATGAACCCCGACAAGATTCCGGCTGGCGAGCGCTGCGCTTCGACCAGCAACCGCAATTTCGTGGGACGCCAAGGGCCCGGCGCCCGGACACACCTGGTCAGCCCCGCCATGGCCGCCGCCGCCGCGGTGACCGGTCGTCTGGCCGATGTCCGCAAGCTCACCCCTTGCCAAGCCGTCGATGCCTAACCATTGAAGAGTGATGACGAAGAACATCAAGGGAAAGGCCGCCATCGCTGGCGCAATCGGTTCGGCCGCCATCGCTGCCGCTCTGCTCTACGCGAGCAAGCGCAAGGAAAAGAAGCAGGCCGCGCAATCGGGCCCCGTTCCTTCGGGAGAGAAGCCCGAAACCGATTAGGTCGAACTCGTGGGGAGAGAGGTATGACCAAGATACAAAGCTTGATCACGGCCGCGCTGTTGTCCGTGACGGCGCCTGCGGCAGCACAGGACGCTCCCGATATCGAGATGTGGCGGCTCGACTGCGGCACGATCGAACTGAGCGATGCTGGACCTTTTTCCGACACACACCTCTATGATGGCGAGAAGCGGACGCTGACCGACAGCTGCTATGTCATCCGCGACGGCGCGAAATACCTGTTGTGGGACACCGGCTTTCCGGCTGCACTCAAGGGCAACAGCAACACGCAATGGGTATTCACCGTCAGCCTTGCGGAGACCATTCCGGAACAGCTCGAGCGGATCGGCCTGAAACCTTCGGACATCACCTACGTCGCCGTCAGCCATTACCATGACGACCACATCGGTCAGACCCGGGACTTCCCGGCGGCGGAACTCCTGATCGGTCGCGGCGATGCCGAGGCGATCGTCTCGGGAAAGATGGATGAAACGCGCGCCCAGTTCGGCCCGTGGTTCGCCGCAGGCGCAACCGGCAAGGTCAATCGCATAGCCGGCGATCTAGACGTGTTCGGCGATGGGTCGGTGACCATGATCAACACGCCCGGCCACACGCCCGGGCACCATTCGCTGGTCGTTCGACTTCCCAGATCGGGCACGATCATGTTGACCGGCGATCTCTACCACTTCGAAGAGCAGATCGAGAACCGGGGCGTGCCGCAGTTCAACACCGACCGGGCCGACACGCTCGCTTCGTTCGAACGATTCAACCAGATGGCGGACAACCTCGACGCGACAATCGTGATCCAGCACGATCCGCGCCACTTGATCCGCCTGCCCGAATTCCCGGAGTCCGCCAAGTAATGAAGCCTGTTTCCACTGTCAGTGGCCGTGCAATTCCGCTGGGCCTCAAGAACGTCGATACCGACGTGATCATTCCCGCGCACTGGCTCAAGACCATCAGCCGCGACGGGCTGGGCAAAGGTGCGTTCGAAAGCCTACGGGCTGATCCCGGCAACATCATTGACGATCCCGAATTTACCGGCGCGCCGGTCCTTATCGCGGGCGACAACTTCGGCTGCGGATCGAGCCGCGAGCATGCCGCCTGGGCGCTGCTTGATCTCGGCATCATGGCCGTGATCGCGCCAAGCTTTTCCGACATCTTTTCCGGCAACGCCTTCAAGAACGGCATCCTGACCGTGGTCTTGCCGCAGGAACAGGTCGACCGACTACTCGAAGTCGCACGTACCGATCCGGTGACCATTGATCTTGAGAACCAGGTTGTCACCACGCCGTTCCAGGACCGCTTCGCATTCGAGATCGACCCGTTCCGGAAACATTGCCTGACGAACGGTCTCGACGAAATCGGCCTGACCCTCGCCAGCGAGGATGTGATCGGGCAGCACGAAACCATGCGCGAGGGCGCCTTGCCCTGGCTCAACAATCCGAGGAGAGAAGCAGCGTGAAGGCAGTCCTTTCGAAGGAGGTAGGCGGCCCCGAAACCCTGGTCGTCGAAGACATCGCCGAACCCACCCCCGGCGCAGGTGAGGTACTGGTCAAGGTTGCGGCCTGCGCGATCAACTTCCCCGACACGCTGATCATCCGCGACATGTACCAGTTCAAGCCGCCGCGTCCTTTCGCGCCGGGCGGAGAGATCTCCGGCACGATCGAGGCACTGGGCGAAGGCGTCACCGGCTGGCAGGTTGGCGACAAGGTCATGTGCGGCGTCGGCAATGGCGGACTGCAGGAGAAGGTCGCGGTTGCGGCAGGCCGGCTGTTCAAGGTACCCGACGGGATCGATCTGGTGAAGGCCAGCGCGCTACTGATGACCTATGGCACGACCATTCACGGGCTGAAGGATCGGGGCGACATCAAACCGGGCGAAACCGTCCTGGTACTGGGTGCAGCGGGCGGCGTCGGCCTTTCGGCGGTCGAACTTGCCAAAGCCTACGGCTGCCGCGTGGTCGCCGCGGTCTCTACCGAAGAGAAGGGTGAAGTCGCCAGGCGTCACGGTGCCGACGAGGTTGTGATCTATCCCCGTGCACCGTTCGACAAGGACACCTCCAGGGACCTGGCCAACGCGTTCAAGGCGGCCGTCGGCCCCAACGGGGCGGACATCGTCTACGATATTGTCGGCGGCGACTATTCGGAACCCGCCCTGCGCGCCATCGCCTGGGAAGGTCGTTTCCTGGTGATCGGCTTCCCAGCCGGAATCGCCAAGATGCCGCTCAACCTGACCCTACTGAAAAGCTGCGACATTCGCGGAGTCTTCTGGGGCGCCTTCACTGCCCGCGAACCCGAGCGCAATGCCAAGAACATCGAAGAATTGTTCGACCTGTGGAAGGCCGGCAAGATCGACCCGCTGGTCAGCGAAACCTATCCGATCGAGCGGGCGCACGAAGCGATCACCAAGCTCGAAAATAGGGGCGCGATCGGCAAGCTGGTGGTGACGATGAATGTCTAGGTTGGCATTGTTCGCGGCGAGCGCCGCATTCCTCGCGACTTCCGGCGTTACGGCAGGCAATTCCGCGGATCCGACAAATTCGGCAGAGCGTCCCGACGCCACAGACCTGGTGGCATTGCGCCAGGCAGGTATGCGGATGATGGTTTCCACTCTCGCCGCAGTTGGTCGTGGGGCGGAAGACGAGACCGCCCTGCTCAAGCGGACCGGATTCGCCATTGGAGGCTTGCAACGCTTCGCACAGGCCCTGCCCTCCCTTTACGGTGCAGAAACCGCCACCGTCGCCGGCACGCGCGCCCTTCCAGAAGTGTGGTCGGACAAGGAAAGCTTCGAAGCGCGCGCCGCGGAGTTCAAATCCGCGGTGGACACACTCGGTGCCGCCGCTGCCGCAGATGACCGGGCGGCCTTTACCCAGGCCCTTGAAAGCACCAAGGGGGCGTGCAAAGCATGCCACGATTCGTTCCGGGCGGAATGAGTGAACTCGCTGCCCGCCTGACACCCATTTCAAGGGAAGCATCATGACCAATTTCAATGATCGCGAGCGCGGCGAAGAAGCGAAGTTCGCCTTCGACGAAGAAAACGCCTTCAAGATCGCGGCGCGGCGCAATCGGCTGGTAGGTGAATGGGCCGCAGGCCTGATGAAGCTGACCGAGGAAGAGACCGACGCCTACAAGAAAGCCGTAGTGCAGGCCGATTTCGAGGAAGCGGGCGACGAAGACGTGATCCGCAAACTGCTGGGTGACCTGACTGCTGCCGGTTGCGATGTCAGCGAGTCCGACATCCGCACCAAGCTCGACGAATGCGCCGTCGAGGCCCGTCGCCAGTTCATGAGCCAGGGCTGACCCGATGCCGATGGCGGCCGAAGATATCGTTTCGATGATCGAGACCGCTTTGCCAGGCGCGACTGTCGAGATGCGCGACCTTGCCGGCGACAACGACCACTGGGCGGCGAAAGTCACCGCCCCGCAGTTCGCAGGGTTGAGCCGGGTACAGCAGCACAAATTGGTCTATGAGGCGCTCGGCGGTCGTATGGGCGGTGAACTGCATGCCTTGCAACTCACCACCCAAGCCCCCACCTGAATCGCAGCAAGGCAATTCCCAGACGAAGGACGGACCATGTCCGATATCAACGAACGTATTTCCAACATCGTCGGCAACAATGATGTGGTGCTTTTCATGAAAGGCACCCCGCTTTTCCCGCAATGCGGATTTTCCAGCCGAGCGGTCGCAATCCTCGACCATTGCGGCGTCGCATATGAAGGTGTCGACGTGTTGCAGGACATGGACATCCGCCAGGGGATCAAGGGCTATTCCGACTGGCCGACCATACCCCAGCTCTATGTGAAGGGTGAGTTCGTTGGCGGCAGCGACATCATGATGGAGATGTTCGAGGCAGGCGAACTTCAGCAGATGCTCTCCGAGAAGCAGGTTGCGAAGGCCGACAGCTAAGCGAACCCACAAATCACCTGCACCGGCAAGGCCCGGGTAGGACCAAGAACGGGAAAGGCCCGCCTGGTGGATATCCAGGCGGGCCTTTTGTTTTTCGGGGCGCTGCCGGAGAACCAGGGATCAGCGCGCCCCGCAGAAGACTGAATTGGGACAGAATACTCTATGCAGACGACGTGCCAAACTCACGAACTCCAGTAACTCTCGCCGTTACGATGGTTAATCGAAACTTCGCCACCGTTCACCTTGTAAGTTCTACCGACAGTTCAAGGTGTATCCCCCCTTGGCAAGCAACCCGTTGCAGGCCACAACCGATTTCATGAGTGATACGTCCAAGGCCGCTTCTGAAGGCATTCCTGCAGCCACCGTGGTCATCTTCCGAAACGGGGGAGACGGCGGCCCGCCCGAGATCCTGATGACCATCCGCTCACGCGAGATGGTGTTTGCAGGGGGCATGGCAGTGTTTCCCGGTGGCCGGGTCGATCCAGCCGACTTCGAGCTTGGTGCGATGATCGGCGGCCATCTCGAACCCGAAGAGGCGGCGCACCAGGTCGCCGTTGTGCGCGAAACCCTGGAAGAGACTGGTCTTGCAATCGGGATCAAGGGTGCAGTCGATGCGGATAAGGCTCGCGCCGCGCGCGATTTCCTCCAGCAGACCGGCCAACTGGCGCCGGTGCTCGATCATTTCGGGTGGGAACTGGACCTCGCCCAGCTAACTCCGTTTGCCCGCTGGTTCCCCAAGAACGAGCGGATCCCGCGCGTCTATGACACACGCTTTTATCTTGCGGATCTCGGCACGGGCGCCGTGGAGATTCAGGCCGACCTGTCAGAAAATACGCATCTTTTCTGGACCACGGCTAAAGGCGCGTTGGACGCCGCAGAGCGGGGCGAGATCAAGGTCATCTTCCCGACGCGCCGCAATCTCGAGCGTCTGGCGCAGTTCAATAGCTTCGCCGAGGCCAAGGCGCAGGCGGAAGCGATCCCGGTACGGACGATCACGCCCTTCATCGGCGAGATGGACGGCAAGAGCTGGCTGCATATCGGCGAGGACTTTGGCTACCCAGTCACCGGTGAACCGCTGGATACCGTAGCGCGAGGCTAGGGAGCTACGTCGCCCGCCCACTACCGGAACGAAAGATGGCGCGCCCGGCAGGACTCGAACCTGCAACTCCAAGCTTAGAAGGCTCGTGCTCTATCCAGTTGAACTACGGGCGCGCGCTGAGGACGCCATAACGCCGCTTTCGCGCAGCGCCAATCGGCACTAACTCACTAAGCCATGGAAAACAGCACTCCGCCCCGGTCAGCACCGGATTCGCCTCGCTTCCGTTACTACGATCTCGTGATGGCAGCGTTCGTCACGATCCTGTTGCTGTCGAACCTGATAGGGGCATCTAAGCCCAGCTATGTCACGCTGCCTGGGATCGGCGAATGGTCATTCGGTGCCGGGGTATTGTTCTTCCCTGTAAGCTACATCATCGGCGATGTGCTGACCGAGGTCTATGGCTATGCCCGCGCGCGGCGCGTGATCTGGGCCGGCTTCGCGGCGCTCGCCTTCATGGCTTTCATGGCCTGGGTCGTCGTCAGCCTGCCGCCTGCAGCGGGCTGGCCGGGGCAGGAGGCCTACGAGTTCGTATTTGGTAACAGCTGGCGGATCGTGCTGGCGTCAATGACGGCCTTCTGGGTTGGCGAGTTTGCCAACAGCTTCGTGCTCGCCAAGATGAAGGTCTGGTCTCAGGGTCGGCACCTGTGGATGCGAACGATCGGGTCAACCGTGGTCGGCCAAGGGCTCGACAGCCTGATTTTCTATCCACTCGCCTTCTATGGCCTTGCAGGCTGGCCGATCGAGCAGCTGTGGCAGGTGGTCTTGTCGCAATGGGTAATCAAGACCGCGTGGGAGGCGCTACTGACCCCGGTTACCTATCTAGTGGTGGGTGGGCTCAAACGGGCAGAAGGGGTCGAGGTATTCGATACCGATACCGACTTTTCTCCATTCGCCTCAACGGATCGCTGACTCCAAAAGAAAAAGGGGCGACCTGGCGGTCGCCCCTCCTCCCCCGTTGTCAGGTGTCGTGTCTCAGAACTTCGCACCCACCGCGATGCCGTAGCGGCGCGGGTCGAGGGTGAAGATGTTCGAGAACAGGCCCGAAGACGCGTCAGTGACGTAGAGACCGGTCACCGAGTTGCTGTCGAAAATGTTCTGCACGAAGCCGCGGATGAACCAGCGATCATCGGGACCGTTCAACTGGATCTGCGCATTCGCCTGGACGAAGGGCTTGATCCGATTGACCCGGCCATTGAACACATTGCCATACTGCTCGCCCGTAAAGGCCACGTCGAAACGCGGAACCAAGGTCATCCCGTTCGAGAACTCGGCAGTATACTGGGTACCGAACGAGGCCTTCATCTCGGGAGCCTGCGGCAATTTATTGCCCTTCAGGTTGACTTCAACGCCCGGGCTAAGGACGGCGAAGCCAGCCGGAGCATTGGCATCGAGTGCACTACAGATGCTGAATGCGCCAAGTGAAGCAATTCCACCATCGGCTGGGAACGGCCCCGGGGCCTGAAGGCCAAGCGAGGCATTGACCCCACCGACAAACGCAGCTGCCGCGCCAGGAGCAGGGCCAGTGACCGCACAGAGTGCGCCGTTGGTGATGTCCTTGATGATTACGGCATCTGGGTCACCACCACCCGGATCGCGCGGGTTCGAGAAGAACTGATCGCCCTTAACTTCCGCGTTGAGGTAGCTGAAGTTCGCATTGATCAACCAATTATCCGAAGGACGGATGATCGTCTCGAGTTCGACGCCCCAAATCTTGGCATCGATCGTGTCGTTGACCGAGGTACGCGCGATGATGCGGCTCAGCTGAAGGCTCGAGTAGTTGTAGTAGAACCCGGTTAGATTCAGCTGCAACGCACCGTTGAGGAAGGTGTTCTTCGTACCGATTTCGAAGGCATCGAGCGATTCCGGCCCGAAGCTTTCCGAAACCGAGAACACCGGAGACAGCGGCGGGTTGATACCACCTGACTTGTAGCCACGCGAGTATGACGCGTAGATCAGGTTCTCCGGTCCAATCTGCCAGTCGAGCACGGCACGTCCGGTAATCTCGTCGAACCCGACCTGGCGAACCTGCAACAGCTGGTTGCCTGGTGTGCCGGGATCGGCGTCGAAGCTACCGACGAAGGGCGAGTCGAAGGGATCCCCATCGTTGCTGAAGGGATTGAGGAAGTTCGCCAAGGTCGTGCGCGCTGACAGCCGCTTCTTGTCGTTGTTGTAGCGGAGGCCACCGGTGAGTTTGACCGTATCGGAGATGTCGAAATAGACTTCCCCGAAGATGCCATAGCTCTTCAGCTTGAAGTCCTGCGTGTTGTTCCGGTAGAACGACGTCGCAAGATAGGATGGCGGTGCGCCCGCCCCGAAGGCGGTCAAGGTACCCAGGACACCAGTGATGTAGTCGATCGCAAAGGCATTGACGTAGTAATCAGTGTCATAGGCCTTCGCTTCGGCATAAATGCCGCCAACCAGGAAGTTGAACGGGCCATCGAAGTCGCTGCTGAAGATGGCTTCAGTCGACCACGACTTGCCGTTCGACCGCGAACGGTCGAATGCACCGGGCAGGTCGGAACAGATGCCGAAGCCTTCATAGACGCCGCGATTGTCGAGGCGCGTATCCGAAGTGCACAGCTGGCCGTCCGGACCATTGGGGATCAACGCAGCTGCGATTGGTGCAAAGTAAGCCGCCGAGCCCGGAACGAACGGCGGGTTGGCAACGCCAGTAGGCAACCCATTCGCGGCGAAGAACGCCAGCGAGTTCAATGCCGTCTGGAATTGCGCAAAGTTCCGCCCGGGGATGCCAAGGTTGTAGTCCTGGCGCGAGTCGACCGAGGTTTCCTGATAGGTGCCGCTGAGCGACATCTTGATCGGACCGAAGTTGTGATCGATGTGCGCCTGAAACTGCAGTTCGTCGGCGAAATAGTCCGGGGTGAACGAGGTGCCGACGGTGCGGACATCGTCAGGCTCGTCATAATTGAAATAGATGTCCGGGCCGTAGATGCTGTTGAGGCCGAGGGCCGCACCCAGCGCGGGATTGCCCAGCGCGATCGACAGGAACTCAACCGAACCCAGTGTGCCGGTAAAGGTCGAATTGGCGTTGGTATTGTCGAAATCGCGGCGGTTGTTGAGACAACCGAGCACGCCCGTTGGGTCACGTTGGCACTGCTGCTTCTGGATACGCAGGCGCTTGTCGTTCTCACGGAAATAATAGGCCATGAGATCGATGGTGGTGTCCGGACCCGGCTCGAACCGCAGCGAGCCACGGACCGCATACATATCGCGATCGTCGAGATCGTTGCCGTCGAAGGTGTTGGTCGTGTAGCCATCGCGGTTCAGGTAGAAACCAGCAGCGCGGAAGGCCACGGAATCACCGAGGGGGATGTTGATCATCCCCTTGGCCTTGATGCTGTTGAAGTTGCCGTACTCGGCCTCTGCAGAGGCGCCGAAAATGCCCAGCTCAGGCTTGTGCGTGACGAGGTTGACGACACCCGACGTCGCGTTGCGGCCGAACAGCGTGCCCTGCGGGCCGCGCAGAACCTCGATCCGTTCGAGGTCGAAAAATTCGGTTTCGAACAAGCGAGTTCCGAACAACGGCGAACCGTTGGTGTGGATGCCGGTCGCAGAGTCACACGAGGTGCCGACGCACAGGTCGCCGATACCGCGAATGGTAAAGGAAGAACCGGTAAAGTTCGACTTGGTGAATGAGACGTTCGGTAGGGTTAGCTGAAGGTCGCTGGTGTTCTCGATCTGCTGTGCTTCGAGCGCTTCGGCATCGAAGGCGCTGACCGCGATCGGCACCTCTTGCAGGCTCTGGTTTTGACGCTGCGCGGTAACAATAATGACATTCTGCCGGACCGTCGGCTCGTCATCGCCTGCGTCCTGCGCATATGATGGAACTGCAATTGCGCCCGCGCAGATACCCGCGAGCAGGGTATACCTCACCCTCATAAACCCTCTCCTCTCCATTGGCCGTCTTTGCGGCCTAGGATCGGGAAGCTATCACACATTCGTATGCACGCAAGCGATTGCGCAGGATTATTGCGCAGATTAAGCCCGGTTTTTTCCAAGTGTTATCTAAACGCCGCACAGCAGTGTTCGGTTGACGCTACGGCAACCTCCATTGTGGAGCTGAAACGCGTCAGGCCAACGAATGGCTTTCGGCGATCTCGACGATGCCCCTTTTGCCCGTGCTGTCGCGTCCCAATTGTACGATCACGTCAATCACGCTCGCAGCATAGGCAATGGTATCCGACCGGGTCAGCCCGATTCCGGTCTGCATGACCATCAGCGCCAACTGCTCAAGTGAGCCGCGCAAGCTGTTGGCATGGATCGTCGAAAAACTCCCCGGATGCCCGGTGTTGATCGCACGAAGGAAGCTGACGCTTTCCGCACCCCGCAGTTCGCCGAGGACAATACGATCGGGTCGCAGGCGGAGCGCCGCCTGAAGCAGTTCGTTGGAGGTAACCTTCGCCTCGCCCAGCTCGCCTTTCACCGCCACCAGACCGACGCCGTTCTCGCCAGGCAGTTTGAGCTCGGGTGTATCCTCGACCAGCACCACGCGCTCATGGCGCGGGATCTCGCCCAGCATGGCGTTGAGGAACGTCGTCTTGCCGGTGCTGGTACCGCCGGAAACCAGAATTGTGCGGCGCTGGCGGATGGCTTCGCGCAGGAAGGCAACCGGGGCCGCATTGGGATCAGGCATCACCCCCTGCTGCCGCGCCGAGAGCGGGCCGGTGTCATAAGCGTCGAGCGGAAGGTCGAGCCGACGATGGCGGCGGATCGCCATTGCCCAGTGCTTGCGCGCCGCGGGCGGTCCGCAGAACTGCACGCGCGCACCATCGGGCAAGGTCGCGCCCAGCAACGGGTGTTCGCGGTTGATCCCCTGATGGCTGACCCGAGCAACCTGTTCTGCCAGCCGCTGGACCAGGCGATCGTCGATCTCCGGACGAATGACCTTCTGCATGCCGGGATGGGCCGCATCCTCGATCCACACTTCGCCCGGACGATTGACGAGGATTTCTGTCACCGTGTCGCGCTCGAGCCATTCCTTGAACGGCGCAAGGTAAGCGTCGAGGTAAACGCTACGCTCACCCTGCAGGTCGACCGTCGGGGCGTCCTCCTCCGGATGATCGTCTGGCAGGAAGGGGTGGATCTCGGCGGTCACGAGTTTGGCCTACCTCAGTTTACCGACGAGAAGTCGAGGTCACGCGCAGTGAAGATGCGGATCGGTTCGCCCTGCCGCACCCGTACCACGGGGCCACGCTGCCCATCCTGTTGCGCAGCGGTGCTGGCGGCCGACTGGCTCGCTCCACCGAGCAGAACCCCGGCAACACCGCCAGTCGCAACAGAGCCTGCCCCGCCGACGACTGACAGCAGCAGCGCCGAACCGAAGCGGTTGAAGAAACCGGCACCCGATACCTTGCCAGCCAGGCCGGTGGTCCCATCGAAGCCGATCGCCGGCGACGCGAGGTTCACCGATGCACCATCTGGCCGGATCAACCGGGTCCAGATGACATAGGCGCGCTTCTGCCCGTTCTGCAGGCCCGATTGGTACTGGCCGATCAGCCTGCTCGAACGCGGGACCAAGACCTTGGTCCCGTCGAAGCTCCGCACGTCCTGGCTGACGACGGCACGGACATAGCCAGGGACATTGGTGTCGATCGCAGTCTCAAGCACTGCCGGGATCAGCGTACCCTGCGTGACCGTGGTCGAGGGATTGACCATAGCCCTGGCCTGAGCCGGAGCTCCACCAACACCGCCGATGCGGCTGGCGAAATCGCTGGCAGAGTTGCCAGTCGCCGCACTGGCGCTTGGCGCGTCGCCCGGCACGGCCAGGGCTATGCTGCCCGGCGCGGCACCTGCATCGAACACGACGGTGGGATTGGCATAGGGGTTCACCGAAGCAACGGCCTGCGGTGCTGCGGCATAGACCGGTTGCGGCGCGGGATCGCTCCGCACCTGCGGCACCGCCTGCGGCGGCTGCGCAACCTGTGTGACCGCCTGTGGCGAGACCGAAGGCATGGCTTCAGATTGGGATTGCTTGCCGCCGATGCCTTCAGGCGGCGCCACGCGAGCAGAATTCATACCCCATAGGGTCACTGCGCCGAGACCCGCGACGATTGCGATCCCGGCCATGAGGCCGAGCGCATCGGAAGCACCGCCCTGACGCCCCACTGTCGGGAACGCATTGCGCTGGGCCAGGTCGATGATCTCGGCATCGGCCTCATCGCGCGGATCGATGTCGTTTGCGATTGTATCATTGCCCGGCTTCTTTTCGGGCAGGCGCATGGCGAGACGCATCAGTTCCCTCCTCTCGAGGCAAGCGCGGTTCCCCCGCTCGCTGAATCTGGATTGGCGGCCCGCTCCGGACCGCTGTTGACCAGCCTGGCACTTTCCTTGCCTGACCGCAGCACGATGGATCCCGGCACGCCATCGACCACGATGGTGCTGCCGCGGACAGTGAAATTGACCGGACCCTCGACACCTTCAGAATTGGTGATCAGGATCGCAGGCACATCCCTGCCTTCCGGCCAGGTCAGGAAAGTCGCGGTGCCATCGTCAAAGGCGTTGGTCGGCAGAAGTTCGGGATCGCCGGAACCGGTCCAGGCGAAGTTGAGGTCGGTCGGGTCGACCACGGCATAGGGATCGCTGGCCGCTTGCTTCTCGACCGCGTTGGGCCCTTCCGCCAGTTGCGGAACTTGTTCGGCCTCGGGTTCGGGCGGATAGTCGAAGCGTAACACGTAAAGCGGCTTGGCGGTGGGGCTGGCGACAAGATCGAACAGATAGGTCCTCTTGCTCGTGATCACCGTCAGATTGGTTGAAGCGCGCGCGTCGAGCGGCTTCACGAAGAGGATATTGGCCCGCTTGTTGGGCGTCACCTGCCAGGCCGCGGAATCGCCGATCGCGACGTTCTCGATCACTTCGTCTTCACCGAAGACGATCGAAGCCTGCACCGTCACCTTGCCTTCAATGCGCACGACCTTCATCTCGTCGTACATCACCTCGACGAGGCGCGGATCGCTGGCGGCAAGCACCGGGGTACCAAGCGCGGCCAGCAGGAGCGCGGGATAGAGCGCGCGTTTCATCAGTGTTTCTCCATCGAACGGTCGAGGGCCTTGGGCGGGGCCGACTTGAAGCGAGAGCCGATCCCGAGCGCCCGTGCCGGGCCTGAAGCTAGCGGTCCAACCTGGCCGGAACTCGAAGCGGTCGCGAATACCTTGGTCGTACGGCTGGTCGCGCCGCCACCAGCGTCGTTGGCGGCTGCGGCGATAGGCACTGCCGCAAGGTCGACCCGCCGGGTCTGTGCACTGACCTGGTTCGCCGCCTGCGCTTGCGCCAGGGCCGCGGACGGCGCAGCGGCCTGCGCTGCAGGGACCGATGGCGATGCTCGGTCTTCACTCGAGGAAGTAAGGCCGAATACGGTCCAGCCGGCAACCATCGCCCCGGCTACCTTGAGTACCAAGATCATCAGCGCAACATGCACGGCACCGACCATGAAGAACGCCATGCCGGCTTGCGGATTGACCTGCCCTGGCGTCGCGGTGAGCGCCCCCAGGATCGGGACCGCCAGTTCGAGCATCACGCTCCCGCCAAGGACCGCGAACAAGGGCGCCAGCGCGCACATGGTCACGCCCTTGACCCAACCGGCAAACAAGCCGCGGGTCCCGTTGAACAGGGCCATCACCACGAAGATCGGGCCCAGCGCGATGAGTACGCCCATGGCGATCTTGGTCGTGACCAGCAGGCCCACGGTGCCAAGCATGAACAGCATGGCCCCGAGCCACATCATCCCTTCGGGCGAAAAGGCCGAGAAATCCTCGTTGCCGCCACTCGCTTCCTGGATCGCGATGAAGACGACATCGATCTTCTGCGCGAATACATCCGTCGCGCTGCCGCGCGTGCCGGTGAGGATACTGGCCAGGTAATCGGGCGTGCCGACGGCCAGGTTCCAGACGAAGCTTTGGTAGGCGATCCAACTGGTCGCAAAGGTCAGTACGATTCCCAGCGTCGCCATGCGCGGCACCAGTGCGCGCACGTTTACATTGGTGCGCCCGGTAAGCAGCGCGAAGCCGAACAGCGCGATATAGATCGTCAGCAGGATCGTAAGCACCGGACCCAATACACCGCCTGACGCGAACAGCCGACCGAAGGCTGCGGCCGATGCCTCGCCAGCGATGCAATCGACGCCCTTAAGCGCCGCCGCCACGCCGTTGCCGACCTGCTCTGCCGCCCGCTGGCAGTTGACGCTGCTCACTCGGCAGCCAGGCCGAGCGGAATCGTTCCGGCCTCCTCCGTATCATTGGCGCCACCCGGCCACTTGCTGCCGGTAAGCGCGGGGAACCAGTCGGCCGGCGCATCGCCCAACGCTTCGCGCAGCAGGTCCAGCCGACGCACGGTGCTTTCTCGGCCCGATAGCAGCGTCAGGACCTCCGGCGCACCCGACAGGTCGAGCCGCACCACCACGCTGGCATCGGGCTGGCGCACAAGGAAGCAGCGGCTGTGTGCCGGGAGCGAGCGGATCAGTGCCAGCTCATGTTCGGTCAGGCCAAAGCCATCGCAATAATCCTCGGGCCGCGCGCGGCTGTTGGGCATGAAGATCATTGTCGCGGTCTGTTCGACCAGCGCGGTCGAGATGCGGCTTTCCAGCGCGTCACGCGCCGATTGGGTCGCAAATCCCACCAAGGCATTGCGCTTGCGCAGGGTCTTGAGCCAATCGCGGATGCGGGCCGCGAAGACCACATCGTCGAGCGCCTTCCAGCCCTCGTCGATGAGGATCATCGTCGGCTTGCCATCGAGACGCTCGTCGATCCGATGGAACAGGTACATCATGGTCGGCGTGCGCAGGCGAGGGTTTTCGAGCAGCGCGGTCATATCGAAGCCGAGCACGCGGGCGCTCAGGTCGAGGCAGTCCTCGCCATTATCGAACAACCAGGCGTGTTCACCCTCCCCGATCCACGCCCCCAGGCGGTCGGCCAGGTCGCCCGCCTGCGGACGTCGACTGCCCGAAAGCAGTTCGCGGAAATTGCGCAGGCGCCGCAAGGAAGGATCGTTGGCATATGCGGCATCGACCGCTCCGGCGATGGTCGCCTCTTCCTCCGGCCCTTCGGCCTTGAGCAGTACGCCCAGCCAATCGCGCAGGAACGCACGATTGCCCGGCGTATCGGGCATGGCGAGAGGATTGAAGCCCGTCGGCTCGCCAGCGCGGATCGCGTCATAGCGCCCGCCAATGCCGCGTACGAACAGCTCCGCACCACGATCCTTGTCGAACAATATGGTCCGGGGGCCGAATTTCTGTGCCTGCGCGGCAAGGAAATTCATCACCACCGTCTTGCCCGAGCCCGAGGGCCCGATGACCGAGAAATTGCCAAGGTCGCCATGGTGGAAGTTGAAGAAAAACGGGGTCGCGCTGGTGGTTTCCAGCAGGGTCACTGCCTCGCCCCAATGGTTGCCCTGCGCCTGGCCTAGCGCGAAGCCATGCAGGCTTCCGAAGCTCGCCATGTTGGCACTTGAGATCAGCGCGCGGCGGACTAGGTAACCTTCATTGCCCGGGAACTGGCCCCAGAATGCCGGCTCGAGATTGGTATCCTCGCGTACAGCGATCGCGCCGGTATCGGCCAGCGCGGCTGCGCATGCAGCCATGGCGTCGTCGAGTCGGCTGAGATCGCGTTCCTTCACCATCACGGTCAGGTGGTGATCGCCGAAACCCACCGCGCCATTGCCGAGTGCGTCGCGCGCGGCCAGCATGTCGGCGCGTTCGGCGGCGGCTTCCTCGTCGGCGCTCTTGAGGCGGCGGATCGCCAGGTCCATGCGTTCACGCGCCGTCTGGCGCTCGGTCGGTGCGTAGCTCTCGCTGACCACCATTTCGAAAGGCAGGCGCAGCAGCCCATCAAGCAGGCCCGGACTGGTGGCCTCGGGGTAGTCCTTGAGGCCCAGGACCGCGGCAAAATCGGGCGAACCCGATCCGCGCAGCTCGATCGCGTCGAGCCCGAAGCTCACCCTGCGATAGGGCAGCATGTGACCGATGTCGGTTTCGTCAGACGGCCTGCGAACCGGGCGCATTTCGCCATTGTAGAGCGCCGAGAGCAGCTCGAGCACTTCCGAATTGGTGTTACCCTGCGGCCCGACATAATCGCCGAGCAGCGCCGCACCGTAGGGCTGCAGTGCCGCGATCAAGCCGGTCGCGGCAGCCTTGAGGCTGCGCAGATCCTTGGGATCGGCTTCGACTTCGACCCGGCCCTTGCGCTTCCAGCCCTTGCTCAGGCGCTCGACCAGGCCCGCCTTGCCGCGCGCGGGGCGGCGGATCAGCGTGATGAACTGGTCGTTGACGAACAACTGGCCCGAACCCAGCCGTTCGCGCCAGCGCGCATCGATATGGCGGCTGATCGCATCGGGGAATGTGGATTCGAGCTCGACCGAAACCCGACGACGGATAACGTGATGATAAAGCACGAAGCGCGCATCGAGCGTTGAGCGCAGCACCACTTCGCGCGTCGCGGCGTGGGCGTTGAGCGCTTCACTATCCTCGGTCTCGAACAGCAGGCCCGGGACTTGGATGGCGGTCATCACCGAGCCGTCGCGCAACAGTAGCGTGTTCTCGTCGACCAGCCGGGCATAGGGCAGGCGATCGCCAGCGCGCGCTTCCTTCGCGCTCCAGGCAGCCGCACCGATCCACTTCGACATTACTGGGCCCCTTCCCGCTCAGGCTGCATAGCTGTTGCACCCCCAGCGCTTGTAGTTCTTGACCCGCGGGCACTTCGAGACCTTGGTGATCCACAGGTCGAAAATGCGCGGTTCGCGCAGGCAGGCGAAATAGCCGATGCCGTGCATGACGCCGGCCGCCAGCAAGGCGAGCCAACTGCCGGTGATCAGGAATATCTCGGTGGTCACCATCCCATTGATGATGAAGTAGTTGTACGTCACCCCCGCGAACATCTGCGGGCGGGTCAGCGCACGGTGGACGGGATGGCGGATCAGTGCAGTCACGGTCAACCTGCCGCCGCGCCCTGGATGCCGGCAACGATCGATGCCGATCCAAACAGGATGAACACACCGATGATGACGGTCGCACCAAAGCGCCAGTTGAGGCGCCCGGTCAGCATCATGAAGCCGACCGCAGCAACTGCCATCACCGCCACTGCGGTGGCGACGTTGCCCAGAAGCGTGCCCTGTAGCCAGCCGAGTGCGGCGACAATCGGGCCCGATCCGGCCGGATCGGCGACCTGCGCAAAGGCGGCGCTGGGGGTTGCAAGCAGGGCCAGTGCGGCCGGGATCGAGACAATACGCTTCAAGTGAGTTTACTCCCGTGAGTGATCGGACAGGCGGCCCATGATCGCCGCCACATAATACTGCGTTTCGCGAATGCGCGGGATACCGCCCGCCTGCAAGACCCGACCTGGACCGGCATTATAGGCAGCCAGCGCCCGTTCGAGATCCCCATCGAACCGATCGAGCTGTTCGCGCAGGTAGCGCGCACCGCCTTCGAGGTTGGCAAAGGGATCGTCGGGATTAACCCCCAGCTCACGCGCCGTACCCGGCATCAGCTGCGCCAGACCGCGCGCGCCCACGGGTGAAATGGCCGAGGCTCGCCAGCGGCTTTCCTGCCAGACCAGCGCCTCGATCAGCGTCGGGCTGAGGTCGAACCGCGCCGCCAGCTCGGCCACCTTCGCCTGATAGGCGACCGGCACCTGACCGGCCTGCATCTGGGGATCGGCAACGGCAATATCGGGAACGAAGATGTCGGCGGGGACTTCGGCTAGGGCCGCCAGCTGCTCATCGGTCATCGTGGCAGCCGCCGTCGCGGAGCTTCCGCCGGCCACCCAGCGCGCTCCGTCCGCGTCGATCTCCATGACATCCGCCCTCACCGGGAAGGCAGTCAGCGCTGCACCGGACAATCCCAGGGCGAACGCCAAGCGTGCGAGAATCATTGCACCCTCCGTCCGGCTCCGATGGCCATACTACATGACAAGCGAGTGACAGAAAGCTGAATATCCGCGGATGTCGAAGTTGGGACACAGCTTACTTCAAGAAAAAGGCCCGCGTTCCTGGTGGAACGCGGGCCATGAAGACCGCTTCTGCGGTATGCGATTAACTCGGTTTATCGCAAAGACAGGGCATAATAACGCGCAAACTCGCCTTTGTCGAGCATGGCGAGTGCGCGGCGCGCAAGGCGCCGAGAATCGACCCAGTCACCGGCCGCAGTCTCAAGATCGACAGTTTCACGTGCAGATGCAGCAGCTTCAAAATCCGCGCGCGCTTCGTCGTAACGACCCAGCCTCGCGAGCGCGATGCCGCGGTTGATCAGGCGTGCCGGATCGGCTGCCGCCAACTCGTCGCAATTCTCGATCGTCTCGAGCGCCGCGCGATCGCGCCCAGCCATCAGTTCGTCCAGCCCGACATCAGCAGTCGTCTCAACCACTGCGACTTCCTGCACCGGTGCCTGCGCCATGAAAGCCAGCGCCAGGGTGATTCCAAGAGCCATGACATGTCTCCCCGTGTTTTCGCTACGCACCCTTTGTGCTGCGCCACGGGTTCGACTGCAACAAAACTGAAACATTGTCATAAAACTGCAATTTCAGCCCGATCCGGAATTCCCGGATCTTTCTGTTGAAACTGCAACATAACGGTCACGAACCGACACAAACTGTCACGAACGACCCCTAGCTGGCGAGTCGCGATCACCGAATTCGCGCTTTTCAGTTCATCTGGTTTTTGAGGGGACCGTTACCCGTGACCAATCTACATCGTTCGCTCGTCCTCGGCTGTAGCGCGCTGGCTCTTGCCAGCTGCGGAGCCGACGAAATCGTCTCGCCCGGCACCGGCGGCAACATTGTCATCAACCCGCCCGCCACTTCGACCCCGACACCGACCCCAACACCAACTCCGACGTCGAGCCTGGTGACCCCTGCTGCGGGCTGCCCGACGATCAGCGATCCGGTAGGCCTCACCGACAGCGGAACGATCTCGGGCCCCACCGGCGAATACCGTGTCTGCACCCTGCCCGCGCGCTTCGTCGCCAGTTCGACCCTGCCTTACATCAAGGGCCTGCTCTATCGCATCAACGGCCGCGTCGACGTGGGCACCGATGGCGGTCCGACCGCCACGGCAGCCGACACCGACGTCGAACTGACGATCGAGCCGGGCGTCATTCTCTACGCTTCGGGCTCGAGCTTCCTCAACGTCAATCGTGGCAACACCATCCAGGCGAATGGCACAGCCGATCGCCCGATCATCTTCACCAGTCGTGACAACGTGCAGGGCCTCAACACCTCGAACTCATCGGGCCAGTGGGGCGGCGTCGTCCTTTCGGGCCGTGCCCCAGTCACCGACTGTATCGCCCCGGGCGCAACGCCGGGTACCACTGCCTGCGAACGACAGGTCGAAGGCGCGGCCCAGCCTGCCCTGTTCGGCGGCGCGACCGTGAACGACAACTCGGGCAGCATGAGCTATGTCCAGATCCGCTATTCGGGTTTCGTCCTTTCGGGCGACAACGAACTGCAGTCGCTGACCACCGGCGGGGTCGGCTCGGGTACGACACTCCACCACATCATGAGCTACAACAGCTCGGATGACGGCGTCGAATTCTTCGGCGGCCAGTTCGACGTCAGCAATCTCATCGTGGTCGGCGCAGAGGACGACGGACTCGACACCGACACCGGCGTGAAGACAAACATGCAGTTCGTCCTGGTCGTGCAGCGCCCGAACACCGGCGACACCATCATCGAAGCCGACTCAAGCAATACCAATGAAGAGAACACGCCGCGCCAGAACACGCGGATCTCGAACGCCACCTTCATCGCCAACAGCGGCGTGGGCGACCAGGCGATCCGCATCCGCGGCAAGGCCGACTACACCATCGTAAACTCCGTGCTTGTCGACCGCACCGGCGGCACCCCGTGCCTCCGCGTCGATGGCACCGACACGCTGGGTCGCGCGGTTGATGCCGGCCTCGACGAAGCTGGCCCGGTGGCGTTCAACTCCTTCGTGCTCGATTGCGCGACCGACTTCCGCGATAGCTCGGGCGGCGTGACGGCAGCGGCCATCCAGGCCCGCTACGAAGCAGGCACCAACAACAACGCCGGCTTCACCAACACGCTGACGATGGATTTCCTCAATGGCTCCAACGAAGGCGGCGTGACGGTCTTCGACCCCACCGCGTTTGACGCCTTCTTCGTCCTGCCGGGAGAAATCGGCGCAGTCTACGCCGCGAACCGGACCTGGGTGAACGGCTGGACCTGCAATTCGCCGACCGTGACCTTCGACGCGGCGGTGTCCGACTGCACTTCCCTGCCGGTCTACAGCTGATCCGGCACTTGGCTGCGGGGGGGGCGCGCACGCCGCGTCCCCCCGCAGTCCCGTTCCCAATTGGGGCCAGTGGCCCATGCAGAATTTCCAGGCCTGACAATGAGGGGGTCTTATACCATGTCGACCGGCAAGCAGCTGACTGCGCTGCTCCTGCTCTCCACCGCGCTCAACATGCCGAGCATTGCCTTTGCTCAGGCTAGCGCACCCACCGCGGACGACCAGACGGTCGAGGACCTGCAGGACGCCCCTGTCGATGTCATCGATGACGCGCAGGAAGACCAGGAGTTCGAACAGCCGGAGGTCTCGATCCCCGGCGGTTCGATCGTGGTTACCGGGCGTCGTCGCCAGGACGTGACGCGCGCTTCGACGCAGGTCGTCTCGGTACTCGACGCAGCCAGTATCGCCCGCACCGGCGAAGGCGACATTGCCGGCGCGCTCAACCGCGTCACCGGCCTGTCGACCGTCGGCAATGGCCTGGTCTATGTGCGCGGCCTTGGCGATCGCTATTCGCTCGCATTGCTCAACGGCCTGCCGCTGCCCTCGCCCGAACCGCTAAGCCGTGTTGTGCCGCTGGACATTTTCCCGACCAGCATCGTGGCATCCAGCCTGGTGCAGAAAACCTATTCGGCCAATTTCCCGGGTGAATTCGGCGGCGGTGTGATCAACCTCACCACCCGCGCCATCCCGACCGAAAGCTTTGTGAAAATCAGCGGCAGCCTGAGCGGCGATACCGAAACGACCGGCGGCGACGGCTATACCTATTACGGGTCCAGCTACGACTGGTTCGGCTTCGACAGCGGCCGTCGCGACCTGACCCCCGCGCTGCAGCAGTATTTCGCCAGCGGCCTGCCGATCGAAGATCCGGCGGTCGACCAGCAAGCGATCCTGCTGAACATCGCCGACCCCAACCTGGTGGTGCTGCAGAAGACCGACCACCTGCCGGTCAATTTCTCTGCCGGAATCACTGCCGGCACCGCCTTTGACGTGTTCGGCGACGGCCAGCTGGGCATCATCGCCACTGCATCGCTGAGCAACAAGTGGCGCAACCGCTACATCACCAAGCAGACCGCGGTGAACGACGATCTCGACCTCGATACCGACGGGCGCGAGTTTTCGACCGACAACCGGATATTGGTGAACGCGATGCTGGGCCTCGGCCTCGAGGTCGGCGAACATCGCTTCCGCCTGACGAACCTGTTCATTCGCGATACGCTCAAGCGCGGCGCCTTGCGGCAAAGCGAGGACTTCCAGAATGGCGACACCGATCTGACCCAGGATACCGCCTGGTACGAACGCCAGCTGTTCGATACCCAGTTCACCGGCGAGTTGCGGTTCAACGACCTGTCGGTCGATGTACGGGCTGGCTATGCCCAGACGCAGCGTGAGGCTCCGTATGAATGGACCTTCCGCTACACCCGCTCGAACAATGCCAACGACCCGTTCGGCGATATCTTCCTCAACACGCTCAATCCGCAGCGTGGTGGCGTGATCGTCGCTTTCTCCGACCTGACCGAAGACCTGTACTATGGCGGTCTCGATGTCAGCTACCAGCTAGCCGATTGGCTTGGAGTGACGGTCGGCGGTGCCTATACCGACACCAGCCGCTTCTCCTCGCGCCGCGAACTCGATATCCGCGCGACCGGCGATTATCCGGATGTCTTTGGTGCCTTCCGCCCCGACCTCCTGCTCCAGCCATCGCTGATCAAGTTCGGGTTCGATCCGGCGGCACAGCAGGCTGCAGGCCTTGGCCCCTTCGGTTACACGATCTTCGATACGACAGGGTCGGACCCGGCCTTCGACGCCGGGCTCGAAATCAAGGCCGGCTATGTCCAGGCCCGCGTCAAGCCGGTGGACACGATCTCGCTCGACCTTGGCGTTCGGTATGAGGACGCCACGCAAGAGGTTATCCCGCTGGGCCTCGACGGACAGCCCAATGGATCGACCACCGGGTCGCTGCTCACAAACGACTACTTCCTGCCCGCGGCCACGCTGACCTGGGAAGCGAGCGACAGCCTGCAGCTGCGGCTCAACGCCTCGAAGACGATTGCCCGCCCGCAGTTCCGCGAGCTGGTGTTCCAGACCTATTACGATCCCGAAAGCAACCGCCGGTTCAACGGCAACCCGCAATTGGTCGACAGCAAGCTGACCAACTATGAAGCGCGAGCCGAGTATTACTGGGGCTCGGGCAGCCGCGCGAGCGTTGCCGGTTTCTACAAGGACATCGAGCGCCCGATCGAGGTCTTCTCGAGCTTCTCGGACAACGACCAGGTCAGCGGTTTTGCCAACGCGCCGTCCGCTGAGCTTTACGGCGCCGAATTCGAGTTCCAGTGGAACAAGGACCTCTACGAACTCGGCGGCTGGTTCGAGAGCAAGCGCTTCGTCGCCATCGCGAACTACACCTACACCAAATCGGAACTGAAGGTTTCGGACAGCGATACGACGCAAGTGTTCCCATCGGTCCCCCAGCCCGCGACCAACTTCTTCCGCGACGGTGTACCACTGACCGGCCAGTCGGACCATCTCGTCAACCTGCAGCTGGGCATCGAGGATCTCGACAAGGTGAGCCAGGCAACCCTGCTGCTGACCTATGCCAGCGAACGGGTGACCAGTCGCGGCACGGGTACCCTGCCCGATATCGTCGAGAACCCGGGGCTGCGGCTCGACTTCGTGGTGCGCCAGGGCTTCACCCTGGCCGGGGCCGAGATGGAACTGAAGCTCGAAGCGCGGAACCTCACGGGCCGCGACTACGAGGAATATCAGAACAACGGCACCAACCGCATCGAGATCAACAGCTACGATGTCGGCACTAGCTTCAGCATCGGGCTGTCAGCCGAATTCTAAGTTGCCAACCAGCTTCTTCCGGGAAGGGCCGTCCGCAAGGGCGGCCCTTCTTGCATTGGGTCGGCCCAATGATCATGAGGGCAGGATCGGGGCTTCAACATTCGGCCTGACGCGCCAAGTTCTTGGTTTCACGCTCTCAGTGCATTCGCGATAGGAGAAGGTTCGTCAGGAGCGATCCAGCCGAGTGGCGCATCGTCATAATGGCTGTACCGCATCGTGTATTGCGCTTGGTCTTGGGTACGCGCTCGCAAATCATTGCTGTAGCCGGACAACCGCGCAAGTGGCACGCGCGCCTGGACCGCGCGGGTGCTGCCATGGCCTTCGGTGGCCAGGATTCGGCCACGACGGTCGATAAGGTCAGCAACGACACCCTCCAGACAGTCTTCGGGGGTTACGACTTGCAGGTCCATGATTGGTTCGAGCAGCTTGACGCCAGCCTTTCGCGCTGCTTCGCGCAAGGCACCGCGCCCCGCCATTTCAAAAGAGGCCGCACTCGAGTCCTCTTCGTCGAATGCGCCTCCTTTCAACCGAACATCGAAGTCGCGGATCGGATAGCCTACCAGATATCCGCACTCTGCCTGTTCGCGCACGCCCTTCTCTATCGCAGCTATGAAGCGACGCGGAATGACACTTTCATCGGTTTCATCGATGAAGTTGATACCCCCACCACGCATGCCCCGACTGACCGCTATCTTGATGCGGCCAAACTGACGAGACCCGTCCGACCGGGCATCGTGGGCATAGTCCACGTTCACTTTCTTGATGAAGGTTTCCCGGTAGGCGATCTCAAGTCCGTCCACATCGAAGTCCGCGCCTGACTCCTGTTTCAAGCGAGTGATGAACTCATGGAGTTGGTATTCGCTCGTGCCCCAGATGACCATTTCGCCAGTCGCGCGGTCGGTCGAAACTCGGAATGATCCATCATGTCGGGCCATATTGACGAGCGCGGCGCCTATCTTCCGCCGTTCAGTTTGGTCCTTGGGCCTCGGGGCAAGCTTAAGCAGAAAGTGCGACATATTGGGCTGTCTCGGAGAATGTGGGCTGGCGACTCCTTCTCTTGAAATCCTTTTTCGTCAACAGCTTGTCATTTGATGACCTATCTCCGGACTCAACTCACGTCCCAAGCGCACGGTGAAGAACGCGTGGTCAGCAGCGCTTCCTTGACGCCCCTGGCGAATGGTTCGC
The DNA here is from genome assembly GCF_013260645.1 of Erythrobacter mangrovi. NCBI lineage: Bacteria > Pseudomonadati > Pseudomonadota > Alphaproteobacteria > Sphingomonadales > Erythrobacteraceae > Erythrobacter > Erythrobacter mangrovi. The sequence goes on along the minus strand of NZ_CP053921.1, from coordinate 2,949,091 downwards.
AAGATATCAGGCAGCCAGTTGCCTCGCCGCTCCAATGAACCCGCCATCCGTAAGCCATCGGGCGCAATCTTTGCCCAACTCGGCGAGCGCGCGTTCTTCGTATGCCGCCACGTCCTCCGCCGTGAGCACCTGCTGCCAGCGGCCGTTGCTGCCACGGTTGATGAACGTCTCGCCGCCGCCTTCGAAGATCGAACCGCCAAGCGGCGCGCATTTATCCGCGTTGCGCTTCATCCAGTCGAAGCTCGAATGCTCAGCGGCACGCGCCAGGAGGTCATCATCGAGTTCGACGTCCAGGAATTCCGCGATGCGCCTCACCGTACCGGGCAGGTCTCGCCTCATCTCGGAAAAGTGCAGCATCAGGACATTGGGAAGCTCACGCACCGTCCACCAGGTGCGCACATTCTCCCAGAACGACCAGAACGGATGACCATCCTCTTCGAGCCAGCGGCGAAAGAAGGCGAGTTCATCCCGTTCGGGCCGGGCAAGCGGCGGTCCGACCAATCCGGGAGTTTCGTTGAGCAGAGCGTAGACCTCGGGTCGGAAGTTGTTGGCATGATTGTGCATGCTCCAGGCGACGTCCCGACCATCGCGGCCAATGTAGATATGCTTGATCTCCGGCCGGAAGACGAAGGCGTCCAATGGCAGATGGGTCTTGATGAAGCGGCGGTGGACCTGTTCCTCGAGCATGGCGAACTTCTCTTCTTCGCTGGGCACCCGCAGATCTAGCCATGGCGAGATTTCGGAAACACGGACCTCCGGGTCACCGGCAAACAGCAGCTGGCCGACGATCTGCTGGGTCCAAGTCGTTCCCGACTTGGCGTAAGTGCTGATGATCACATCGTCGGGTCGGAATCGAAACCGGTTCCAGACCGTGGAATCCATGTGATGATTGAAGAATTCGCGGCTCTTCTGCGGATAAGGCATCGAGGTCATGGTGTCTCTCTCGGCGTGGTTGCTGGATGTCAGTGGTGCCCGGGATGAGCGGCATGGCCCACGCGCGGGTCTTCCCCCTCTGCCATGCCAGATGCGTGAGCAGCGCAGCTCACGACAGGGTTGAACTGGGCAAAGATCCCGCGCGGATTTGCACGGTAAAGCCAGACGTGAAGATCATGATGGGGCGCAAAGGCGTGAGCCTCGTCCAGGCTCGTCGCGGGGTCATCGCGCATGGCGTTATAGGGTTGGCCGGCGAAGGTCGGGAATGGCCCCTTGCCCGCAGCTTCCCACGCGGCATCGAACACCAGGTTCTCGACGGCGACCAATTCGAGCGTGCCATCAGCCTGAGGTTCGTAGATCAGTATGCTCGGTTCACGAAAATCGGTGTGTGTTCCCGTACCCGCGACGCGATCATTGCCTTCGATGAGACCTAGCAGGTCTGGCCTGAAAAAATGGATGCCCATGGCGCCATATTCGGCCGGGCGCCCCATCATCTCGGCCGTGTCACACATGTTGGAAGGGTCGCGAACATAGCCCTCGGCCAGGGCGACGTTGACGTCCTGGAAGCGATTTGTAAGCGCGCGAACTTCTTCGAGAGTGGGTTCGGTATTTTCGATCGGGCCGGCCTGCAGTGCTGGGCCGATGATCGCAGAGCCAAGCAGGAGGCACACAGCCAGTTTCATTCTCACGTCTTTGCATCCTTCGGAGTATCGGGGAGATCTAGGCGCGGTCCAATAGGCGGAGGGTGCCTTCCCAAACACCGAATTGCTTGCATCCAGCTATTCAGAATTGCATAGCTCGGAGCATGAGGCTGAGTTGGGATGACGTAGCGGTTCTTCTCGCAGTCTTGCGGACTGGGACGACCGGTCGTGCCGCCGAATTCCTCGGATGCAGCCAGCCAACAGTGGTGCGAAAAGTCGCGGCGCTCGAGGCGGCGATCGGGCTGACCCTGTTCGATCGAACCGTGCAGGGCCTTCGCCCGACCGAAGCGGCCCTGGCGCTCGCCCCCTATGCGGAAAGTCTTGAAACGGCGGCTTGCGAGTTCGAAACCGAAGCAGCGTCATTACGCGGGGAAACGAGCCAACTGATCCGCCTAACGCTGCTGGATCACTATGAACTGCTGCTCGTTCCGATCCTCAAGGAATACCGAAAGATCTGGCCGAATGTGCAAGTCGAGCTGCTGGCCAGCGACCGGGTCTTCGACTTGGCCAGGGGTGAGGCAGACATCGCCATCCGAGGCCGTGCCACGTCCGACCACGATGCCGTCGTATGCCGTCGCCTGCCCGACTGCTCCTTTTCCGTCTATGCCCCGGCTGACATGGACATGCAGGATCGTCCCAGGACATGGGACGACGTCGCCCGGCACAGGATTGGGATCCCCGAGCGCCCTCTCGCGCAGCTGCCGGTGTATGAGAACCTCGCCAAGCTGGCCCAAGAGGGCAAGGGTTCAGTCCGCTGCAGCAATTACAATGCGCTGCGATCGGCAATCATCTCAGGCAATGCGCTGGCCGCGCTACCGGTGACGATCGGCCGTACCGACCCATCCCTGGTCGAGTGCCTGCCGCCTCCGCCGGAGTTCGATGTTGCCATCTACCTCCTCGGTCGAAGGGCCGCCTTGCGACGCCCCTATGTGCGCATGCTGTTCGACAGTATCGACGAGTACTTCAGGACCAACCCTACGGTCCTGACCGGTCGGAACGCCACACGAAACTAACTCAAGGGTGGCCGATGGCCCTCCCAAGGACTGGAGTCCGACCGGTAAATCGCCAGCTAAAAATGCCGCCCCAGCAAGCATTGGAACCTGATAGAGGGCGACAGCCGGACACCATTGGAAACCACATCAAGCTAGTCTGAGCATGATTGGATCGTTGAAATCGTGATTGAGCTCTATCCTGACCTCCCGGCTCGTCACGATCTTTCCCGACAGGGCCAGTTCGCGCAGGCGCCACATTACAAGGTACATCCCGACTGAGTGCTGCTCTCCCCGCAGCTCCTCAAATACCTCGACAATAGCGTCATTGATCGAGCGCCAAGCGTCCTGGCATCGACCAAGAATGGTCTGATCGAAATAGTCTTCCGCGACACTCGTAGCCACGCCGTTTTTGACAATGCGAAGGTTGGTAGAGTCTTCGCAGAGTTTCCGCCAACGCTGCCGAGGAAAGCGGCCTTCATCCCACGTTTCGCGCTCGGCATTTTCAACCAGGTACATCATGCGCTCGGGCCCCAGTTCGCCGATGCCTTTCGGGGGTGGCTCTCCCCGCGCGTCCGGGAAACTGTCGACCAATACAAACGTGGCCCGCTCACCGCCAAAGCGATCAAGGTACCAGTGCAGTCCGCACAATTCCTCGGCGTTATGAGGAACAACCCAGACCAGGTGCTCATCACTGACATCAAGCCTGCGCTGGAAGCCTGTGGCTGCATCTTCGATCCAATCCCAACCCTTGAGGTCGTCAAAAGGTAGATGCGAGCTCTTCCACGCTTGCCGACATGAGAAATCCGTCGGCGAAATCGGACCCCAGTCAAGTTCACCAATATAAGGTTCGACGATCCGGGGCTTTCCTAGATTTCGAAGCGCCCACTTCAGCGACCCGGCGCCGGAATCAGAGAATGTTACATGAATCACCCAGATGATACTCGCACAATCAACCCATAAGAGATTGATTCAAGGTAGGTTACCAAACTCATAAAGAGCTAGAAGCCGGCGCTCTGGCGAAGCCTGCAATCCAGGACCAAGCTCCGAGGAACGACAAACTCTCAAGAGGCTAATAAGAGCACCCGCCGCCTAATGTGAATCGTAGGCGTACCCCAGCGACCGCACCGTGCGTACGCGGTCGCCGGCGCCCTTGGCGCGGAGTGCGCGGCGCAACCGGCCGATCCACACGTCCACGGTGCGTTCGTCGATCGGTGGTTCCTGCTTGCCCAGCGCCTCGATCAATTCGGCTCGGGTCAGCACGCGGTCGGGGTTCTGTGCGAAGAAACGCAGCAAGCGGAATTCATTGGGCCGCAGCGTCAGCGGCTCGCCCGCCCAGCGGGCCTGCAGCGCGGCGGCATCGATCAGCAACTGGCCGACCTGCAACTGTTCGGTCACCCGCGCGTGGCCGCCGCCTGCCTGGAGCGCCATCACCCGGTCGAGCACCGCCGTGCGATCGATCGGTCCGACCATGTAGTCATCGGCGCCGGCACGCAGCGCACGGCGCTTGTCGTCGGGATCGTCTTCTTCAAGCACGATAGTGATATGCGCATCGGCGGTTCGCGTATCGGCGCGCAGGCGGCGGCACATCTCCAGGCCGGACAGGTCCTCCATCACCCAATCGACGAAGGCACAGACCGGCCCTTCCACCAGGCGCCGGGGGCCCTCGGGGTAGAGGCGCCCGAAGGCATAGCGCATGTCGCCATGCACGAAGTCGGAAATCTCTTCGCCCAGCCGGTCGGTCAGGAAAATATTGATAGCCTGCACGCGTCGTTCGTCCCACCCAGATGAGCGAGCGATGGCGCAGCGATGTGACTCGTTTGTGACCTAAATCGGCAGATTGTAACACTTCGCGCGGAAAGCGCGCTTTTGTCAGCTCGCGGGCACGCTTAGCGTCCAGTTGCGCTGCAACGGCGTGGCAATACCGGCAGGACTCTTGGGGACATAAGGCTCCTCAAGCCGCGCGACTTCGCTATCGGTGAGTGCCAGATCCATGGCCGCGACTGCGGCAGCGATGTGGCCGGGCTTGGTCGCACCGATGATGGGCGCGGTGATGCCCTTGGCGAAATGCCAGGCGAGCCCAACGGTCGCGCGCGACACGCCGCGTTCCGTGGCAATGGCCCCTACTGCATCGACAATCGCGCGGTCCGCCTCTTCCTGCTGGCGGTACAGCAGCTTGGCGATCCCGTCGGTCTCGCTGCGGACAGTGGTCTCATCCCAGCCGCGCGCGAGCCTTCCGCGCGCCAGCGGGCTCCACGGAATGACGCCGACCCCCTGATCGGCGCAAAGCGGCAGCATTTCGCGCTCTTCTTCGCGATAGAGCAGGTTGACGTGGTTCTGCATCGAGATGAAGCGCGTCCAGCCGTTCGTCCGTGCCACTTCCTGTGCCTTGGCAAATTGCCATGCCCACATCGAGGACGCGCCGATGTAGCGCGCCTTGCCCGCTTTCACGATGTCGTGCAGCGCCTCCATCGTTTCCTCGATCGGCGTCTCATCGTCCCACCGATGGATCTGGTAGAGATCGACGTAGTTCATGTTGAGGCGGGTGAGGCTGGCATCGATCGCCTGCATCAGGCTCTTGCGCGACAGGCCACCGGTGTTGGGCGCCTGACGCCAGGGGAAATAGACCTTGGTCGCGACAACGATCTCGTCGCGCTTGGCGAATTCGGGCAGCAGCCGTCCGATGACTTCCTCCGAACTGCCTTGCGAATACATGTTGGCCGTGTCGAAGAAGTTGATCCCCGATTCGAGCGCCTCGCGGATGAAGGGGCGGCTGTCATCCTCACCCAGAACCCAGTCGCCATGCCAACCGCGCGTGGTATCGCCGTAGCTCATGCAGCCGAGGCACAGGCGCGAGACCTTGAGGCCCGATCGGCCGAGATTGACATAGTCCATGGTATTCTTCCCTCAGGATAGCGTCATGCCGCCATCCACCCGGATGGTCTGGCCAACGACATAATCGGCTAGTGGCGAGGCGAGGAACAGTGCCGCCCCGGCCATGTCTGCAGGCGTACCCATTCGCCCTGCCGGGATGCGCGCGATGGCGCCTGCGGCACGCTGTTCGTTCTCTGTGGTCACCCTCGTCAGCTTGGTTGGCACGAGGCCTGGCGCAATCCCGTTGACGCGAATGCCCTCGCCCGCCCAGGCCTGCGCCAGTGATCCGACCAGGCTCACTGCACCTGCCTTGCTCGCCGCATAGGCCGGATTGCCGATCATCGCGTGATAGGCCCCCACCGAACTGACGATGATCAGCGATCCGCCGCGCTCGGCCAGCTTGCGCCGCACGGCGCGCGCGCAATCCATCAGCGAATTGAGGTTGACCTCCATCACCGTGTCCCAACCCGCTCGCTCGAACTCTTCGCGGCGATAGCGAACGGTGCCCTGACAAAGCACCACGACATCGAGCCGGTCGGGCAGTTCGAGCGCTTCGAACCCGCCGGGCTGCGAAACGTCTACGCGATGGAAGACGAGGTCGACGAGATCGCTGCCTTCGTCTGCACTGTAGTCATCGGCACAACCGCGGGTTCCGGTGACATGTACTGTCGCCCCGTGCTCGCGGAACCCGTGCGCAATCCCGTTGCCGATGCCGCTCGTCCCGCCGACCACGAGCACGGTCTTCCCGGTGAAATCGAGCGGATCTGCCATGCGGAACTCCTTCTCAGATCGAACGGCTGATCACTTCCTTCATGATCTCGTTGGTACCGCCGAAGATCCGGGTCACGCGCGCGTCGCGCCACAGACGAGCGATCGCATATTCGTTCATGTAACCCGCACCACCATGCAGTTGCAGCGCCTTGTCGCAGGCTTCCCATTGCAGGTCGGTGTGCCACAGCTTGGCCGCGCTCGCCTCGTCGGTGGTGAGCTCGCCGCGCAGGTGCTTGCTGATCGCCCAGTCGAGATGTGCCCAGCCTACCTGGATCTTGGCCTTGAGGTCAGCAAGGACGAACTTGGTGTTCTGGAATTCGAACACCGTCTTGCCGAAGGCCTTGCGGTCCTTGGTGAACTTGACCGCCTCGTCGAAGGCGCGTTGCGCCGCGGCCTGTGCGCCCACGGCGATCCCCAGGCGTTCCTGCGGCAGTTCCTCCATCAAGTGGATAAAGCCACGACCTTCGCCGCCAAGGATATTGGTCATCGGCACGCGGCAGTCGTTGAAGAACAGCTCTGACGTATCTGCCGAATGCTGGCCGATCTTGTCGAGGTTGCGCCCGCGCTCGAAGCCCGGGGTGTCGGCGTCCACCAGCACCAGCGTGGTGCCCTTGGCCCCCTGCGTCGGGTCGGTCTTCGCGACGACGATGATCACATCGGCGTTCTGGCCGTTGGTGATGTAAGTCTTGGATCCATTCACCACGAGGTGGTTGCCATCCTTCACCGCGGTGGTGCGGATACCCTGGAGGTCGCTACCCGCGCCCGGCTCGGTCATGGCGATGGCCGAGATCACATCGCCCGAAACCATGCCCGGGAGGTACTTCGCGCGCTGCTCGTCAGTGCCGAGGCGTTCGATGTAATTGGCGGTAATGTCGTTCTGCAGCGTGAAGCCGGCCGAGCTGCCGAGGTAGGACAGTTCTTCGCACAGCACGCAATTGAAGCCGAAGTCGAGGCCTAGGCCGCCGTTCTCTTCTTTGACGGTCGGACACAGCATGCCCGCCTCACCTAGCGCCTTCCAGGCCGAGCGGGGGACGATGCCGTCCGCCTCGTGCTGGTCGAGATAGGGGGTCATGTGTTCGGCGAAGACCTTGCGGACGGTGTCGCGGAAGGCCTCGTGGTCTTCGTTATAGGCAAAGCGCTGGCTGGTATCGAGCATGGTGGTGTCAGTCCTCAGGCGTTGACGAAACCGGCGAGCCGACCGCGGATGATCTGGTCCGCTTCGCTCATGATCCGATCGATAAGTTCCTTGCAGGTCGGGATGTCGTTAATCAGGCCGGCAACCATGCCGCAGGACCAGGCGCCGGCGTCCATGTCGCCCTGCGTCATGATGCGCGGATAGACGCCCGCTACTTCATCGATGATGTCCTCGAACTTGAGGTTGGGGCCGAGCTTGCGCTCTTTCTCGAGCAGACGCTCCACTGCGTCATTGGTCATGACGCGCTCGGTGTTGCGCAGCGGGCGCATGACAAGGCGGGTGTCGAGCTCGCTCGCAGCCACGATCGCGCGCTTCACGTTTTCGTGCACCGGGGCTTCCTGGGTCGCAATGAAGCGCGTGCCCATGTTGATACCGTCAGCACCCATGGCGAGGCTGGCCACGAGGCTGCGCGCATCGGCCTGGCCACCACTGGCGACGAAGGGGATTTCCAACTCGTCGGCTGCGCGTGGCAGCAGGATCATGTTGGGGACGTCATCCTCACCCGGATGGCCTCCGCATTCGAAGCCGTCGACGCTTACGGCGTCGCAGCCGATCGCCTGGGCCTTGAGGCTGTGGCGCACGCTGGTGCACTTGTGGATCACCTTGACCCCCGCATCCTTGAAAAACGGCAGGACTTGCACCGGGTTGTTGCCGGCAGTCTCGACCACCTTGACCCCACCCTCTATGATAACGCGGACGAGCCCTGGATAGTCGGGCGCATTCACCGTTGGCAGGAAGGTCAAGTTCACGCCGAAAGGCTTGTCGGTCATGTCCTTGCAGCGGGCAATTTCGTTCGCGAGCTTTTCCGGTGTGCCGAGAGTCAGCGCCGTGATTATGCCAAGCCCGCCCGCATTGGATACCGCCGAAGCCATCTCCGCAAAGCCGACATAATGCATGCCACCCTGGATGATCGGGTGCTCGATGCCGAACATTTCGGTGATGCGGGTCTTCATGACGATCTCTCTCCCAAGTTGCTTTTTGAGACCGGTATCGGCGCAAAGGCCGTGAGTCTAGCGCTTCGGGAGGCATCGCCTGACAGTTCTGCGCACTTGCCTAGCGGGGCCGGTTGTGGTCCGAGGGGAAAGCGCAGGTGCCCTCGCACCCGCGCAAGAAATGCAACACTTTTGCCACACGAATGCAATTTTGTGATCAAAGATGGCTTGCCCGCGTTGACGAAGTGAACGTTCTCAAATAGGTGAACGTTCACATTCAGACGTCCATGCAACTCAAATGCATGGTTTTGGGAGGAGAATCGGTAATGACCTGGAAGCGCAAGCCCTCGTTCGTGAACTTCATGGCGACGGCATCCGTGGTTGCACTTGGTGCAGCAGCTGCACCAGCCATGGCTCAGGACACGGCAGACGAAAGCCCCGAAGAGAACGTAATCGTCGTTTCGGGCATCCGCGCATCGCTGCAGGATGCGATGAACATCAAGCGCGATGCGGTCGGCGTGGTCGATGCCATCTCGGCCGAAGATATCGGCAAGTTCCCCGACACCAACCTCGCCGAATCGCTCCAGCGCATTACCGGCGTGTCGATCGACCGCTCCAGCGGTGAAGGCTCGACCGTTACCGTACGCGGCTTCGGCCCGGACTTTAACCTCGTCGTAGTCAACGGGCGCCAGATGCCGACGTCGACACTGGGCGACGGCTTCTCCGCTCCATCGTCACGTAGCTTCGATTTTGCCAACCTAGCCTCGGAGGGCGTCGCTGGCGTCGAAGTCTACAAGTCGGGCCGCGCTTCGCTGCCGACCGGCGGTATCGGCTCGGTCATCAACATCAAGACCCCTCGCCCGCTCGATCGTCCTGGCTTTCAGGGCAGCATCGGGGTGAAGGGTGTCTATGACACGTCGCGTTTCGAGGGCACCGACGTTACACCCGAAATCTCGGGCATCGTCAGCCAGACCTTTGCCGACGACCGGATCGGAATTCTCCTCGCCGGCTCCTATCAGGATCGCAAAGGCAGCCAGGCACAGTTCGTCACCGGCAACTGGCGCCCGGGCTACGCTGGCGCGGAAAACAACTGGGGCACGCTTGCGCAGCAGGGTGACCCGCGCTTCGCCAATATCGAGAACCGCCCGGGGCCGACTGACGTCTACCAGGTCCCGCAGAGCGCGGCCTACGATTTCTATAATTTCCGGCGCAAGCGCTTTAACGCTCAGGCGGTGCTCGAATTCGCACCGACCGATACTCTCAAGCTGCGAGCCGACTACATTTTCTCGCAGAACACCTTCAACAGCCGCCAAGACAGCATCGGTGTGTGGTTCAACCACAATGATACATCGAGCAGCTGGACCGACGGCCCCGCAGCTGGCGCCAACTTCTACTCGGAGAACTTCACCGCCGCCGAAGGCAAAGATCTTGCGATAACCGGCGCAGTGGGCTCCAACCGCAGCATCAACCACTCGATCGGTGGCAACATTACCTGGGAAGGTCTGGGCGGCCTCAAGCTCGAGCTCGACGGACACCATTCGACCGCCGAATCCAAGCCGACCTCGCCCTATGGCAGCGGTATCGCAGTGGGCACGGCCATCTATGGTGTTCGCTCGCAAGGCGTCGATTACACCAGCCCTCTTCCGGTAATCTCGGTCGACCTGTATCCGGGTAGCGAAATCGCCGCATCGAACATCCGCCCTGCGGGCAATGCCTTCCGCAACGCCTATTTCCGCGATGAGATCAACGAAGTAAGCTTCCGCGGCAGCTACGATTTCGATGCATCTTTCATCGAAAGCCTCGATTTCGGCGTCACCTATGTCGAGAACAAGGTTCGCAGCGCCTTTGGCGTGATCCAGAACGACACCTGGGGCGGCACGCTGAGCGCAGCCGACACCCCGGACGATCTGTTCAATCCGCGCGACCTCCCGGGCGACATTTCGGGCCTCGGTGGCGGCAACGATCCGTCCATCATCCCGACCTACTTCCAGATCGATACAGGTCGCCTGATTCAGCTGCTCGACAGCCAATTGGGTATCTGTGATCGCGCACCGGGCGATACCTGTCTTGCACCGTTCGACACGGATCGCAGCATTCGCGAAGAGACGATCGCTCCCTACATCCAGTCGTTCCACAAGTTCACACTTGGCGACGCAGAGGGCAGCCTGCGATTGGGCCTGCGTTACGAAGAAACGACGGTCGACTCTTCGGCGCTCACGCCGACGCCAACCGGCACCGTCTGGGCGGCTCAGAACGAAATCAGCTTGATCAGCACCCCGGGCGGTACTTCGACCCTGTCGGGCAAGTACGACAACTGGCTGCCGGCGATCGATTTCAGCCTTGAACCGTTCGATGATGTGGTGCTGCGTGCATCCTACAGCCACACCATCACGCGTCCGACCTATAACAATCTGCAGGGCGGTATTACTCTTGCCACGCCACTGCGCGTTGGAGCTGGCGGTAGCCAGGCAAGTGCGGGCAATCCGGACCTACTACCCTACAAGTCGAAGAACATCGATCTCTCGGCAGAGTGGTATTACGACAATGCCAGCTACGTGTCGGTCGGCTTCTTCCACAAGGACGTGAAGAACTTCATCGGCGGCGGTACCACGCAGACCCCGCTGTTTGATCTTCCCGATCCGTCACAGGGTGCGGCGGCGCAAGCTGCACGTGCGGCTCTTGGTGCCAACGCCACCTTCGATCAGATCGTGGATTGGGTCAGGGTCAATCGCCCGGCCGACTATGACCCCAATGTCGGCTCGAATGGCGGTGTTATCGGTCGCACGGGCGATCCGGATGTCGTCTTCACCTTCAGCCAGCCGTTCAACAGCGACCAAAGTGCAAGCCTGTGGGGTTGGGAGTTCGCTCTCCAGCACAACTTCTGGGATACCGGCTTCGGCGTGATCCTGAACTACACGGTGATCAACAGCGACACCTCGTTCGACAACACCCTGCCGTGGACAGTGACCCAGTTTGCCGTGCCTGGGGCGAGCGACAGTGCCAACGCAGTGGCCTTCTATGACAAGAACGGCTTCCAGGCCCGTGTCGCCTACAACTGGCGCGACAAGTTCCTCGCCGGCTACGATCAGGATCCCTACTACATCGAATCCTATGGTCAGGTAGACGCCAGCGCGAGCTACGAGTTCAAGGACGGGCTCACCGTTTTCGTCGAAGGCATCAACATCTTCAACGAAGACCGCACGGGTACCCGCCGCAACGATCAGGCGATCTACTTCGCGGCACCGGGCTACGCCCGCTATGCTGCTGGGGTGCGCTTCACCTGGTAACCGGTTGGGACGGCCCGGTGCCTCCCTTCGGTTGAACGAGAGAGCCGCACTGCACGCGCAGTGCGGCTCTTCTCTTTCGGACCCGGCAAAGACCGGGCTATGGTAACAGACGATGAGCGAGCGGATCGAAAGACTGGTGATCGTCGGCGGCGGAACCGCCGGTTGGCTGGCGGCCTGCGTCCTCGCGGCGCGGCGGCCCGAGCTGACGGTGACGCTGGTCGAAGCACCCGATATTCCAACAATCGGTGTCGGTGAAGGTAGCTGGCCGACGCTGCGCGAAACGCTTCGCTCCATCGGGATTGCGGAGGACGAGTTCCTGCGCGAATGCGACGCATCTTTCAAACAGGGTTCGCGCTTCGACGGCTGGACCACCGGCGAAGCTGGAGACAGCTACCTCCATCCCTTCACGCCACCGCCGCCGGGCAACATGGGGCAACTGCTTAACGCTTGGGAGGAAGCGGCGCCCGAGCTCGATTTCGCCAGTGCGATGACACCGCAGGCGGTCGCCTGTGCACACGGCCTCGCGCCCCGACAGCGCGCCATGCCCGACTTCGCCGGTGCGGTGAACTACGGATACCACCTCGATGCGGGCAAGTTCGCAGTATTGCTGCGCTGCCATGCCACCAACCGACTAGGCGTCACCCATTTGAGCGACCGGGTCGTCTCGGTCCGCGGAACCCCTCAGCGGATTGAGTCAATTGAATTGGCCGAGCGCGGCATGATCGAAGGCGACTTCTTCCTTGATTGCAGCGGGTCGCGCGCGATCCTGATCCAGGATCACTGCGGCAGTGGCTGGGTCGATCGCTCTGACGTCTCTCCGAATGACCGCGCCCTGGCTGTCCAGGTTCCGGTAGAGCCGGGCAGCCCTATCTCCTCGCAAACGATCGGCACGGCTCACGAGGCTGGCTGGCTGTGGGATATTGCGCTGCCAACGAGACGCGGCATTGGCTGCGTCTATGCTTCTCGTTTTCTCGACGATGACGGCGCCGAACGCATCCTGCGGCAATATGTAGCGGACAAGGTGCCGGGATCGAACCCCGCCTCGCTCGCCCCGCGCAAGCTCAGCTTCCCGACCGGCTATCGCGAGCGCTTCTGGCAGGGCAACTGCCTCGCCGTGGGCCAGTCGGCGGGGTTCATAGAACCGCTTGAGGCCTCCGCCATCGTCATGATCGAGCTATCATTGCGCGCACTTGCGGAGAATTTTCCGGCCTCTTTCGCAACGCTGCCGATCCATGCCGATCGGTTCAATGCGCTGTTCACCTATCGGTGGGAGCGGATCGTCGACTTCCTCAAGCTGCACTACGCCCTCAGCCATCGCGAGGAACCCTATTGGCTGGCCCAGCGCGATTCGGCACGCATGCCGCAACGCCTGACCGGCCAGCTGGCCCTATGGCGCGAACAACCGCCATCGGCTTGGGACTTCCCGCAGGTGGACGAGGTCTTTTCGGCCGCCAGCCAACAATACGTCCTTTATGGCATGGGTTTCCCCATACCATCTCCAAACTATGCGCCGGCGACACCCGAAGCGCTGGCCAGGCTCGCCGAAATACGCGAGCGTGCCCGGGGCATAGCCGCCGCCCTGCCTACCAATCGCGCCTACTTCGATGCCATGACCCAATCGTCGCCAGCGGCGCTACAAGGAGAGCTTGCCCAATCATGAGCAACCACCAGATCCTGAACTCGGCCGAGCACGGGGAGCTGCGCGTCCACACGCATGCAGATGCCACCTTTGGCGATGCGGCAATGGCAGCCCTGGTCGTTCCGACCGAGTTCCGCAGTGTGCAGAGCGAGTACCCGATTGTCTTCAAGCGCGATGCGGCCAGCGACCGGTTCTCCGCACTGGCGCTGTTTGGCTTCGAGAATGGTGAGAACCTGTTTCTTGCCAACGGTGAGTGGGGTGCCGGATATCGCCCGATGTCGATGGCAATCCAGCCCTTCCTGGTCGGTCGTCCGGCTTCCGGCGAGGGCGAAGGGCAGGTCCATATCGATCTGGATCACCCGCGCATCTCATCCAATGGCGAAGGTACGCGTGTGTTCGACGAATTTGGCAAGCCGACCCCATTCCTTGAGAGGATCGCCGAACTGCTCGGCGCCCTGCACCAGGGCTATGAATTGAGCGCGAACTTTTTCGCAGCGCTCGATCGCCACGAACTGCTCGAACCCTTCACTCTCGAAGTACCGCTGAGCGACGGATCACGAAACACGCTCTACGGCTTTCACATCATCGATGAGGAGAAGCTGCGGGCACTCGACGCCGATGCGCTAGGCGACCTCCACAGCGAAGGGCATCTGATGCCGATCTTCATGGCCCTCGCCTCGCTGTCCCAGTTTTCCGGACTCATCGCACGCAAGGAGGCTCGGATCGCCGGTGGCTGAGGCCGATCCTTCGATCTTCGCTTCGATGCGGCACATCGAAGAGCGCGAGGTGGCCGATGCTGCCGCGCTATCCGCGCTGCTCGACGAAACTCATGGCCCCTTTGTGGTGCGAGGGTTGGTACGCGAGTGGCCATTGGTGCAGGCAGGCGAGGAGTCCCCAAGCGCAGCGCGCCAATACCTGCTCGAACGAGCGCGCCCGGTGCCCTTTACCGTCAGCCTGGGCCAACCCGGTCGCGACGGACGCCTATTCTACGACAACGACTTCGGAATGAACTTCCAGACCGCAAAGGGAAAACTGGCGGATATCTTTCGCGGCTTCGATGACAATGAAGGTCGCTCCGACGCCCCGGCAATCTACCTTACCTCGGTCGACATGCGCGGCTTCTTCCACGATCTCGCAGACGAGAACCTCTCTCCTGTGCTTGATCGCAAGCCGCTCGAGCGAATCTGGATCGGCAACGCTACCCGGGTGGCCGCACACAACGATGTTCCACGAAATCTAGCGTGTTGCGCCGTCGGCCGGCGGCGCTTCACCGTGTTCCCGCCCGAGCAGTACAAGAACCTCTATCTGGGCCCGCTCGAGAACACGCCTGCGGGGCGGACGGTCAGCATGGTCGACTTCCACTCGCCCGATTTCGATGCGTATCCGCGCTTTGCCGAAGCCCTCGATCATGCACAGGTAACCGAGCTCGAGCCCGGTGACGCGATCTACATCCCCTCCATGTGGTGGCACCACGTCGAGGCGCTCGATCCGTTCAACATCCTCGTAAATTACTGGTGGCGCGATACGCCTGCATTCCTCGGCCATCCGCAAGAGGCGCTGAACCACGCGATCCTGGCGCTGCGCGACCTGCCGGATGCGGAAAAGGCGATCTGGCGCGACCTGTTCGATCACTATGTTTTCGATGCGGGCCCCGAAGTCACCGAACATATCCCCGAATCGGCTCGCGGCATCCTATCTCGGCTCACACCCGAGACCGCAGGCCAGATCCGCGCCTTCCTGCTGAGGACACTCAACCGATGAACAGCACCCAGCCACGCAAGCGTATCGTAGTCGCCGGGGGTGGTACCGCCGGATGGATGGCAGCTGCCGCGATCGCGCGCACCATGGGCGAAGCAGTCGACCTGACGCTGGTGGAATCGGATGCGATCGGGACCGTCGGGGTGGGTGAAAGCACCATCCCGCCGCTGGTCAACTTCAACCGGATCATCGGCATTCCCGAAAGCGAGTTCATGCGCGAGACGCAGGCAACCTTCAAGCTCGGCATCGAGTTCGAGAATTGGCGCGTCGACGGCGAGAAGTACTTCCATTCGTTCGGCTCAACGGGACGCGACCACTGGACTGCGGGGTTCCAGCATTTCTGGATGGAGGGGCTGCAACGCGGGCACGGTGAGAGTTATGACGACTACTGCATCGAGCTGCAGGCTGCCTATGCGAACAAGTTCGCGCACCTGCCCGACGATCTATTGAACTATGCATACCAACTCGATGCCACTCGCTATGCCGCATACCTGCGGCGACTGGCCGAAGAGGCAGGCTGCACACGCATCGAGGGGCGGATCGCCGAAGTGCAGCTCGACGGCGAGAGCGGCAACATCGCGGCCCTTCTGCTCGACAATGGCAAGCGGATCGAAGGCGAACTGTTCCTGGACTGCACAGGTTTTCGGGCCCTGCTGATCGAAGGCGCGCTGCACGTGGGATACGACGACTGGCGCCACTACCTGCCTTGCGACAGCGCCATTGCGGTACAAACCTCCAGTGTCCGTCCGGCGATCCCCTATACCCGCGCGATCGCCCATGATGCCGGCTGGCAATGGCGCATCCCGCTGCAACACCGCCAGGGCAACGGCATCGTCTATTGCAGCCGATATCTCTCCAAGGACGCAGCACTCGACCGACTGCTCTCGACCATCGAGGGCGAGCCGTTGACCCAACCCAACGCCATTCCCTTCGTCACCGGGGCAAGGCGCAAGCAGTGGCATCGCAATTGTATTGCCGTAGGGCTGTCAGGCGGCTTCCTTGAGCCATTGGAATCGACCAGCATCCACCTGATCCAGCGCGCCATCTTGCGCCTGCTGCGGATGATGCCTGCCGGCGAGGTGAGCGAACGCGATGTGGCCGAGTTCAACGATCAGCAACTGACCGACATGGTCCAGGTCCGGGACTTCCTGATACTGCACTACAAGGCGACCGACCGACGCGACAGCCCATTCTGGCGGCAGTGCGCGGCGATGGAGATTCCCGATACGCTGCAACAGAAGATTGAACTGTTCCGCGAAACGGGCCGCGTCTTCCGCAAGAACGAAGAGCTCTTTGTCGAGAATAGCTGGGTGCAAGTGATGATGGGCCAGGGCATCATGCCGAAGGCGCACCACCCGATCGCCCGCAAGATGAGCGATGAAGAGTTGACGCGCTTCCTTGCTAGCTTGCGTGACAACGTGGCAAGTACTGTCGCCGCCCTGCCGGCGCATTATCAATATGTTGCTCAATATTGCGGTGCGAAGGAAGTGGAAGCAGCTTGATACGGGCTTGTGCAAACCGCGCCGATGCGGTGACGATGCGACGGACGAGGGAGGATTAGGCAGACCATGGCTCGGCGCCGCCAAGCAGTTACGATCAAGCACGTCGCAGCCGATGCAGGGGTTTCCCTGCAGACTGTCAGCCGTGTCATCAACAATGAACCCAACGTCCGGCCCGAGATGAAGGAGCGGGTTCAGGCGAGTATCGACAAGCTCGGTTACGTTCCTTCGATCGCCGCGCAACGGATGAGCGGCTCGCGTTCATACATGATCCTCGCGATCAACGATCGGGAGCGCACCATCGCTGACTGGCGCGCGCGCGAAGGTACCGACTGGGTCGACCAGATGCTGCTTGGCGGCATGCTCACCTGCGACGAGCGCGGGTATCGCATGTTGGTGGAACTGGTCGACACCCACAGCGACCATGTCGAGCGCGAGTTGAGCGCGACCATCGCCGCCCTCCAGCCGGATGGAGTTATCCTCACTCCGCCACACTCCGAGAATCCGCTGATCACCAACTTGCTCGCCAAGCGCAACATTCCATTCGCGCGCATCGGGTCCAAGGCGCTGGGTCCGGGCGTGCCGATGACCATGGGGGACGAGCATCTCGCGGCGCTGGCGACCGAGCATCTCGTCAGTCTCGGCCATAGCCGCATCGGCTTCATCGCGGGACCGGAAGAATACGCGTTGGCCGGTTGGCGTATCGATGGCTGGGAGGATGCGATGGCAAAGGCCGGGCTCTCTACCGAAGACCTCTGTGAACGGGGCGACTTCGGCTACGAAAGCGGCCTGGTGGCGTCCAGAACGCTGCTAGAAAAATCTCAGCCGCCCACCGCGATTATCGCCAGCAGCGCGCAGATGGCGCTGGCTACGCTCGCCGTAGCCCGCGAGCGCGGCCTCGACGTGCCCGATGACCTATCGGTGGTCAGCTTCGACAACACTCCGCTGGTCCGCTTCACTCAGCCGCCGCTGACCGCTCTCGACCAGCCAATCGCCGCGACGGCTGCGCGCGCCGTGGAACTGTTGATCGACAGTCGCGAAGACGGCCTGCCCGAAGAACCTGTCGTCGTGCTGGGCGAACTCGTCGTTCGCAGTTCCACAGCCCGGGCAAGACCACGTGACGGCAACTGAAGCCGGGCTGGGCGCACAGCGTCAGTCGCTTTCATTCCTGTGGCTCTACGCCCTCGCCGCAGCGGGCGGTGCGGTCGCCTACGTGCCGTTCCTCACGGTCCTGTTGCCCGAACGCGTCACCGGCTTCGCCGGCTCATCGGGCGTCGCGGTACTTGCCTATACCGCGTTTGCCGGGGCCATTGCGGCCAGCTTCGCCAACATCGGCTTCGGCTGGCTTAGCGATCGCACGGGTTTGCGGCGACCATGGATCTTCGGCGGTGTGGTGTTATCCGGCTTCCTTCTCGTCGCCATGGCACGGGTCGACAGCCTGGTCGATCTGATCCCGATGATCATCGCATGGCAGCTTGCCCTTAACATGATGCTCGGTCCGTTGGCGGCCTGGGCGGGAGATGTCGTTCCCGACGCACAGAAGGGACTGTTGGGCGGCCTGCTGTCGCTGGCTCCCGCACTTGGTGCGCTATCCGGCGCACTGGTAACCTGGCCCGGGCTTGCGAGCCCCGACGCAAGGCTGACCCTGGTCGCGCTCATCGTCGCGGCGATGGTCCTGCCCGTCCTGATATTCGGGCATCCGCGCCCGATGCCCAGCCTAATGGAGGAGGCGCCACCGGTACAGGACCCGCTACTCGTGGAGCGCGCACCGGTCGCGCGGATGTGGTTGGCCAGGCTTCTGGTCCAGGTAGCCGAGGCGGCCCTGTTCGCCTTCCTGCTATTCTGGTTCCGCAGTATCGACAGGAACGTTACCGACAACGATACCGCCGCAGTCTTCAGCATCGTGCTGTGCGTTTCGGTCCCACTCGCCCTGGCAGCCGGGCGCTGGTCGGACCGCAACAATCGGCCAGTCCTGCCATTGACGATCGGCGCAGGCCTGGGTTCGCTGGGCCTCCTCGCAATGGCGACGGCGCAAACCCTGCTGACGGCGATTGGCAGCTATATCTTGTTCGGACTTGCGACCAGTGTCTTCCTCGCCTTGCATTCGAGCCAGACCCTGCGCGTACTTCCGCGACCGCGGACGCGCGGACGCGATCTGGGTTTCTTCAACCTGACCAATACCGTGCCGTCACTGATCATGCCGTGGCTCACCCTGGCATTGGTGCCGGTCTTCGGCTTCGATGCCCTCTTCCTTCTCCTCGCGGCCCTGGCCGCCGCGGCCTGCCTGATCCTGTTGTCGATGCGACGCATCTAGGCGCTTGACCTCCCCCGCCAGCCATGGCACCAGAGTTGTGAACGTTCTCAACATAACTCGAGAACCGGAGGGAATTGGGGATGAAGGTTTGGTTGTGGGCTTCTGTCGCGGCGCTCGCGGTGACCGGTTGCGTACCAGGTCAAAGTGCAGTTGCCAGCGCTTCGGACGCCCCAACCGAGGCGCCGGGCACAACGCACGCAGAACTCTGGCCCGAAGCGCATAGTCCCGCAGCGATCACCGATGCCGCGACCGAGGCCGCGATCACCGCATTGATCGAAAAGATGACGCTGGCCCAAAAGGTCGGCCAGGTGGTCCAAGGCGACATTTCCTCGATCGAGCCCGAAGATCTCAAGACCTACCCGCTGGGATCGATCCTGGCGGGCGGCAACAGCGGCCCCAATGGGAATGATCGCGCGAGCGCCGAAGAGTGGGACAAGCTGATCCGCGAATTCCGCGCGGTATCACTGCAGCCACGCGCCGATGGCGTGGCCATCCCGATCCTGTTCGGGGTCGATGCGGTCCACGGACACAACAATATTCCCGGCGCTACCCTGTTTCCCCACAATGTCGGACTTGGCGCGACGCACGATGCCGACCTCATCTACCGCATCGGCGTGGTCACCGGAGCTGAGATCGCCGGCACTGGAATTGAATGGACTTTCGCTCCAACCCTGGCCGTCCCGCAGGATGGGCGCTGGGGCCGTGCTTATGAAGGCTACAGCTCCGATCCGTCGATCGTTGCCGCCTACAGCAAGGAAATGGTGCTGGGGCTGCAGGGCGAACTCGTATCCGGCCAGATCCTAGCCCGCGACAAGGTCGCCGCAACTGCCAAGCACTTCCTCGCCGACGGCGGCACCGACAAGGGCCAGGACCAGGGTAACGCGAAAATCTCCGAAGAGGAGCTCGTCCGTATCCATGCCGCCGGTTACCCACCCGCCATCGATGCCGGTGCCCTGACAGTGATGGCCAGCTTCTCCAGCTGGCAAGGGGTCAAGCATCACGGCAACCGGTTCTTGCTGACCGACGCGCTCAAGGGCCGGATGGGCTTCGAAGGCCTCGTTGTCGGCGACTGGAACGCGCATGGCCAGATCCCCGGTTGCGAACCGACCGACTGCCCGACTGCGCTTCTGGCTGGCCTGGACCTCTACATGGCCCCGGACAGCTGGAAGGGCCTCTACGAAAGCTTGTTGCGCCGGGCGGAAGCAGGCGAAATCCCGATGGACCGGCTCGAGGACGCGGTGCGCCGCATCCTGCGTGTCAAGTTCAAGCTGGGCCTGATGGATGGCCAGCCGGACAAGCGCGGCGACTTCTCGGTAATCGGATCCCCCGCCCACCTCGCCATCGCTCGCGAGGCGGTCAGCAAATCGCTCGTGCTGCTCAAGAACGAGGGATCGGTGCTTCCGATCAAACCCAGCGCCAAGGTGCTCGTTGCCGGCCCCGGCGCGAACGACATGGCGATGCAGTCGGGCGGCTGGACCATCGGCTGGCAGGGCACCGACGTGACCAAGGCCGACTTCCCGAACGGCCAAACGCTTTGGGACGGAATCTCCGCTGCGGTGTCGCAAGCCGGAGGCAAGGCTACGCTCTCCAACGACGGCAGCTTCAGCGAAAAGCCCGACGTCGCCATCGTGGTGTTCGGCGAAACCCCCTATGCTGAGTTCCAGGGCGATCGCCCGCACCTCGATTTCACCGGCAAGGGCATCGAAACCATCGCCGCACTCAAAGAGCAAGGCATCCCCGTGGTCGCGGTGTTCCTGTCAGGCCGGCCGATGTTCGTCGGTCCCGAGATGGCCGTAGCCGATGCCTTCGTCGCGGCATGGCTCCCCGGCTCGCAAGGCGCAGGCGTTGCCGATGTACTGATCGCAGACAAGGACGGCAGGACCCCGCGTGACTTCACCGGCACGCTGTCCTTTGCCTGGCCTTCGGGCTGCGAGCCGGGCGCGCCAAACCTTTTCCCCTTGGGCTTCGGCGGCAGTTATGCCGCGAAGCCCGCCGTCCCCGCGCTGGCTACCGAATGCTCTCTCTCAGGTATTAAGAGCGGGGACGGCCTTTCCATCTACGACCGCGGGCTGCAATCGGGCATCTGGGCCTTCACCGGCGACACGGGCCTGGTGAACCTCGTCGGCGCAGGTCCGGGCTTCAAGTCGACCGCTTTCGATATCGGGGCGCAAGAAGATGCGCGGCGCTTGCAGTGGAGCGGCCCTGCAACCCTGCAATTGCGCTGGGATGCATTGCCCTTCCCCGAGACGGCCGCGCTGAGCATGCGGGTCCAGGTCGAGCATCGGCCGACTGGAACGGTGACGCTAAGGGCACTGGGTGAGAACGCGGCGGGTTCGCGGGATTTTACGTCGACCTTCTCGCTGGTCGAAGGCAAGGGCATGCGCGAACTTGAGGTTCCGCTCTCCTGCCTCGCCACTGGCGATATCACCGGTATAGAGATCGCCAGCAGCGACGCATTCGTATTCGAACTGGATTCGATCAAGGTCGTGCCGCAGGCAGCACAGATGGATTGCACCGGCCCCTTCTGAAGGCCGGGCACGGGAGGATATCAAACATGGCACTTGCACCTGGGGTTGCGACCAGCACCGATCCGAATCCGATCGAGGAAGAGGGCCCGCCGATCGACGCGCCCGGCCTCAACTACTTCGTCTTCGCGCTGTTCTTCATCTTTGGCGGCATCACCTCGCTCAACGACGTGATCATTCCCAAGCTGAAGGAGCTGTTCACGCTGAGCTTCTTCGAAGCCAGCCTGGTGCAGTTCTGCTTCTTCATCGCCTATGCGGTAGTCGGCATCCCCGGCGCACGGCTGGTCAAGAAGCTGGGCTATATGCGCGGCGCCGTTGCCGGCCTGCTCACCATGATGGTCGGCTGCCTGCTGTTCATTCCTGCCAGCCAGACCGCCGTGTTCGGCGTGTTCCTGTTTGCCTATTTCATCCTCGCTACCGGCGTAGTGCTGGTCCAGATCGTCGCCAACCCGCTGATCAGCCTGCTCGGCCCGGCCAAGACGACGCACAGTCGGCTGACCTTCGCGCAGGCGTTCAATTCACTGGGTACGACGATCTTCCCCTATGTCGGATCGATCCTGATCCTCGGAAGCCTGGCGACGGTCACCGCTGCCGAATTGTCGGGCGCCGAACTGCAAGCCTATCGCACCGCCGAAAGCCAGGCCATCGTCAACGGCTATCTCGGACTCGCAGCTGCGCTGGCAGTCGTCGCGGCGATCGTGTGGGCTTTCCGCAATCGCCTGAAGGGTGAGCAGCACGACGAATCGAGCCTTGCGGAAGGGATCGCTCTGCTCAAGCGGTCACGGTTCGGGTATGGCGCTGCCTGCATCTTCCTCTACGTCGGCGCCGAAGTCGCCATTGGAAGCTTCATCGTCAACTACCTGATGCAGGCGGAAGTCCTGAATCTCGCCGAGCAGGACGCGGGCAAGCTGATCTCGCTCTATTGGGGCGGTGCACTCGTAGGGCGCTTCATCGGCTCTGGCCTGCTGCGAATGGTCAGCCCAGGCCTGCTGCTGGCAACGGTAGCTACCGGAGCCATCACGCTGATCGCCATCTCGGCGAACAGCACCGGGGTCGTCGCCGGCTATTCGCTCCTTGCGGTCGGCCTGATGAACTCGATCATGTTCCCGACGATCTTCTCGCTCGCCTGTGAGAAGCTGGGACCGCGCGCCGCAGACGGCTCGGGCATCATCAACGTCGCCATCGCCGGCGGTGCGGTGATCCCGGCAATCTATGGCGCGCTGGCAGACCAGGTCGGCCTGGCAGCTGCGCTGGCATTGCCTGCCGCCTGCTATGCGATCATCGCCGGCTTCGGGATCTTTGCACGCAAGCCTGCGTAGCCTTCGGCAGCGTACAAATTGGGGTTCGCAAGGCGGTTTCGGTCTGCCATGCGGGCCCCAAGCCTTTTGAGGCACAAGGGACAATTCCACGATGACCGATGCCGAACTTGCCGCCCATCTCGCCGAGGTAGCTGGCAAGATCCTGATCCAGGTGCGCACCAGCGGCATGTTCGAAGGCAAGAGCCTGGGCACGGCTGGCGACCAGACCGCCAACCAGTTCCTGGTCCATGCGCTGCGTCACCAGCGACCCGATGACGGCCTGCTGTCCGAAGAAAGCAAGGACACTGAAGAGCGCCTGTCAAAGAGCCGCGTTTGGATCGTCGATCCGGTCGACGGCACGCGCGAATATGGCGAGGAACGAACCGACTGGGCGGTCCATGTCGCACTATGTGTCGAAGGCAAACCCGAAATAGGCGCGGTTGCCCTGCCCGGCCTTGATGTCGTGCTGCGCAGCGATGCTCCCACCGCCATGCCTCCGGCCGCAGCCAAGCCGCGCATGGTCGTCAGCCGCACCCGCCCAGCCAAGGAAGCAGTTGCCGTGGCCGAAACCATCGGAGCCGAGCTTATCGGCATGGGCTCTGCCGGGGCCAAGGCGATGGCGGTGGTACGCGGCGAGGCGGAGATTTATCTCCACACCGGCGGGCAGTTTGAATGGGACAGCGCCGCACCGGTTGCGGTGGCGATCGCCCATGGGCTTCATGCCAGCCGCGTCGACGGAAGCCCGCTGGTCTACAACCAGTCCGACACCTACATGCCTGACCTGCTGATCTGCCGCCCGGAATGGGCCGAGCGAGTCCTTGCCGAAGTGACCAGACTGGAGGACTGAGGACGGGCGCAAGCGCGCCCTTCCCTAGCGTATTTCAGTCCCTCCCAAATTTGCGGTATGGGAGTCGCCACAGAGAAGAGAGGACCACACGCCATGGCGACCCAGCTCGAAGCCGATACCCCGACCGACGAGGAGGCCTTCCGCGCGGAAGTGCAGGCTTTCCTTGCCGAGAATTTTCCCGCCGAACTGAAGAACAAGGGCAATGCCCTTGCCGGTGTCGACGGCCCGACCGATGAAACCCCGGCCATGAAGGCCTGGCGCGAAGCGGTTGGCGCCAAGGGCTGGGGCACCCCCACCTGGCCCAAGCAATATGGCGGCGGTGGCCTGACCAAGGGACAGGCGCGCATCGTCGACCAGGAATTCGCCAAGGCCGGCGCCTATAACCCGATCGGCGGCATGGGCGTGATGATGTTCGGCCCGACGCTGCTCGAATATGGCAGCGAAGAACAGAAGATGGAGCACATCCCCGCGATCTGCCGCGGCGAAGTGCGCTGGTGCCAGGGTTATTCGGAACCCAATGCCGGATCCGACCTTGCGAACCTCCAGACCTTTGCCGAGGACAAGGGTGATCACTACATCGTCAATGGCCAGAAGACCTGGACCAGCGGCGGCCAGTGGGCCGACAAGTGCTTTGCCATCGTCCGCACCGACAAGAGCGACAAGCATCGCGGCATCAGCTTCCTGCTGATCGACATGACCTCGCCCGGCGTGGAAGTACGCCCAATCACGATGATCAGCGGTACCAGCCCATTCTGCGAAACCTTCTTCACCGATGTGAAGGTACCCAAGAAGAACCTCGTGGGCGTTGAAGGTCAGGGCTGGACCATCGGCAAGCGCCTGCTGCAGCATGAACGCACCAACATTTCGGGCGGTGGCCGCCTGGCCAGCATGATGGGCCAGAGCCTCGGCGACATGGCCAAGAAGTACTGCGCCACCGATGCAGATGGCGAACTCGCCGACAAGGTGCTGCGCGACAAGATCGCCGATTTCGAAATCCGCTGGGGCAGCTTCCTGCTGACCGCGCGCCGTGCGGTGGAGGAAAGCAAGGCCACCGGCGGTGTTTCGGAGATCAGTTCGGTGCTCAAGAAGGTCGGCACCAAGCTGAGCCAGGAGCGCAGCGAGCTGCTGATCGAGATCCGCGGCCTGCAGGGGCTCGGCTGGGAAGGCGACGGCTTCACCGACGGTGAACTCGAAGCCGTGCGCGGATGGCTCTTCGGCAAGGCGACGACGATCTACGGCGGCTCGACCGAAATCCAGAACAATATCATCGCCAAGCGTGTGCTCGGCATGCTCGACCACCAGTAAGAGAGGGCGAGGAACATGGCAGTTCTCAACGAAGAACAGGAAATGCTGCGCGACATGGCGCGTGAATGGGCGGTCAATGAAAGCCCGGTCACTGAATTCCGCAAGGTGCGGGCAAGCGGCGAACCGGAAGCGTTCAACCGCGATGCCTACGCCACGATGGCACAGATGGGCTGGGCCGGAATCATCGTGCCCGAGGCGCATGGCGGTTCGGACTTCGGTTACATGTCGGCTGGCCTCGTGTTCGAGGAACTGGGCAAGACGCTGACCGCCAGCCCTCTTCTGGCGACCACCATCGCGGCCAGCGCGATCGCGCTTGGCGGCAGCGAGGAGCAGAAGGCCAGGTGGCTCCCGAAGCTCGCCAGCGGCGAGGCGATCGCCACCCTGGCGGTCGACGAGGGCGCGGCGCATGACCCTGCAGCGATCGAGACCAGTGTTTCAGGCGGCAAGATCAGCGGCAAGAAGACCTTCGTCCATGAAGCGCATGGTGCCGACCTGTTCGTCGTCGCGGCGAAGGATGGGCTCTACCTGGTCGAGAATGGGGCCGGCGTTACGCTGACCACGCGCAAGCTGACCGACCAGCGCAGCCATGCCGACGTCACCTTCGATGGTGCCGCGGCAGACAAGCTAGCGGGCGGCGGCGACAGCCTGCTCGACGACGTGCTCGACCGGGCTCGCGTACTGACCGCGGCGGAAATGCTCGGCATGGCGCAGCAGGTATTCGACGTGACGCTTGAGTACCTGAAGCAGCGCGTCCAGTTCAACCAGGTGCTCGCCAGCTTCCAGGCCCTGCAGCATCGCATGGCCGACCTCTTCGCCGACCTGGCGCAGATGCGCAGCGCGGTCGAGGCGGGCTTGCAGGCGGTCGACAGCGGTTTCGGCGTGGCGCGCGCTGCGACCATCGCCAAAGCCGAGGCCAATCGCGTGCTGCACACGATCAGCAACCAGGGCATCCAGCTCCACGGCGGCATCGGCATGACCGACGAATATGACGTCGGCTTCTACCTCAAGCGCGCCCGCGTGCTTGAGGCGAGCTGGGGTTCATCGAGCTTCCTCAAGGACCGCTACGCCAGCCTGGGGGGCTATTGAGCGAGCCGCTCGCCCCTTCGGGCGAGGAAATGGAGGCGCTCCCCGAAGACGACGTCTGGGAGCGCCACCACGCCTTCATGGCGACGAACCTGAAGCGCAACTACCGCGCGACCCTGATCCATGGCGTGTTCGGGATGACGGGCTTTCGCCTGATCTATGCCCCGACGATCATTCCCGCCTACCTCTACCTGCTAACCGGGAGTGCCGCAGCGGTCGGACTGGGCACCGCCCTGCTCCAGCTCGGCGGCACGGTCTCGCCGATCCTGTCTGGTGCCCGGGTCGAAAGCCGAAAGCGGATCATGCCCTATGCCATCGGGGTTGGGTCGATGATGCGGGTCATGATCCTCATCCTCGCCGTCGCTGCATGGACGCTGGATGGGTCCGCCCTGCTGGCGGTCACCCTGCTTTCATTCCTGCTGCTGGGCTTCTTTTCGGGGGCACAACGCGTCGCATTCCAGATGCTGATGGCCAAGGTCATCCCGATCGCCCGGCGCGGTCGCCTGCAGGGTGTGCGCAACATGCTCGGCGGATTGATCGCGGCCGGGCTGGCGTGGGTTGCCGGGCATTACTTCATCGAGCAGACATGGCTCGGCAACGGCTACGCCACCACCTTCCTGCTCGCCTTCGTGCTCACGTCGATCGGGCTGGTTGCGCTGCGCATGGGCCTGACCGAACCCGATGCGCCAAGCTTGCGCCCGGAGATGCCGCTTCGCCAGCGCCTCAAGCAATTCGGCGAGCTTCTGCAGCACCGCGACTTCCGTGCCTTCCTGTTCGTCCACGGCTTCGCCTCGATCTCGCGTGTCGGGCTACCGTTCTGGACGCTCTACGTCGGCGACAGGCTGGGCCTGGATGGTCGGCTGATCGGATCGCTCAGCCTGGCTTTCCTTACGGCCGATACGCTGTCGAACCTCGCCTGGGGGGCGATCGGCGACCGCTACGGTTTTCGCCTGGTCTATCTCGGCTCACTGGCCAGCAGCCTTACTGGCCTCGCGCTGCTGGTCTTCGGTGACGGGTGGCTGCTGCACCTCGCATTCGTCGCGCTGGGAATCGGTTCATCGGGCTGGATGATGGCAGCGCTCACACTGGTGCTCGAGTTCGGCGCACACGAGGATATCCCGATGCGGCTCGCCCTGCTCACGACGGTGGAGGGTGCGGTGTCTTCGGTGGGCCCGGTCCTGGCCGGCGTCGCTATTGCGGCGATGGGCTATCCGCCGCTGATCGCGGTATCGGTCGCCGCCCTGCTCGCCTCGCTCGCCTTGATGCAGTTCAAGGTACGCGAGCCGCGCAGCTCAAGCTGACGGGGCGATCATCCCGTCTGACAGTACCGAGAGGTAGGTCCGGACGGCATCATCGGTCGCACCGAAGCGAGCTGCCCAGTGACGGGCCTCATAGGCCGAGTTGACCGTCGACATCAGTACCTGCCCGGCAACCAGCGGGTCGATCGGGCGCACCGAGCCATCGGCGATCCCGTCGATCAGCATGCCGGCAAAGCGCCGGGCCAGCCGGTTCGAACGGGTCACTACATTGATCTTGTGGGCCGGATCGAGCGCCTGCAGGGCCGTGGTACGCAGCAAGGGCGTGCTGTCGAAGAATTGCAGGTCGACGAGTTCGGCGAGGACGCTGGCCAACCGCGACCAATAGTCGCCGGCAAGATCCAGCCCGGCCATCTGGACCGCCGACATGCGGTCATAGCTGTGGCGGAAGCAGGCCAGCACCAGGTCATCCTTGGCATCGTGGTGGTGATAGAAACTGCCCTTGGTGACGTTGAGGCTTTCGGCAATGCGATTGACCGAGGCCCCGCGATAACCCCGCTGGTTGATCGTCACCGTCGCAGCACGCAGGAAGGCCTCGTTCTGGCCCGTCTCTTCGTCGACATGCGTCCGCCACTCGCCTGCCAGCGCTGCAGGGGCGAAGGTGCCACATACGGCAGGAATGCCGTGCGCAAGGACATCGAACAGGCGATCCTCGATCCGCGGGAAGTCGCGCGCCGAATATTGCAGCGACCAGACCGGCCACCACATTATCGCTTCGAGCAGGATATGCGCACGGGCGGAGAATAGCGCGCGCTCCTCATTGCTGCCCCACTCGCCAAAGAAGCGGCGGACGAGATCCACCACGCGCAGGTAGTGCGCCATCAGCGGATCCTGCGCTTCGGGCTCCAGCGTGCGAATCTCGGACAAGGCCGTGGTCAAGCCATGCTCGCCTGCGCGGATGCGGGCACGCACTGCAACATGGGAGGCGATGAAGTGCCGAAGCCGCGAGGCCGGATCGGGCTGGGCCAGCGCTTCGGCAGCCATCTGCTCCATCGAGGACAGCGTTTCCTCGTAGACGGCGACGACCAGCTGCTCCTTGCGGGCGAAGTAATAGGTCACGCTGGTCGCGTTGAGCCCGATGGCCTTGGCGACTTCAGCCAGCGTAGTTGCCTGGACGCCGTATTCATTGATCAACACAGAGGCGGCATGGATGATCGCCTCGCGCTTCTCGCCGAATTTGCGGGTCGCGACCGGGCGGTTCATGCGAAGAAGGCTCCAAGGTCCTTCTTGAGGATCTTGCCATTGGCGTTACGCGGCAGCGTCTCTTCGACGAAGGCGATCCGCACCGGCACCTTGAACTTCGCCAGCCGCTCGGCAACCCAGGCGCGCAGCTCTTCCTCGCTCGCCGATGTGCCGGGAGCAAGATGGACCACCGCGGCCGGTTCCTCACCCAGTGTGGGATGGGGAATGCCGATCAGCGCCGCATCGGTCACCGCCGGGTGATCGTAGAGCACATTCTCCACTTCGGATGAGTAGATGTTCTCGCCCCCGCGGATGATCATGTCCTTGGCGCGATCGACAATATAGCAGAAGCCCTCCTCGTCGAGCCGCGCGAGGTCGCCCGTGCGCACCCAGCCATCGATGAAGGTTTCGGCGGTCGCTTCCGGACGGTTCCAATACCCCTTCACCACCATCGGCCCACGCGCCCACAGTTCACCCACTTCACCCACGGGCAGTTCGGTCATGCCGTCCTCTGACATGATCTTGAGGTCGGCAACCGCTACCGGCGGGCCGGCACTGTCGGGGCGGTTAAGGTAGTCTTCCGAATTGTTGCCCGTGACCGTCGCCATGGTTTCCGTCATCCCCCAGCCGTTGCCGGGGAGCGCGCCAAAGACCTCGCGAATCTTGCGCACCAGCTCGGGTGCCGAAGGGGCCCCGCCATAGGAAATCGATTCGAGGCTGGAGAGATCGTGTTTCTCGCGATCGGGATGCTCGATCAACTGCCAGGCTATGGTCGGCACGCCCCCCGTCAGATTGACTTTCTCGCGCTCGATCAACTCAAACGCCCGTACCGGATCCCATTTGTGCATGAACACCATGGTGTGCCCCGCCACGACCGCACCCATCATGCTGGCCGAGCATGCGGTGACGTGAAACAGAGGAATGACCGTAAGGCCAACTTTCTGGACCGGTGCCGGCGGCTCTTCACCCCGGCGCAGTGCGGCAACCGCCACGCTCCACCCGCTGGACAGAATATTGGTGCACAAATTGCGGTGGGTGCCCAGCGCCCCCTTGGGCTGGCCGGTGGTACCGCTGGTGTAGAAGATCGTCACCTCGTCGTCGGGGGCGATTTCGACCTCGGGCAGCTCCGCCTCGGGCAAGGCAACATAGTCGTTCGGAGCACCGATGATGTCCTCGAGACGTTCGGCATCCACCATCGCCTCATGCGAACGCGAGACGAAAACCGTCGCCAGGTCAGGAAACTCACTGCGCAGCGGCGCAATGCGCTCCCAACGTTCGGCATCGCAAACCAGCAGCTTCGTCCCCGAATCGGCGAGGCCGAACGCCAGTTCGGGCCCGGTCCACCAGGCGTTGAGCGGTACGCAGATCGCCCCGAGCGTAGTCGCGGCGAAGAAGGCCACGGGCCATTCGGGCAGGTTGCGCATGGCAATCGCCACTCGATCGCCCTTCGCTACGCCGCGCGCACGAAACTCCGCCGCCAACCGCGCGACCGCGCGGAACCAGGCCGCGTAGCTGACGCGTTCGTCTTCATAGATCGTGAAGAGCCGGTCCCCATGTGCCCGCCCCGCCATGGCCACGACCCGCAGGTTTGCGGGAGAATTTTTCCAGGCGCGAGTCGGCACTCCGCGAATGTCGACTGTCTCCATTTCGAAGCGTTCGCCGGGGGCGGTCAGGCGCTCGTAGCATTGCGCGCGGGTCATGGCCGGCCATCCCGCGGGCGGCACGAAGCCGATCGCGCGTGCGAGTTCATTCATTCTTGTCACCTCGTCCGTCACCCTGCTTGGGCGACTCCCTCTCGTGCTACCGCTCTAACCTCGCCGCGCCTCATCGCGCAAGCCGCCTTCGAAGGTGAGGTATGAGGGTGGCAAGACCAAATGAAATCGCTATTCGGGTAAAACAGAAGCATAGGTATGCGCACAAGTGGAGAGATGCATGTTCGAGCTGGCCGAGGCCGCAACACGGGGATTCGATGCCGACAGGCTGGCGCGAATCGCGCCATTCCTGGCTGAAACCTATGTAAACGACGGGCGCCTGCCGAATGCCCAGCTGGTCGTCGCGCGCGACGGGGCGCCAGTTTATTACACCAAGCTCGGCGTTATGGGCGACGATGGGCGGGAACTGCGCGACGATGCGTTGTTCCGCATCGCCAGCATGACCAAACCGGTCACTTCGGTCGCCTTCATGCAACTCGTCGAACAGTGCAAGGTTGCCCTGGAAGAGCCGGTCACACGCGTCTTCCCGGAGTTCGCCAACCTCAGAGTCTATGCCGGTGGCGGCGGATCAGTTCCCTTTGCGCCTGGCGCGCCTGCGCACCCCATGCGCTTCGTCGACCTGCTGACGCACATGTCCGGCCTCACCTATGGCCTGCAGAACCGCAACAATATCGATGCGGTCTATCGCGAGCACAATTTCGATTTCGCACGCGACCATCTCGACAGCGACGAGTTCATCGCCCGACTGGCCAAGCTTCCGATTGAGTTCGCTCCGGGCCAGGGCTGGAACTATTCGGTTTCGACCGACGTCCTCGGCATCGCGGTCGAACGGATCAGCGGGATGCGGCTGGGCGAATATTTCGAAAAGAACATCTTCGCCCCGCTGGGCATGAATGACACTCGCTTCGGCGTGAAGGAAAGCGACCTGGAGCGCCTGGTCGACGCCTATGCCTACCGTCCTGGCCAGTCACCAAGGATGATCAGCGCCGGCGCCACAAGCAAGCTGGCCCAGCCGGGAACCTTTGACAGTGGCGGGGGCGGGCTGATCGGTACCATCGCCGACTACCATCGCTTCACCACCATGCTGCTCAATGGCGGCGCACTCGACGGTGCACGCATTCTGAGCCCCAAGACCTTGCGGCTGATGCGCACCAATCACTTGCCGAACAATGCCGACCTAACCGAGATGTCGAGCAGTCTGTTCTCCGAGGCCAACAACGCCGGCACCGGTTTCGGGCTGGGCTTCGCGATGGTGATCGATCCGGCCAAGACGCTGATGCCCTCAAGCATGGGCGAGTTCTATTGGGGCGGTGCCTACTCGACCGCCTTCTTCGTCGATCCGGTCGAACGGATCACCATGGTTTTCATGACGCAGGTTTACCCCTCGTCGACCTATCCCATCCGGCGGCAGCTCAAGACGCTGATCTATTCCGCCCTTACCGACAGCTATGCCTGAGGAGACAGCCATGACCTCGCCCATCCGTACCGAACGCCATGACAACGTCCTCGTCGTCATCTCCGACAATCCGCCGGTCAACGCATTGGGGCAAGCCGTGCGCGCGGGCCTCAAGGATGCGATCGAACAGGCTCTGTCGGACGACAGCATCGAAGCGGTGGTTATCCGCTGCGATGGCCAGACCTTTTTTGCCGGAGCCGATATCACCGAATTCGGCAAGCCGCCCGTTGGCCCGAACCTGCCTGAGACGCTCGATGCGATGGAAGCGAGCGACAAGCCGGTCGTCGCCGCGATCCATGGCACCGCGCTCGGCGGCGGGTGCGAAGTCGCCCTCGCCTGTCACTACCGTATTGCGGTTCCCTCCGCCAAGCTGGGCCTGCCCGAAGTCAAGCTTGGGCTGATCCCCGGTGCCGCGGGCACCCAGCGCTTGCCGCGCCTCGTCGGGGCCGAGGCGGCCCTGCCGCTGGTTGTCGGCGGCAACCCGATTCCGGCAAAGAAGGCCGAAACCATTGGCCTGGTCGACGCCATCGTTGCCGAGGACAGCCTGGAGGCGGACGCCATCGCCTTCGCCCGTTCGAAGATCGGCCAGCCGGTCCCGCGCGCGTCCGAGGGCAAGGCAAACGAAGACGGCGTGCGCGATCCCGACCTGTTCGACCGCTTCCGCGCCTCGCAGGCCCGGCAGATCCGCGGTTTCGACGCGCCCAATGCCGCGATCGAGGCGGTAAAAGCAGCAGGCGAACTGTCCTATGCCGATGGCGTGAAGAAGGAACGCGAACTGTTCATGAAGCTCATGACCGGCACCCAAAGTGCCGCCATGCGCCACTACTTCTTCGCCGAACGCGCCGCCAACAAGATCGACGATATCCCGCGCGACACGCCGCTGATCCCGATCCGCAAGGTCGGCGTCATCGGCGCCGGCACGATGGGCGGCGGCATCACCATGAATTTCCTGTCTGCCGGGATCCCGGTGACCATTCTGGAAATGGCGCAGGACGCGCTTGATCGCGGCACCAGCGTTATGCGCAAGAACTATGAGAACAGCGCCAAGAGGGGCCGCATGACGATGGAGGCGGTCGACAAGGCGATGGGCCTGCTGACCCCTACCCTGAGTTACGATGACCTTGCCGATTGCGACCTCGTGATCGAGGCGGTCTACGAAAACATGGACGTAAAGAAGCAAGTCTTCGCCAAGCTCGACAGTGTGGTGAAGCAGGGCGCAATCCTGGCTTCGAACACCAGCTATCTCGACATTGACGAGATTGCCACGGCAACCGCGCGGCCCGGTTATGTGGTCGGCATGCATTTCTTCTCACCGGCAAACGTGATGAAGCTGCTCGAGGTCGTGCGTGGCAAGGAAACGCGCCACGACGTGCTCGCCACGGTGATGAAGCTCTCGAAGACCATCGGCAAGGTCGCCGCAGTCTCGGGCGTATGCCCCGGCTTCATCGGCAATCGGATGCTGTCGAAGCGCCAGGAACAGGCGAATGCCCTTATCATGGAAGGCGCAAATTACTGGGACGTCGATGACGTACTGCTCGAATTCGGCTTCCCCATGGGCCCTTTCCAGATGGGCGACCTCGCCGGAATCGATATCGGCTGGCACCGCGATCCAACAAAGGTGACCACGATCCGCGAAGCACTCTGCGCGGTCGGCCGGTTCGGCCAGAAGGCGGGCAAGGGCTTCTACGACTACGACGAGGCGCGCAATCGCACGCCATCCGACGAAGTTCGCGCCATCATCGCCGATTTCGCCACGAAGGAGGGCAAGGCACAGCGCGAGATCAGCAAGGACGAGATCCGCGAGCGCCTGCTCTATCCAATGGTCAACGAGGGCGCGAAAATCCTCGAAGAGGGCATGGCCCAGCGCGCCAGCGACATCGATGTGGTATGGATCAACGGCTACGGCTGGCCACTCTACACCGGTGGACCGATGTTCTGGGCGACCACGGTCGGGCCGGACAAGGTCGTAGCAGGCCTCGAACGGCACGGCCTGCCGGTCAGCGATTTCTTGCACAACAAGGCTGAAGCAGGTCGCGGATTTGACTGAAAACTGCTCGAAGTGCGACATTTTCGAAACGCCGGTACGACATTCGTGAGATTTTGAAGGCAGTTCAACCTGGCTTGTCTTGACTTGACCGTCAGGCCGGCCATTGACGCAACCATAACGGGGAAAACTCCCCGATGAGAGGAGAAGCAAATGCGATATTCCGGACTACGCCACCATTGCGCCCTGGGCGCGCTCGCGGGGGTTCTCGCGCTAGCACCAATGGCGGCGCAGGCGCAGGATGCGGCCGATGAAGCTGATACTGCTGCAGAAGTTGAAGCCGATACCAGCAACGTCATTATCGTTCGCGCGCAAGGCCGCGACCAAACTTTGGCCGACGTGCCCGTCGCCGTGTCCGCCGTTTCCGGAGAATTGCTGCAGAAGTCCGGCGTTGCCGACATTCGCGACCTCAACCAGGTGGCCCCGTCGCTGCTGGTTTCCTCGACCGGCAACGAAGCCAACGGCTCGGCCCGTATTCGCGGCATCGGTACGGTCGGCGACAACCCCGGCCTCGAAAGCTCGGTCGCGGTCTTCGTCGACGGCGTCTATCGCTCGCGCTCGGGTAATGCCCTGTCCGAACTTGGCCCGCTCGACCGCGTCGAGATCCTTCGTGGCCCCCAGGGAACCCTCGGTGGCCGCAACGCGTCGGCAGGCCTGATCAGCGTCTACACGGCGCCGCCAGAGTTCAATTTCTCGGCCTATGGCGCTTTCACCTATGGCAATTACGACGCCATCAAGGTTGAAGGCGGGATCAACGCGCCGCTCAACGACACCATCGCTGCCCGCGTCGACGGCGTCTACTTCAAGCGCGACGGCTTCTATAACGATGTCACCAACGGCACCGACGTCAACGACCGCGATCGCTACCTCGTCCGCGGCCAGTTGCTGTTCGAGCCGACCGAAGACATCAGTTTCCGCCTCGTCGGCGATTACTCGAAGAAGGACGAAGCCTGCTGCGCAGCGACCTTCGTACAGGCCGATTTTGCCCCGGGTGCCAGCATTTCGCCAGGCTTGAACTCGTTCACCCGCCCCAACGGTGGTCCGCCGCTGACCAGCACATCCAACCCGATCATCCCGATCCTGCTTGGACTAGGCCAGGATCCGCGAGCACTGAGCCAGTCGACCTTCGATCGGAATATCTATCCGACCGCGGGTCGCAGCTATCAAGGTGAGACCGAAGACTACGGCATCTCGGGCGAACTCAACTGGAGTTTCGGCGATATCACGCTGACTTCGATCACCGCCTATCGCGAGTATTCGAACACCCAGGCGTCGGATACCGATTACACCACGGTCGACATTCTGTACCGCGCTCCGGGTGAGAACGCCGGCGCTCGCGAATTCAAGACCTTCACCCAGGAACTGCGCCTCAACGGTACGGCTTTCGACGACCGGCTCGACTGGCTCGTGGGCGCCTATTACGCGCATGAGAAGCTGCAAACCCGCGACAACCTGCGGTTCGGCACGCAGTATGGCACCTTCGCCAACTGCCGTATCGCGCTGGCGATCAATCCTGCACTCGCCGATCCGACGGCGACCAACTGCTTTGGTGCCAACATTGCGGCAATCGACGGCACGCTCGGTCCATCACCGCTGGGTGCAGCAGCACCTTTGATCGTTGCCGGTATCAACAACCTGGCGCAGATCCGCGACATTGGCGGCACGGGCGACGTCTATAACCAGACGAGCGAGAACTACGCGTTCTTCACCCACAACATCATCCATGTCACGGACACGATCGACCTGACCCTTGGCCTTCGTTACACCAACGAAACCAAGGACTTCAACGCGACGTTCAGCAATGACAACGTGTTCTGTCCGCAGAATCGCGCTTTGCTGAGCTCGCTGCTCACGACCCCGCTCGCCGGCCTCGCAGGCGGCCTCATCGCGCTGTCCTGCCAGGGCAACTCGACCGCCGAACTCGACGGTGTTTCGGTTGACGACAGCCGGGACGAGGACGAACTGACCGGGACTGCGATCCTGAGCTGGAAGCCCAGCCCGGACTGGCTGACCTATGCTTCCTACTCGAAGGGTTACAAGGCGGGCGGCTTCAACCTCGACCGTTCGGCACTGGCCAACCCGCTGGCTCTCAACGCCAACAATCTCGACACTGCGAATCTGCAGTTCGATGCAGAGACGGTCGATGCCTACGAACTCGGCGTGAAATACGCCGGCCGCAAGTGGGGCTTCAGCATCGCCGCGTTCCGCCAGGAGTTCTCGAACTTCCAGCTGAACACCTTCAACGGGTCGGTCTTCCTTGTGCAGACGGTGAACGGATGCG
This sequence comes from Erythrobacter mangrovi, assembly GCF_013260645.1. Classification (NCBI taxonomy): domain Bacteria; kingdom Pseudomonadati; phylum Pseudomonadota; class Alphaproteobacteria; order Sphingomonadales; family Erythrobacteraceae; genus Erythrobacter; species Erythrobacter mangrovi. The sequence goes on along the minus strand of NZ_CP053921.1, from coordinate 2,913,150 downwards.
ATACGGACCTTGGCGGCGCCGACCGCGATGCCAGTGCAACCACCGGGAATTGTGCGGCTGGTGACATCGCACCGGGCGTTGTGGCCAAGGGTATCGAGTTCGAAACCTCGCTGCGTCCTACCCGCGATCTGACCGTGAGCATGGGCCTGACTTATGCGAACACGAGCTACGCGAACAACCTGGTAGGTCGTGACGATGGCACCCCGCTCGATCCGGCGCTTCGCCTGCTCCCGGGTGACAACTTGTCGAACGCACCGGAGTTCGTGACGACGGCCTCGCTCAGCTGGACCCCGCCGATCGGCAATTCGGGTCTGTCCGGCCTGTTCTTCATCAACGCGCGCTCGACCGGGGATTACAACACCGGCTCCGACCTGCTCTATGGCAAGGAACAGGATAGCTATGTGGTCGTGAACGGCCGTGTCGGCGTGACCGGACCCGATGACAAGTGGGCCCTCGAGTTCTGGGCGAACAACCTGTTCAACAAGGACTATACGCAGGTCGCGTTCAATACGCCGTTCGTGGCTCCGCAGCAGACCTACTCTGCTTTCCTTGCAGAGCCGCGGACCTATGGTATCACGGTGCGCGCCGCTTTCTAACGGCTCGCCAAAGACCGATAAGATGGGGCCCGGCGTCGCAAGATGCCGGGCCCTGTTCGTTTTGCTAGCGAAGGAAGAAATCGCATGTCCACTTTCGACCTAACCGGGAAAATCGCCGTCATCACAGGATCGAGCCGCGGGATCGGGCGCGCCATCGCCGAAGGGCTCGCTGCACAGGGGGCACGGGTCGTCATCTCGAGCCGCAAGCAGGAGGCCTGTGACGAGGTGGCCGCCGCTATCAATGCCAAGCATGGCGCAGGTCGAGCGATCGCCATCGCTGCCAGCATTTCCGAGAAGGCGCAGCTTGAAGATCTGTTCGCGCAGGCCAAGTCCGCGCTTGGCCCAGTGGACATCCTCGTCTGCAACGCCGCGAGCAACCCCTACTACGGATCGATGGATGGAATCGCAGACGAGCAGTTTCGCAAGATCCTCGACAACAACGTCATCTCCAATCACTGGCTGATCCAGCTTGCGTTGCCCGACATGCGCACCAAGGGGGACGGCGCGATCGTGGTGATCAGCTCGATCGGAGGGCTGCGCGCTTCGACGACTATCGGGGCCTACTGCATCTCCAAGGCCGCCGACTTCCAGCTGGTTCGCAACTATGCAGCCGAGAACGGGCAACACGGCATCCGCGTCAACGGCATTGCGCCGGGGCTGGTGAAAACCGATTTCGCCAAGGCACTGTGGGACAACCCCCAAGCACTGGCCGCAACCGAGAAGGCGCTGGCAATGCGCCGGATCGGCGAACCTGAGGACATCGCGGGTGCCGCGATCTACCTCGCATCACCGGCCGCGCGCTGGACGACCGGTCAGACCATCGTGGTCGATGGAGGCGCGACGATCTAGGTGATGGCGAGGATCAGGAACGCACCGCGCCGACAAGGTGCGGAGGGCACATCATCAGCACCTAACTAAGCCTCCGGCTTCTCCGCGGGGCTCGGCTGTTCGATCCGATTGCCTGTTGCGTCGCGCAGCAGGCGCGGTTCGAGCACGGCCGAGGTCTCGATGCGGTCGAGTGCCTTTTGCACCGCCGCGTAGCGTTCGGCATCGCGGATCCAGCCTGCGGCATTGGTGGCACCGGGAAGCGCGCGCACCTCGGCGATCGCCGCTTCTGTCCGACCACTTTCGAGGAACAGCCGCGCACGGTCGAGCCGGCGCTGCGGCTGTGGCGACGGGGCGCTTTCGCTGCGGATCACGAAGAGCTGCGACAGTTCCTCGCGGAAGCGGGCGAAGCCGCTTTCACTGGTCGATTCCGCGAGCCGCGGGGAAAGTCCCTCAAGCCGCGCGATCAGCTGGTCGAGCGTTATCGGGTTGCGACTGGCCCTGATCAGCGTTTCGACGGCATTCGGCATGGCGTCGCCGAAGCGTAATCGCAGCTGGTCAGCCAGGAAGCCGAGTTCTGCGCCCTTTTCCAGCGCCCGCCGCGTTGCGAAGGCGATCAGCAAGCCTTCTGCCCGCGCGGCATTGCCCGCCGCGGCCTGCGCCTGCAGGTCGAGCCGCGCCAGGCGCTGCTCCGCTGCCGCGAGCCGCTGGTCGAGCCCGCCCTGCTGTTCTTCGACCCGCGCAACCGCCTGCTGTGCCGCCTGGCTCGCGGTCGCACTGGGTGTGGGGGTGGGTTCAACTGGTACGCTGGAGGCTATTGCCTGCGGATCTTCGACCGCCGCGGGTTCGGCCGCCGGCTGCCCGGCCAGGCGATAGACGCCATAGCCGACCACTGCGCCACCCAGGAGGAATGCGCCGAGGACCGCCACGAGCATAGGCCTGGCCGATGTCCCCTTGCGCTTGCTGCTAGCGAATTCGTTCATCAAAGTCCGTTCTACGACCCAGGCACCTCATTCGTGGGCGCCACCTTTCCCGACTGGTGGAGTCTGGCACAAAGCTTTGGCCAAGGCCAGTATCTCGCTATCCCCGGGGGCGTCGGCGATGTGGACGGATTGCCAGCCCTCACCGGCCGCCTCCGCCACGCGCGGCCCGATGACAACCAGGGTGACGAGTGATCGCGCAAGGCCGAGCCGGTCGAACTCTTCGGCAAAGCGCCGCGCCGCCGCGCCCGAATGCAGCGCGACCACACCGCCGAGCGCCAACGCCTGTGCATCCGCCTCTTCGATGGCCCGCGGAACCGCGCGATAGACCACCCGAGTATCGATGCGGATCCCGTCCGGCACAGCCAGCGGGACGCGATCCTCGCCCGCAAGCCGAAGCAGGTGCAGCTCGCGCCCGGCAAGTGAGTCTAGCAAGGTCTGGAGGCCGCCGCGCCCGACCTGGCCCATCAGGAACCCCGCCGCCCGCGCCGCTTCAGCGGTCGCATCGCCAACGGCATGGACGGGAAGGCTACGGTAGTCCTCGAGCGCCTTGCCGCCATGGCGCAAGGCATTGGCACTGCCCAGTAGCAAGCCATCGTAGAGTGCCGGATCGGGTGTTTCCCACTCCACCGGCTCGATCTCGAACAATGGCGCGCCCCGCACTTCGAGGCCCATGGCCCTGGCAGTGTCCGCGCTAACGGTCCATCCGGGCTCTGGCCGGAATAGGAACAAGGGGGTCACGCCGGTCCTTCGAACAGCTTGCGCACTTCGGGCGGCGCGGCGGCGAGCAGGCGCGAGGCCAGCGCAAGCGGCGCCGCGTCATCACCAGTTTCGAAGCGGACCTCGTCCACCACGCGAACTGCGCCATCGGCGCTGAAGATCGCCGCTCGCAAATGGATCTCCCCGCCCGAAGTCTCGCTCAACGCGGCAATCGGACTGCTGCAGCCTCCGCCGAGCCCTTCAAGCAGGCGGCGTTCGGCCATTACTTCCGCGCGGCTCGGCGCGTGATCGATGGCGGCGAGCAGGTCGAGCACACGCGTATCGTCGCTGCGGCATTCGATCCCGATCGCAGCCTGCGCCGGAGCGGGCAACCAAAGCTCGGGGTCGAGCCGCACACCCACCGCATCCTCTCCCAAGCGATCGAGACCCGCCGACGCGAGGAATGTCGCATCGGCCTCGCCCGCATCGAGCTTGGCCATGCGCGTCGCGACATTGCCGCGGATCCCGACCACTTCGACATCGGGCCGAAGGTTGAGCAATTGCGCGGCCCGGCGCGGTGCGCTGGTCCCCACCTTCGCGCCTTGCGGTATGTCGGCGAGCGAGGCCGCGCCGAGCAGACGGTCGGCCTTGTCCGCGCGCGGCAGGATCGCTCCGATCGCAATCGCCACAGGACGCAGCGTCTCGACATCCTTCATGGAATGCACCGCCATGTCGATCCGGCCATCGACCAGCCACTGGTCGAGTTCGCGCGTCCACAGCGCCTTGCCGCCGATTTCCGCCAATGGCCGGTCGAGCACCTTGTCTCCACTCGCCACCACCGGGACCAGTTCGACCTGCGATTCGCCCCAGCCATGTGCCGCGCAAAGCCGCGCACGCGCTTCTTGCGCCTGTACCATGGCGAGGGGTGAGCGACGGGTTCCGAGGCGGATCAATGGGGAGGTCGGCATAGCGTTTTCTTGCCCTAGCGGCGCATGTCGCTAAGGGGAAGCGGGATGGCTCTCGTGCTCGGCATAGAAAGTTCCTGCGACGAAACCGCTGCTGCGCTGGTCGATTCCGATCGCCGGATCGTAGCGCAACGCATCGCCTCGCAGGATGCGGAACACGCACCTTACGGCGGCGTAGTGCCGGAAATTGCCGCGCGCGCGCATGCCGAGCGGCTCGCCCCGATAATCGCAGGGGTGCTGGATGACGCTGGCGTGACGCTGGCGGACTGCGACGCGATCGCCGCGACGGCCGGGCCAGGCTTGATCGGTGGCGTGATGGTGGGACTGGTCAGCGCCAAGGCGCTCGCCATGGCCGGCGATAAACCGCTGATCGCGATCAACCATCTCGAAGGTCACGCACTGAGCCCGCGCCTTGCGGACTCAAGCATCGCCTTCCCCTATGCGCTCTTGCTGGTCTCCGGTGGACACTGCCAAATCCTGCGTGTCGATGGCGTGGGGCAATACAAGCGCCTCGCAACCACGATCGACGATGCCTTGGGCGAAGCCTTCGACAAAACCGCCAAGATCCTGGGCCTGGGTTTCCCGGGCGGCCCCGCCGTAGAACGCACCGCACGAGAAGGCGACGCAAAGGCCGTGCCCCTGCCGCGCCCCATGGTTGGCAGCGGGGAACCCCACTTTTCCTTCGCCGGGCTGAAAAGCGCGGTCCTCCGTGCGCACGAAAGCGGCGCCTATGCCGTCGCTGACATCGCCGCGAGCTTCCAGCAGGCGGCGATCGATTGCGTGGTCGACCGCCTGCGGATTGCGCTGGCCGAGATGGACGACGTCGATACGCTGGTCGTTGCAGGGGGTGTAGCGGCCAACGCCAATGTCCGTGCCGCGCTTGAGCAGGTGGCGGCCGATCACGGCATGCGCTTTGCCGCTCCACCGCCGAAACTGTGTACCGACAATGCAGCGATGATCGCCTGGGCGGGGATCGAGCGTCTCGGTCAATCGGACCCGCTCGATATTTCGGCCCGTCCCCGCTGGCCGCTCGATCCGGAGGCTGATCCGGTACGCGGTGCAGGGGTCAAGGCATGAGCCGTGTCGGTGTACTCGGGGCCGGTGCCTGGGGCACGGCGCTCGCGCAGATGCTTGCCAGCGACGGGCGCGAGGTGTTGATCTGGGCTCGCGAAACCGAGCTGGTCGACGAGATAAACACGAGCCACATCAACAGCCTGTTCCTGCCCTCAGCAAGTCTTGCACCCACGATCCGCGCCACTGGGGACCTCGCGGAAGTGGCAGCGCTCGATGTGCTGCTGGTGGTCACCCCCGCGCAGCATATGGGCAGCGTGCTTGGCGCCATGCCTACGCATCCACGTGACCTGGTGTTGTGCTCCAAGGGCATCGAGGCCGGCAGCGGACGGGTGATGAACGAGGTCGCCAGCGCTGCCGCACCGGGCAGCGCCATTGCGGTCCTGTCCGGCCCGACCTTCGCGCATGAGGTCGCCGTTGGCCTGCCCACTGCGGTCACACTGGCCTGCGGCGGTGGCGAGGCCCAGTGGGAGCGGCTCAAGCCGGTGATCGCGCGTCCGGCCTTCCGGCCCTATTATTCCGACGATGTGACCGGTGCCGAAATCGGCGGGGCGGTCAAGAATGTGCTCGCCATCGCTTGCGGGGTAGTCGACGGGCTCGGCCTCGGCCAGAACGCCCGTGCAGCCCTGATCGCACGTGGCTATGCCGAAATGCTGCGCTTCGGCGAAGCGCTGGGCGCCAAGGCGGAAACGCTGGCCGGCCTGTGCGGGCTTGGCGATCTCGTGCTGACCTGTTCTTCGACGTCGAGCCGCAATTTCTCGCTCGGCAAGGCATTGGGCGAAGGCAAGTCCGCCGCAGACCTGATGGTCGACCGGCACACCGTTGCCGAGGGCGCGCATACCGCCCCCGTGCTGGTCGAACTCGCCGCGCGCCACGCCGTCGCTATGCCGATCGTCGGTGCGGTCAACGACCTGATCGCGGGTGGCGACCCGCGCAATGTCGTCTCCTCGCTGCTCGCCAGGCCACTGCGCGCCGAACAGGAAAGCGCGGGATGAACTCCACTCAATCCGACGAAGACCTCACCGCCCTGGCCAAGGGCGGGCGACAGAATTTCGTCGGCTTCCTGCTGCGCCTTCTCGCGCGCTTGCCCTTCCTGTTTATCGCCGGTCGGCTCTATGGACCTGAAGCGCTGGGGCGCTTCGCGTCGGCCCTGGTTGTGGTGGAACTGGTCGCGCTGGTATGCGCCTTGGGGGAGAAGCGCGGTCTTGCCCAGCGCCTGGCCGAAGGCGAAGACAAGCATCCCGCCAACCTCGTCTATGACGGCATGCTGCTGGCCCTGATATTCGCCGGTGCCGCCGCGGCAGTGCTGTGGCTGGTACCCGCGCCGCTCTTTCCAAGCGGCCAGTTTACCGAGCTCGACCGGCTGATCGTCATCGCCATCCCCGGCTATGCGCTGACCGAAATCGTGCTCGCCGCGCAAGCATACAAGTACGATATCGCCACCACCGTGCGTGCCCGCGCAGTGGTCGAGCCGTGGACGATTTCAATCATGGCCGGTGTCTTCTGGCTGTTCCCCGCGACAATGGAATCGGGGCTTTCGCTATCGTACCTCGCGTCGATCTATGCCGGCCTCGCCACCGGACTGTGGTCGTTCTTCCGCAGCTACGGCCCACCACGCGAATGGCTCCCGCACCCGGGCGAAATGGCACGGATGACCGCTCGGGCACTGCCGCTTGCGACCGCCGATGCGATCGAATGGGGCACGCGTCGGCTGGATATCTTCATCCTCGGCCTGTTTGCCGCACCGACCGCCGTCGGCGTCTATTATATCGCGCAGCAGGTCGCGAGCCTGCCGCAGAAGCTGAAGACCAGCTTCGAGCCGATCCTCGGGCCGGTCATCACCAAGAATCTCAAGACGAAGAACTACGAGGTTATCGCGAAGCAAGTATCACAGGTGGGTTTCTGGATCATCGCCATGCAGGCCGGCATCGCGCTCGCTCTCGGTCTGCCGGGAGAAGGCGTGATGGGCCTCGTTGGACCCGAGTTTGTGGGCGGGACCGGGGCGCTGGCCTTTCTGTTGGTGGCCGAAGTTGTGGCGGCGACCGCTGTCGTTTCGGAAGCCGTGCTGATCTATGTCGCGCGAGTGCGGAACCTATGGATCTCGATCGGGACAATCGCGCTGCAGGGCATACTGACCGTCGTGCTGATCAAGGCAATGATTGCCGGCGGATATGGCGAACCATACAAGGCCGCCGCCGCGGCGATCGCGCTGGCGCTAGCTTTGGGTACAGCCAGCCTGGTCAAGGCGCTGCTGCTTTCGCGCATCCTCGGCCATGCCGTAAACAGTTTCCGCTGGGCGCTGGTCTATGCGGTCGCCCCGGCCGTCGTGGTCGGTTTCCTCGTCACCAAGCTACCCGAATGGGCCGAGCTGGGATTCGGCGTCCCGGCGATCCTCGCGGTCTATGGCTGGGTCATCTGGACCCGCGGCTTCGGGCCAGAGGACCGGGTGCTGTTTCGCCGCAATATCGACAAGGGCGAATCCGCCGAAGTCTGACTTTTCCGATATCGGCACACAGCGTTCAGTCGGCGTTCACCGCCCCGATATGTAACTATGTAACACCGACATATCGGGGAGGACTGCCATGCGAATTGCCAAGCTCGCCACCGCTTGTGCACTTGCCGCGCTGATCGCCGGCTGTGCATCCAATCAGAGCGAAGACATTGTTGCCACCGGGGCGAAGGCGGGTGCCTATGATGAGGCTGCACCTCCTCCACCGCCACCGCCGTCACCAGCGGTCGGGCTCGCCGGTACTCAGGCAGTGGTCGTTACGGGCCAGCGTATCCGCCAGCCCTCGGCCCAATCGGCCGCTCCCATGACGATGGCCACAGCGGAGGCGGCGGTTCCGACAGATCCTGCAACGGCTCGCGCCGACAACGCCTATCGCTATTTCCCGCCAGTGTTCGTGCCGACCTATCCCGATCGCGACCAGTATGACGGCAAGGAGGTTTCGCCGGTCAAGGTCGTCGCCAACGAGCCGGTTTCGACCTTCTCGGTCGATGTCGATACCGGCGCCTATGCCAATGCGCGGCGGTTCATCTCCGAAGGCCAGGTTCCGCCGAAGGGCTCGGTGCGAACGGAGGAGTTCATCAACTACTTCCGCTACGATTATGCCCTGCCCACGGAACGTAGCCATCCGTTTGCGGTGAACACCGACGTCGCGGTTTCGCCCTGGAATCCCGAAACGCGGCTAGTGCGTATCGGGCTGGCTGGCTACGACTTGCCGAAACGCGAACGCCCGCCTGCGAACCTCGTCTTCCTGCTCGATGTTTCGGGCTCGATGGCCAGCCCGGACAAGCTGCCGCTGGTCAAGACTGCCATGCGCCAGCTGGCGGGTCAGCTTACGCCGAAGGACAAGATCTCGATCGTCGTCTACGCGGGCGCAGCCGGACTGGTGCTCGAACCGACCAGCGACGAACGCAAGATCCGCGACGTACTCGACCACCTTCAGGCCGGCGGATCGACCGCAGGCGGGGCCGGGATCGAGCTGGCCTATCGCGTGGCCGAAGCAAACCGCGTCGAGGGCGGCGTCAATCGCGTGATCCTGGCCACCGATGGTGATTTCAATGTCGGCATTTCCGATCGCGACAGGCTGATCGAACTGATCGAGCAGAAGCGCGACAGCGGCACCACGCTGACCGTGCTCGGCTTCGGGCGCGGCAATCTCAACGACGCGATGATGGAACAGGTCGCCGATCACGGGAACGGCAACTATGCCTACATCGACAGCGCGCTGGAGGCCCGCAAGGTGCTCGGCGACGAGATGGGCGCCACCCTTTTCACCATCGCCAAGGATGTGAAGATCCAGGTCGAGTTCAATCCCGCAGTAGTCAGCCAGTATCGCCTGGTCGGTTACGAGAACCGCGCGCTGCGTGAAGAGGATTTCGACAATGACGCGGTCGACGCGGGCGACATCGGCGCCGGGCACCAGGTCACTGCGATTTACGAAGTCGTGCCCGCCGGTGCCAAGGGGTGGATCAGCCAGCGTCGCTATGAAGACAAGCCCGACAGCCGCGCGCTCGATCTCGCGGCGGAGGCGGCCTACATCAAGCTGCGTTACAAGCTGCCCGATGGCGATAAGTCTTCGCTGATCACCTACACCCTGCCCGCCAGTGCCCTGCGCACCAATGCTATCCCGGGCGGCGACTTCGCATTTGCCAGTGCGGTCGCGGCCTTTGGGCAGAAGCTGCGCGGCGACCCGATGCTGGCCAGTTTCGACTACGGCCAGATCGCCAGCCTGGCCGGCAATCCGCGCGACTTCTGGCGTCAGGAGTTCGTGCAACTGGTGAAGACCGCCGGATCGCTCGACTAGCGCGCTTGGCAGGCGGGGCGCCGCGCGGCTAAGAGCCGCAGCATGCGGATCCGCCCCGCCCTTGCCATCCTTGCCGGTGCCGTGCTGGTTGCAGCCTCGGGCTATGCGCTTGCGCTGTCCACCGCTGCTGGATTCATTGCGCCCATGGATGACGAGGCGCAGGCCGCCATTGCCAAGGCCGGGGGGCGCGGAGTCACCGCACGCTTCACTACGTCTGAGGGTGCGCCGTCGCGCCACCCGCTGCTGATCGGTGGAGGTAGGCTTTCCCTGGAGACCCGCGCGCGCGTGGCAAAAGCAGTGGCAGCGGTGGACGGCGTCGGCGGGGTATTCTGGAGCGACGGCACAGTGCGCGCAGCGAACACCGAATCCCACTACGAACCGCTCCATTGCCAGGACGATGTCGACGGACTCCTGCGAAGCCGCTCGATCCGTTTCGAAGAGGGATCGAGCCGGATGCTTCCGGCCAGCCAGCTGCTGCTCGACGAAGTCGCAGCCTCGTTGCGCCCCTGCCTTGGCGCGATCATCTCGATAACGGGCCACACCGATAGTTCGGGTGCCGAACCGGGGAATATCGCGTTGAGCATGCAACGCGCGCGTGCGGTGCGCGAGGCGCTGGTCCGGCGCGGCATCCCGCGCGACGGGTTGCGTGCACGCGGCGTCGGATCGGCCAAGCCTGTGGAAGGGCTCACCCCCGATGACCCCGCCAACCGCCGTATCGAATTCGCCGTGATCCGCACCGAACCTCCCGTTCCCACCCCCGTCGACACGCCGGGAGCGCGCTGAGATGCCGGTGTGGTTCGAACTGGTGGTGACCTTGCTGGCTGCCTATGGCGCGGGAATCGCGATCGGCTGGGCTCTGTGGGCCCGTGACGCCACGACGACACAAGAGGATAGCGAATGACGGAATTGCTCCAGACCTATTGGCCCGCGGTGGTGATCGCACTGGCGCTGGGCCTGGTAATTGCGTGGTACGTGTTCAAGGCTTCGCGCCGCACGCGCGTGACCGGCACGGTCAAGGACGTGCTGGATGAAGGCGCATCGCCCGCCGAGCGGAACAAGGCGCTGATCGACAGTGCACCTGCCGCGAAACAGGAACCGAAGCCAGTCACGGCTGCACCGCCCAGCGGCGACGATCTCACGCGGATCAAGGGATTGGGACCCAAGCTGGCTGCCCTGCTTGGCGAGCTCGGCGTGACCAGCTTCGCGCAGGTCGCAGCGTGGGACGATGGCGAAATCGACCGCATCGATGCGCAGCTCGGCCGCTTCCAGGGACGCATCCGGCGCGACGATTGGGTCGGTCAGGCAAAGCTCCTCGCCGCCGGCGATCAAAGCGGCTTCGCAAACAAATACGGACGTCTCGATTAGCGCAGGAACCAATCGCGCTGAGCGGGGTTGGTTCCCGGGGTCGGCAACTTCTTGGAGACTGCCGGATGAGCCATTCGATACGCGTACTCGTTGCCGAAGACGAGCTGATCATCGGTGAGGACCTGTGCCAAACCATCACCGAAGCGGGCTTTGAGGTCGAAGGGCCCTATGAGAGCGTGTCCTCGGCCATGCTTGCCTATCAGAAGAATCGGCCCGACGTCGCGATCCTCGACGTTCAGCTTGGCGACGGGATCGTCTATCCGCTGGCAGAGCAGATGATGGCAGAGGAAGTCCCGGTCATCTTCCATTCCGGCCAGCTCACTCCCGCCGAGGTGACCCATCGCTTCCCCCACGCACAGGCGCTTTCCAAACCCTGCCCTCCAGCGGAAGTGATCGCCAGGGTCCAGCAGGCGCTGCAACAGTCCTGAATCGAACTATCGTGCCCGGGGCGCAAAGGTGATAGCCTTCGCGCATGGGCAAGCTGGCAAGTTTTCTCGCTCTCGACGGCGCCGATCGCTGGGCAACCTTTGAAGCCCTGTTCGATCTGGCGGTGGCGCAGCTGCGCGTTCGCCTGGTGCCTCCACGTAAATGGCGTTCGAGCTTCGGGCCGATTGCGGCAGGCGGGGACCTGGTGGCGCTCGACCCAGATGCGATCGCGCCGGTACGCCGCGTGAGGCTGGCAGTGCTCCGTGCCACGCGCAATCTCCCGACCGATCCGAACTGCCTGCCGCAGGCGCTTGCAGCGCGTCGGATGCTGGAGCGGCGCGGCATCGCCTCCTCGCTGTTCCTCGGCGCCGAACGCGATGCCGATGGCAAGCCGCGCTTCCACGCCTGGCTGAAGGTAGGGCCCGAGTGGGTCACTGGCCTGTGCGACGAAAGCCGCTACACACTGTTGGTTCCGGGCGAGGCAGAGCCCGCCTGACGCCCCCTTGCAGAGCGGGCGCAAGCCTGCCAGTGCGCAGCCGGTAGCAGAGGAGACCACATGGCCGGCATGGTGCCTTTTGGCTGGGAAGACCCGTTCAACCTCGACGAGCAGTTGACCGAAGAAGAACGGATGATCCGCGACGCCGCAAACGCCTTCGCGCAGGGCGAGTTGCAACCGCGCGTGATCGAAGGATTTTCCAAGGAAATCGACGACCCCGAACTGTTCCCGATGATGGGCGAGGCCGGGCTGCTGGGTGCCACGATCCCGCCCGAATACGGCGGCGCGGGCGCGAGCTATGTCGCCTACGGCCTGATCGCACGCGAGATCGAGCGGGTCGACTCGGGCTATCGCTCGATGGCCTCGGTCCAGTCGAGCCTCGTGATGTTTCCGATCTACGAATACGGTTCGGAAGAACAACGGCAGAAGTATCTGCCCGGCCTTGCCAGCGGCAAGCTGATCGGCTGCTTCGGCCTGACCGAACCCGACGCCGGCTCCGACCCCGCAGGCATGAAGACCGTCGCGAAGAAGGACGGCGACGGCTACGTTATCTCGGGATCCAAGACCTGGATCTCCAACGCCCCCTTCGCCGACGTCTTCGTCGTTTGGGCGAAGAGCGAGGCGCATGGTGGCGGCATTCGTGGCTTCGTGCTGGAAAAGGGCATGAAGGGGCTGTCGGCGCCCAAGATCGAAGGCAAGTTGTCGCTGCGCGCCTCGACCACCGGCATGATCGTGATGGACGAGGTCAAGGTTGGCGCCGATGCGCTGCTTCCCGAAGTGCAGGGCCTCAAGGGTCCCTTCGGTTGCCTCAACCGGGCGCGCTACGGCATCAGCTGGGGCGCGATGGGCGCGGCTGAATTCTGCATGCATGCCGCACGCCAGTACGGCCTCGACCGTTACCAGTTCGGCGTGCCGCTCGCTTCGAAGCAGCTGTACCAGCTCAAGCTGGCCGACATGATGACCGAGATTTCGCTCGGCCTCCAGTCATCGCTACGCGTCGGTCGCCTGATGGACGAAGGCAAGTTCGCTCCCGAAATGATCTCGATCGTCAAGCGCAACAATGTCGGCAAGGCGCTCGATATCGCACGCAAGGCGCGTGACATGCATGGTGGCAACGGCATCTCGGAGGAATATCAGGTCATTCGCCACATGGTGAACCTCGAGACGGTCAACACCTATGAGGGCACGCATGACGTTCATGCCTTGATCCTCGGCAGGGCCATCACGGGGATCGCCGCTTTCTGATGCAGGTGGTGTCGTCGAACCTGTCCTACCCCGTGCCGGCATGGCACCGTAGCGCGATGTCCGGCCTCCCCATCATGCCTGCGGCAAGCACAATTGCACGAAGCTGGGGCGCTGGCGGTTCTTATCGCCAGGACCGTGTTCCATGTGTTCCGTCCAGCAGGGATGTCGCCGGGAGATCCTATAATCGTCCTACACGGGGAGTGAGTGCGGAATGATGCGGCTGCTCGGCTATTTCCGCAGTTCGACCAGCTACAGGTTGCGCATTGCGCTCAACCTCAAGGGGTTGGATTATGACTATGTCCCGGTGAACCTCGTCACCTCGGAGCAGAAAGACACCGCCTATACCAGCCGCAATCCTTTCGGTTCGGTGCCGATGCTGGAAGCCGATGGCAGGGACCGGGCCCAGTCGATGGCGCAGATCGAATGGCTCGAAGAAGCCTATCCCGAACCGCCGCTGTTGCCCACGGCCATCGAGGACCGCTTCACCGTGCGGGAGCTGGCCTATGCCATCGCTACGGAAACGCATGCGGTGAACAATCTCCCGGTGCTCAAGTACCTTGCCGATCCGTTGGGTCATTCGAAGGACGAGATCGACACCTGGTATCGCCACTGGCTCAAGCGAACCTTCGATCCTGTCGAGGCGCGGCTTGCCCAGCTGGGCACGGGCGAATTCCTCTTCGATGCGCCCGGCCTGTTCGAAGTCGTCCTCTTGCCGCAGGTCTACAACGCCCGCCGCTTCGATTTCGATTTTTCGGAGCATCCGCACATCACCCGGATCGAGGCTGCCTGCCTTGCACGCGCAGAGTTTCAACGCGCCTATCCCGACAACCAGATTGACAGCCCCGACTACAAGGGGCCCGCAGGAGAATAACCGCCATGAAACTCGCCACGCTCAATGATGGAAGCCGCGACGGCAAGCTCGTGGTCGTTTCGCGCGACCTGACGCGCTGCTGCGCAGCCGGCTACATCGCGCCAACGCTGCAATATGCGCTCGACAACTGGGACCGCGTCGCGCCGCAGCTCGAAGCGCTCTATCGCGACGTCGAGCATCAGGCGGTCCCGTGCGAGCGCTTCCACGAACGCGAAGCGCTTAGCCCGCTGCCGCGCGCCTACCAATGGGCCGACGGCTCGGCCTATATCAACCACGTCGAACTGGTGCGAAAGGCGCGTGGCTCGACCGTGCCGGAGAGCTTCTACCACGACCCCCTGATGTATCAGGGGGGCAGCGACGCTTTCCTGGCGCCGCGCGCGGACATTCCTTTGGGCGATGTCGCCTGGGGCTGCGACATGGAGGGCGAGGTCGCGGTGATCACCGACGACGTACCGATGGGCGTCTCCGCCGAGGATGCCGCTGGCCACATCAAGCTCGTCATGCTGGTCAACGACGTGTCCCTGCGCGGGTTGATCCCCGACGAACTGGCCAAGGGCTTCGGCTTCTTCCAGTCGAAGCCTGCCAGCGCCTTCAGCCCGGTCGCGGTGACGCCCGACGAATTGGGTGACGAGTGGCGCGACAATCTCGTTCACCTGCCGCTGATGGTCGACCTCAATGGCGAAGCCTTTGGCCGCGCCAATGCCGGTGTCGACGCGACGTTCAACCTTGCCCAGCTTGTCGCCCACGCGGCCAAGACCCGGCGCCTGTGCGCGGGTACGATCATCGGGTCGGGCACGGTATCGAACCAGGGCCCCGAGGGCGATCCAGGCAAGCCCGTTGCCGAAGGCGGCCTTGGGTATAGCTGCATCGCCGAAATTCGCATGATCGAGACGATCGCCAACGGCAAGCCGAGCACGCCATTCATGCAGCCCGGCGACGTCGTGCGGATCGAAATGAAGGATGCGCACCACCATTCGATCTTCGGCGCGATCGAGCAGAAGGTCGTCCAGGCCTGACCATGCTGAGCCCGATCGCAGGAAAGCGGATCGGGCTACTCTCCGCCCGAGCCAGCCGAGCCAATGGGGGGGTGTTCGAGGCCATCGTGAACAACGTGGCCTTGCTGCGCAGCCTCGGCGCGGTGCCGGTCGTTGTGGCCTTGGCCGACGAGCAGCACGGGCTGGATGTCTGGCGACTGGCGGATGCGGAAATCCACCTTTCGAGCGGCTCTGGCCCAAGCCAGCTGGCCTATTCCCCCGATCTTCCGCGGCGCTTACACGAAGCGCAGCTCGACCTGCTCCATCTCCACGGAATCTGGCAGTTCCCCAGCCGTGCAGCCTGCGGCTGGGCGCGCCGCACGGGCAGGCCGCTGATCGTCAGTCCGCACGGCATGCTGGACCCGTGGATCACGCGCCGCAACGCCTGGAAGAAGGAGCTGGCGCGGGTCGGCTGGGAAAAGACGATGTGGAAACGCGCAACGGCTTTTCATGCGCTTACCGAGGCAGAAGCCAGTGACATTGAACGGGAAACCGGCTCGCAGCGGATCGCCGTGATCCCCAATGCCGCGCCCCCACCCGGCCCGCGACCCACTCGCATGCCCGGCCCTGCCGCGCTCTACCTGGGCCGCATTCACGAGAAGAAGAACATCCTCGCATTGGTTGACGGTTGGCTCGCCGCCTTACCCGACCTGCCGACCGATGCCACGCTGACCATTGCCGGATGGGGCGAAAACGAGGGCATCGAAGCGCTGGAGGCAACGCTGGCGGACTGCGGACCCTCGGTACACTTCGTGGGCGCTGCCTTCGGATCGCAGAAGGCGGCTCTGCTGGATGTGTCCCGCTTCCTCGTCCTTCCCTCGCTGAGCGAAGGCCTCCCCATGGTGATCCTCGAGGCATGGGCGGCCGGTGTTCCAACAATCATGTCTGAAGCCTGCGGCTTGCCCGAAGGCTTTGCCGCCGGTGCCGCGATCGACAGTGGCACTGATCCGCAGGCCATCGCCTCGGCCTTCCGCGATGCTTTCTCCCGCAACGAGAATGAGTGGCTGGAAATGTCCAAGGCCGCGCAGCAATTGGCGGTGGGCCCGTTCGGTCAGGCCGCCATCGCCCGGCATTGGGAAGAGATCTACTCTGAATTGCTCATCGATCAGCAGGAGCGAGTGTGACACTGTCGATCACGACCCGGCCTGCTCCCGGCCTGAGCCATAGGCTGAGCAGCTGGTTATCGCAGGCGGGCGCATCGAGCAGCAGGCCTTCCCCATCGATCCGATCGCGCGCCGCGCGGGGGCGTTCAGGCCTGCCGCAGGCAATCCCGGCCATCAGGCGCTCGCCTCCCGGACCATCTACCTTGGCGGCGATCCGGTAGCGCCCTGGGACCACGGCGATCGGTTGCGCGAGCACCCGGCGACTTACGCTTGCCCGGTTCTCCAGCTCGATCCGGGCGCGTTCGCCCGAAAGTCTCGTCACCCGCACGTCGCCGGTGTTGAACCGGCGCCAGCCGAGCGCTCCGGCTTCCTCGTCGCCGAACAGCAGGAATTGCGGATCGGCCACGATGCTACCGCGCGCGACACGATCGCAATGGCGCGCGGCAAGGCCTTCCGCCTCGCGTCGGAAGTTCCGCTTCGCCAGCTCGCGGATCATCGGCAGCGTCGCCTCGCAACCAAGTTTGCTCACCCCATTATCCGCCCTGGCAAGAAAGCTGCCGCGCGCCCGCAAAGTCGCCGCGCTCGTTCCCTGGGCGCGCAGGTAGACATCCGACCAGCGGGGATTCTGCGCCAGCCGCTCGCCCAGGGCTCGCCGTCCGGCGTCGCTCTGTTCGAGCAGCGAGAAATAGGTCTGTGCGACCGCCGCATCGCGACGCCCAGAACGGAGCAGCGCGTCGAGTTCCACCGCGGCTTGCTCGAAATCGCCGCGATCCAGGCTCTGCGACAGGAAGTATACCTGTGTGAGGGGCTCCCTCCGGCCAAGCTGGCGCGCCACCCCAAAGGCACGATCGGCGTCCCCGCCGTCACCAGCCAGGAGCCGCGCGCTGGCGAAGAACGCCAACCCGCGCGCGTCGAGCGGATCGCGCAAGACTGCTGCGCGGGCCAGTTCGGCCGCTGCGGTGTAGTCTTCTTCACTGAGCGCGGTCGCCGACCGACGCTTCGCTGCCCCGACCTGCATGGACTCCGGCACGAATCGTTCAAAGGCTTCGCGGGTCTCGCTCATCCGATCGAAGCCCGAGGTCAGCACCAGAAAGCAAAACAGCGCGATCCCAAGGCCCGCGCCGATTTGCACGCGTCTGGGCCTCATGCCTCGCTGTGCCGTTCGCCCGAGGCGTATTGGTAGTAATCGTAGCCGTAGTAGGCCGAATAGCGGTTGCCAGACTTCGTCGGATCGAATTTCGCCAGCACTGCGCCGAGCATGACGGGTTTCATCGAGCGCAACCGCCTCAGCGCGGCCTTGAGTGCGCCGCTTCGCCCACGTTCGGCCTCGACCACGAAAACGGTCCCATCCGCAATAGCTGCCAGCATCGGCGCGTCCGCGAGACCCAGGACAGGCGGGCTATCGAGGATCACCACATCATGGCTCTCTGCAAAGCTTTCGAGGAGTTGCGCCATGCGTGGCGAGGACAGGAGTTCCGACGGGCTGGGCGGCAAGGGCCCGGTCGGCAGCAGGTCGATACCCGCGGTGTCGATATGCATGATCGCGGTCGATGGATCGTCCTGCGAAACCAGAAGATCGGTCAGGCCGCGTTCCGCCCGCAGGCCGAAAAGTTTGTCGAGCGCCGGGCGTCGCAGGTCGGCGTCGATCAGCAGTGGCTTCATGCCGATCCTGGCAAACCCCAACGCAATGGCGAAACTGGTCGTCGACTTACCTTCATGCGCCTGCGCGCTGGTCACCACGATGATGCGTGGCAGGCCCTTGGGCGTCGAATAGAGGAGCGCACCGCGGAGCGAATTGTAGGCTTCGGCGATCGGCGATTTCGGATTCTCGAGTGCGGCGATCGGCGAACCGTCGTCGGCCCGCGGGACCACGCCCAGGAGCGCGAGGTCGAGCTTGTCCTCGACATCCTCCGGCGTGTGGATGACGTCGTCGAGCTGGTCACGCAGGAACACCGCCATGCCGGCCAGCGCCAGGCCGACGAACATGCCGAGGGCGATGTTGCGAGGAACATTGGGGGAGGAAGGAACGCTGGGTGCCTCGGCCCGGTCAATGATGGCGATATTGCTCGATGCGATACCGGCAGAAGCGTTGAGCTCGCGATAGCGCTGCAGCAATCCGTCATAGATAGAACGGGCGGTGTCGGCCTGACGCGCCAGCACATTGTACCGCACCGATTGGTCCTGCTCGGCAAGGCTCGCGCCGCGCGCATTGCTGACCTGGCTGTCGAGCTGCGCCTGGGCGTTCTGCGCCGCGCGAAATTCGGCGCGGATCGATTCGCGAACCTGCGACGCCGTGCCCTCCAACTGGCGCGTGACCGCCGCCAGATCCTCTTCAAGCCGACTGATCGCCGGATGATTGGGCAGATAGCGGTCGCGTGCGGACTGCAATTCCGCCTGCAATTCGGCCCGCCGGGTCATCAGGATCTGCACGGTGGGATTGCCGAGGACGGGCTGCGACGCCAGCAGGGGTGTGCCCTGGATCGCTTCCCAGCGTGCCTGCGCCTCGATCCGGGCAGCACGTGCCTGGATCGCCGCGCCGTTGAGCTGGACGAGGCTGGACGTCGTGACCGTACCCGCAATCACATCGCGGCCATCGGGCGAGAGGGCATCGCGCGTTCGGATCAGCCCTACGCCCTTGGCATATTCGTTGAGTTCCCGTTCCGAATCCTCAAGCGAGATCCGCGCTTCTTCAAGCTGATCGGCAACGAAATCGCGCGCATAGGACGTGCTGTCGTAGCGGCGCTGCAGGTTGGCCTGGATGAATTCCTCGGCGAAGGCATTGGCAATCGAAGCCGATGTCGCCGGATCGGTGCTGGTGAACGAGATCGTCGCCACGCGCGTTGCGCGGGGCAGGTCGATTTCGAGATTGCCCCGCAACAAGCTGACCGCAAGGCTCCGATCCTTCGCCTGGTCGCCGGTCAGGGCCGTAGGCGCCACCTCCATCGCGCTGAAGAACGTCTCGCTACCCGCCAGCTCGAGCCGGTCGGCTACCCGCTCCGCCAGTCCACGGCTGCGCAGAATGTCCAGCTGCGTGTTGAGGAAGCGATCGATATCCCAATCCGATGGCGGGGTAACGTTGCCCGCCTCGAAGTCGCTGCCCAGCACTTCGTCACTCTGGTCATTGATCTGAACGCTCGTCTCGGCCGTATAGCGCGGCGTATCGAGCAGGGTCGAAATGAGCGCCAGCAGCACGGCAGCCCCGACGATGGCGATCGCCATCCACAAATGGCGTCGCAGGGCCGAGAAGGCATGCCGCAGATTCGCACTGATCGGGTTTTCGCCCGCAGCCAGATAGGCCGCCTGATAGCGCGATGCCGGAGTCACGGGCTGGAGCGGCGGTTCCATGTTCATGGCCAGGGCCGGAAGATGCCGATGGCGGGGATCGCCCGGAGCGCATCGAGGAATGCACCGCGCGAGCCAGAGAAACCCACCACGACTATGTCACCGGGCAACAAGGTCACATCGGGCATGCGCCCGCCCCTGATTGCACGAATATCGAACCGACCTGCCATTCGTTGGTCATCGATCGTCCGAAAGATCATGACTTCGTCGAGCTTGGCCTTTTCGGTTGTGCTGCGCGCCAAGGCCAGTGCGGTCAGCAGGGTCTGGCCTTCGGCGTAGGGGTAGACGCCGGGAAGCGCGACTTCCCCTTCCACCGCAATGGTGCGAAGCTGGGTCTTCTTGACCAGCACCGCGACACGCGGGTCGCGGACATATTCCGCGGCATAGACCGCCTCGATCGATTCCGAGAGTTCATCGGCGGTCAGGCCGCTCGCCCTCACTCCCCCGATCAACGGCAGGTTGAGCATACCCGCATTGTCGAGCGAGACTTCCGCAACGCTCAATTCCTGTTCCCCGTAAACCTGAACCGAAACCACATCGCCCGGCTGGAGGAGGTATCGTTCGGGCATCCCGTCGCCCTGGGGAAGGGCAATCGCAGCATAGCCGGCGTCACCCGCAGGCACGATTGAATCGGTCCCCGGCTGGCAAGCGGCAAGACCCAGGCATACCGGCGCAAGCACCACGGAAAATGCCAAGCGCCGTCCGGCGGTAATGCGTCCCCGATGCACCGTCATGTCGCGTTCGTTTCGCGCCCTTCCCGGCCTTCCCGAGCTATTGCCCCAAGGAGCCCGGCCGCGACCCCTGCTACCACCGCCAATGCCATGTTCCGCAGCGGATAATCAACGAGGCTATGGAGCGCTATCACCACGAAAGTACCGACACTGAACAAGGTGACCGGCCGTTCCTGCGGCATCACCTGCCAGGCCTTGCGCGCAAGATAGGCGAACACGACGAAGCCGATGGTCAGGACAAGGGGAGCAAGCAGTCCTGCTTCGAGCAAGAATTCGAGGAAATCGTTGTGCGCGCGATTAGGGAACTGGTCGTCGATCATCGGCAGGCGTTCGACCGGCAGGAAAGTCCGGGTGAATGTCCCGATCCCACTGCCTACCGGCCAATATGTGGAAATGGCGGTCCAGGTATCCTGCCACATATCGATCCGCGAATCGCGGGTCGCGTCGAACCTGGCCAGCACTTCGGCCACGCGCGAATTGTGCGAAAACAGCGTCGCACCGAGAACTACCAGACCGAACAAGCTTGCTGCGCTCGCCATTCCGTTCGACAGACCGCGGGCGATCCCGGCCGTGCGGAGCATGGCAAACTGGAACAGCAAGACCGGTACGAACAGGGCAATCCCAGCGCGCGATCCGGTCAGGACCAAGGCAACGAAGAGGAACGTCTGGCACAGGGCCAGCAACCCAAGGTCGCTTGGCAGCAATGGCCTCCGCCGTGATCCGGACGCGAACCAGGCGGTAAGCGCCAGCATTCCAATCAGCAGCGCGTCCGCAGCCGAATTGCGGCTGGCATGAAAGGCCGTAAGCCACAGATCGTGACTAATCTCGTAGAGCCGGAATCGGTGCCCTCCGCCGGCCATTTGCAGCGCCCCCAAAGCAGCGCCGGCTAGCGAAACGAGGCTGATGACGAGCAAGAGGAAACGCCGGTCGCGCGGCGCAAGCATGCCCGATGCCAGCAAGGCGCCGACAACGGGCACGAGCGCAAGCAAGGCCGCCAGCGTGTTGTACGGCGCGACGGAAAGCGGCCACCAGCGATCCGCTGCGCCTTCCACCGAGGCGAAGGCCGCAGCCAGCAGCTCGCGTCCGGGCAGTGCCTGCCAGATGGCGGGAGGTAGGGGGACAAGTTGGAGCACCGGCGGGCCGAGGAGCAACCCTGCCAGGACAAGCAGGGCACCATTCGGCGGCACCAGCGCCTGCCTGTCCGGCCACCAAACCCATGCGACGACGCCGGCGACAAAGGCGAGCTGGACGATGATCTCGGCCGCCGCACTTGGCGACCCGCCTCCGCCGAAGACGAGTGCAAGCCCGAGGAACCCCGCCACGATCCAGCCCTGGCGTGTTTCCGGCAAGCGGTGCTGCAGGCCTATCATTGCTCTCCCCGGCGCGACTCCGGGCTCGGACGTAACGCGGGGCCCGCGCCGGTTAAAGCGCGGGCCCCGCCTATTCCCCGCAAGATTGCAGTTACATCGAGCGAGCGATCACCATCTTCATGACCTCGTTCGAGCCGCCGAAAATGCGAGTGATGCGGCTGTCGCGATACATCCGCGCAATCGGGTAGTCGTTGATGAAGCCAGCGCCGCCGTGGAACTGCAGGCACTTGTCGACAACTTCGCCCTGCAATTCGGTAACCCAGTACTTGGCCATGCAGGCGGTCGCGACATCGAGCTCGCCCTTAAGGTGTCGAGCGATACAGTCATTGACGAATATCCGCGCCGCCGTCCCGCGTGCCTTGAGATCGGCGAGGACGAATTGGGTGTTCTGGAAGTCCCAGATCGTCTGCCCGAAGGCCTTGCGGCTCTTCACGTACTCGAGCGTGGTCTCGAGCGCCTTTTCGATACCCGTGGCTGCGCCCATGGCAATGATCAGGCGTTCCTGCGGCAGTTCGCCCATGAGCTGGTAGAAGCCCTTGCCTTCGACGCCGCCCAGCACGTTCTCGGCCGGGACGAAAACATCATCGAAAAACAGCTCTGAAGTGTCAGACGCATCGAGCCCGATCTTGTCGAGCTTCTTGCCGCGCTGGAATCCCTCGGCCCCTTCGGTCTCGAGCAACATCAGCGAAATGCCCTTGGCGCGCTCGTTCGGGTCGGTCTTGGCGACGACAATGATGAAGTCCGCCGTCTGGCCGTTCGAGATATAGGTCTTGGCTCCGTTGATGCGGTAGCCATTGCCGTCCTTGATCGCGGTGGTGGTGATGCTCTGCAAGTCGGAGCCCACGCCCGGTTCCGTCATGGCGATAGCGCTGACCAGCTCGCCGGTAACCAGCTTGGGCAGATACTTCTTCTTCTGCTCTTCGGTACCGTGCCGGACGAGGTAGGGAAGGATGATCGTGTTGTGCAGCGAAGCGGCGAAGCCTTCGACCCCGTGCTTCGCCTGCTGGTCGATCACCACCATGTCATGGCGGAAATCGCCGCCATGGCCGCCGTATTCGACCGGCACTGAAACCCCAAGCAGGCCAGCCTGACCTGCCTCACGCCAGAAATCACGTTCGACCTGGCCGTTCTTGCGCCATTCGAGCACGCGCTTCTCCGGCGCATGTTGCTGGTAAAACTTGCCGACCGCATCCGCGAAGATGGAGATCTCCTCGTCGTTCATGAATTCGGGCTGGGGTACGTCGATTGCGGGCATCTCTAGGGTCCTCTCGGGTATCTTTTCGTTGTGTCTTGGTTACTTGCCGGTCCAGTTGGGCTTGCGCTTTTCGGCAAAGGCGAGCGAGCCTTCGCGCGCATCCGCGCTGGTGAAGACCGGCGCAATCAGCTGGGCTTGACGCGTATACCGTTCATCCATTGGCCAACCACGCGATTCCTTGATGATCTGCTTGGAGATCCTCACCGCGAGCGGACCGTTGGCAACGATCGCCGCGGCAAGTTCCTTTGCCCCGTCCAGCGCCGAACCGTCGGTGACGCGGTTGATCAGGCCGAGTTCGTAGGCGCGTGCCGCCGAAATGAAATCGCCCGTCAGCGCGAGCTCCATGGCCACGCGTTCGGGGATCTGGTCAGGCAGCATCATGACGCCGCCAGCCGCGGCGACGAGTCCGCGCTTGGCCTCGGGAATCCCGAACTTGGCACCCGAATGGGCGACGACCAGGTCGCAGGCGATCATCAGTTCGAGCCCGCCCGCGAGCGCATAGCCCTCGACCGCGGCGATCAGCGGCTTGACCGGCGGCTTCTGCACGATGCCGCCGAAACCGCGACCTTCGATACTGGGCGACTCACCGCGCAGGAAGCCCTTGAGGTCCATGCCCGAACAGAACGTCCCACCCGCACCGGTAAGGATGCCGACGCGAAGGTTGTCGTCACTGTCGAGCCGGTCCATGGCCGCCGCGATGCCTTCGGCCGCAGCCTTGGTCATCGCGTTTTTCGCCTCCGGGCGGTTGATGGTGACGACGAGGATGCCGTCCTCTTCGCTCGTCAGGACTTCCTCGGACATAGCTGCTCTCTCCCATTTCAATTCGAAACTTGTCTTGCGCCCTTGCTGCGCGACGTTTACGCAAACGTCAACCGGCATTCGCCGCACAAAACGACAAGTCGAGAGGAGACCAGGACCATGGCCGAAGCCTATATCATCGATGCTGTCCGCACCCCGCGCGGAATCGGCAAGCCGGGCAAGGGCGCACTGTCGCACCTGCACCCGCAGCACCTCGCCGCCACCGTCCTCAGTGCGCTCAAGGAGCGCAACCATCTCGACACGAAGACGGTCGACGACATCATCTGGTCGACCAGCAGCCAGAACGGCAAGCAGGGCGGCGATCTGGGCCGCATGGCTGCGCTGTCGGCGGGCTACGACATCAGCGCCAGCGGCACGACGCTCGACCGCTTTTGCGGTGGCGGCATTACCTCGGTGAACCTCGCTGCGGCCACGGTGATGAGCGGAATGGAAGACTGCGTCATCGCCGGCGGCACCGAGATGATGAGCTACACGACGGCCTATGCTGCCGAACAGGCCAATGCCGGCCTTCCGCCACGGATGATGGGCGCCGGTAACGAGGCGCTCGACGTGCTGCACCCGCAAAGCCATCAGGGCATATGCGGCGATGCCATCGCCTCGATGGAAGGGATCAGTCGCGAAGACCTCGATGCGCTTGCGCTGGTCAGCCAGCAGCGCGCCGACCGGGCGATCAAGGAAGGTCGCTTCAAGAAGTCGGTTGTGCCGGTGTACAATGAAGATGGCTCGGTCGCGCTCGATCGCGAGGAATTTCCGCGCCCCGAAACCACCGCCGAAGGCCTAGCCGCGCTCAATCCCAGCTTCGCCAAGCTGGCCGATTTCGACATCGGCGGCACCACCTTCCGCAAGCAGATCAACCGCAAGTACCCTGACTTGAAGATCGAGCACTTCCACCATGCGGGCAACAGTTCGGGCGTGGTCGATGGGGCTGCGGCCCTGCTCATCACATCGGAAGACTACGCAAAGGAACACGACCTCAAGCCGCGCGGCCGCATCGTCGCCTATGCCAACCAGGGCGATTGCCCCACGCTGATGCTCAACGCCCCGGTCCCGGCGGCGAAGAAGGTGCTGGAAAAGGCCGGTCTCTCCAAGGACGACATCGACGTCTGGGAAATCAACGAGGCCTTCTCGGTCGTCGCTGAGAAGTTCATCCGCGACCTCGATCTCGACCGCGAGAAAGTGAATATCAACGGCGGTGCCATGGCTCTTGGCCACCCGATCGGTGCCACAGGCTCGATCCTGATCGGCACTGCACTCGATGAGCTCGAACGTTCGGGCGGGCGCTACGGCCTCGTCACCATGTGCGCTGCGGGCGGCATGGCTCCGGCGGTCATCATCGAGCGTATCGACGGCTTCGTCGGATAGGCCTTTCCTACGGGGCCGACCTGGGGATATGGCGGCATGCGCTGTTCCCCATAGTCGGCCCGCGCAACACCCCCCATAAATCGGGCCAAGTGTCGCCTTTACCCGAAACAGGGAAAATTTTCTATTTATTCCCAAAGTCTTATATTAATAGCGCAAAGGCGACACCGAGTCGCCTTTGTCGCCTTCGTCGACCCCAATTACCGCTGGCCTGCGGCAGGATCCGTCGCGAGCAGGCGGTAGCCCCAGGGTGCCAGGGTCATGCTGTCGCCCGCGGCCATCTTGACCCCCTCCGCGCCGCGGAACTCGCGGTAGGTCCCGTTGGCCAGCTTGCTGGTGATCGAGAAGGTCACCGGGGCGCCGGATAAATTGAAGAAGGCGAGCACCTTGTTGCCGTCATCTTGCCGCGCCCAGGCGAAGACCTGCTGCGGCTTGTCCGTATCGACCTTCTGCATCACCCCACCCCATTGCCCGTTATCGAGCACCGGATTGGCCTTGCGGAAGGCGATCAGGTCCTTGAGCAGCGCGCCATAGTCGCATTGCTGCCCCTGATCCCAATCGATCGGGTCCTTCTCGAAGAACTCCAGCCGCTTGGCATTGCAGGCTTCCATGCCGTTATGGACCAATGGCAGGCCCTGGCCAGTGAAGGACAGTACGGTCATCGCCTCAAGCGCCGGACCGTAATTCTCCCGCATCGTGCCTTCCCAGGCGTTGCTGTCGTGGTTCTCGATATAGGTCAGCCGCATCGCCTCGCGCGGCCACAGGCTCTCATTCTCGGCATAGTAGCCGTAGAAGCTGGTCGCATCGCCTTCGCCATGTGCGACCTTCTTGCTGGTGACGTGCCAGTCCCAGCCATAGGTCGCATCGAAGGCGGCTAAGTGGAAGGCGGTCTGCTGGACCTCGCCGAGCATGAAGACCGGGCGGATGGCATCGAGCCGCGCCCGCATCGCTTCCCAGAAATCGAGCGGGACGTACCCGGCGACGTCGGCGCGATAGCCGTCGATACCGTAGTCGCGAACCCACATTTCCATGGCCCCGCCGACATGCTCGCGCACACCGGGCTGCGACCAGTCGAGATCGATGATGTCCGACCAGTCCCACCACGGGGTCGGCCGAAAATCGCCCTTCCAGTCCTTCTCGTACCAGTCGGGATGATCCTTCGCCATCCGGTTGTCCCACGCGGTGTGGTTGGCGACGAGGTCCAGGATCACCTTGAAGCCTTGCGCGTGGGCCGCATCGACGAAGGCCTTGAGGTCTTCCTTGGTGCCGAACTCGGGGTTCACCGCGTAATAGTCCTGGACCGAGTAGGGACTGCCCAGAGTACCCTTTCGGTTGTCCTTGCCGATCGGATGGATCGGCATCAACCACAGGATATCGACGCCCAGCTCCTTGAGCCGCGGCAATTGCGCCTGCGCGGCCTTGAATGTCCCTTCAGGCGTGAACTGGCGGGTGTTGATCTGGTAGAGCACGGCCTTGCGCGACCATTCGGGATGGGTGAGCGTGACCTTGCTGTGCGGAACCCAAGCGGAAGCCTCCGGCTGATCGGCCCTTGAGGCGATTGCATAGACCCCGCCGGCGAGGAGCGGGATTGCCGCGGCAGCGAGCAGGCGTTTCATGACGGGGTCTTCTCCATGGCTTGCCGACCGAGCGAGATCGCTCCGGTTATGCCGGCATCGTCGCCCAGTTCGGGCGCAACAACGATCTCGTCGAGATCGCGATCGTAATAGGCGAGGTAGCCAGCGAGGCTTTGACGCATGGTCGTGCGCAGCGCCTCCAGCAGGCCGGGCGTCTTCATGACCCCGCCACCGAAGATAAAAACTTCGGGCATGTGGAATGCCGCCAGCGTCGCGGCGAGGTGGCCCAGGTAATGACCGATTAGTGCGACTGCCTGAGGGTCCGTCACCTCGCCCAATTCGGCGTCCCATCGCGCGCGGATCGCGGTGCCGCTGGCGAGACCCTCGCAACAGTCCCCGTGGTATGGGCAGGATCCTTCAAAGGGATCGCGGGAGAGGTCATGCGGCGGGCGAAGGTGCCCCGTTTCGAAATGCGATAGCCCCGTGACTACCGCGCCGTCCTTTACGATGCCGCTCCCGATACCAGTACCGACCGTGGTGTAGGCCACGACCCTTCGGCCCCTGCCCGCGCCAGCCAAGGCTTCCCCGAGCGCAGCCCCGTTCACATCGGTATCGATCTTCACCGGCACGTCGAAACCGGCCAGCGCCTGGGTGAAACTGGCACCCTGCCATCCGGGCTTCACCGTTGTGAGGAAGGTACCGTAATCGGCCTGCCCCGGATCGATCCCGATCGGTCCGAAGCTGGCGATGCCGAAGGCGTCAATCGAACCGTGCCGAGCTTGGGCCGCCGCGAACCATGCGGTCAGTTCCCGCAGGGTGTTCTGGCCATCCTGTGTATCGATGCGCGTACGCTCGATCACCGTGCCGTCGGGGCGAGCGAGCGCGAGGACGAACTTGGTCCCCCCGGCCTCGACCGCACCGACCAGGCCCGGCATCACAGCGCCGCCTTGACCCGTTGCATGGCCAGCGCGGCCACGATCCAGCTGGCCGCGGCAAAGAGCATGGTCCACACCGGCTCGCCGGGGAAGAAGGCCTGCATGATGGAGCCCATCACCGTCGCCACCAGCAACTGCGGGACAACGATGAAGATATTGAACAGCCCCATGTAGATGCCGAGCTTGGCCTGCGGCAGGTTACTTGCGAGAATAGCATATGGCATGGCGAGGATGCTCGCCCAGGCGATACCGATACCGACTTCGGCCAGCAGCAGGACCTGCGCGTCACGAACGAGAAAGAACGTCAGGAAACCTGCGGCACCCAGCGTCAGACAGATCGAGTGGGTCGTCACCTGCCCAACCTTGCGGCTGAGCCATGGCAGCAGGGCCAGAGCGGCTACGGCCGCGACGCCATTGTAAACGGTGAAGAGGACGTTCACCCAGTTCGCGCCCTCATTGTAGGCGGTGCTGGCCGTGTCCGAGCTTCCATAGACATATTGCGTCACCACTGGCGTGGTGTTGATCCACATGATGAACAGCGCCGACCAGCTGAAGAACTGTACCAGCGCCAGGCGTTTCATCACTTCGGGCATGCCGGAAAAGTCACCGACGATGCTGGAAAGCATGTTGGCCGCGCGCCCCTGTTTGGCCATCGCAATCGCGATGGCGCTGAGCAGCCCATAAAGCGCCAGCAAGGCACCCAGCAGGAATACCTCTCTTTCTAGCGCAAGGGCATCCACAGCCAGGGCGACGAGGACGCCGGCAGCGACCCATAGGGCTGCCGAACCGTAGCTTTTTGCCGCCAGCGCGCGCAGGGAAACGCTGTCGTCGACGGCCGCTTCCCCACCAGCAAAGGCAGCCTGTTCTTCGGGAGAGT
Source organism: Erythrobacter mangrovi (assembly GCF_013260645.1). Lineage (NCBI taxonomy): Bacteria > Pseudomonadati > Pseudomonadota > Alphaproteobacteria > Sphingomonadales > Erythrobacteraceae > Erythrobacter > Erythrobacter mangrovi. The sequence goes on along the minus strand of NZ_CP053921.1, from coordinate 2,884,902 downwards.
ATTCGCGGGTGGTCAGGATGGTCCATAGTACCGCACCGAACAGTGCAGCAGCGCCCGCCCAGAAGCTCCATTTGACCGTGTCGGGCAGGCTGCCCTCTGCAGCGATGTTGCTCACGCCGAGGTGTTCGAGGAACCATGGAAAGATCGACCCGACCACCGCACCGGCGCCAATGAAGGCGGTCTGCACGGCATAGCCTGCGGCGTGCTGGTCGGTATTGAGCATGTCGCCAACGAAGGCACGAAACGGCTCCATCGAGATATTGAGGCTGGCATCGAGCATCCACAGCATCGCCGCCGCGAACAGCAGTGGTGCGCCCATCGCCGGGCTCAACGGCATGGCAAGCAGCGCGAGCGAGGCGAGTACGGCACCTGTCAGGAAGTACGGCCGCCTGCGTCCCAGCCGGTTCCACGTGCGGTCGGACAGATGGCCGATGATGGGCTGGACCAGCAGGCCCGTTAGCGGCGCCGCCACCCACAATGCCGGCAAGTCATCGATCGAGGAGCCCAGCGTCTGGAAGACGCGGCTCATATTCGCGTTCTGCAGCGCGAAACCGATCTGGATACCGAAAAAGCCGAAGCTGATGTTCCACAGGCCGGCAAAGCCCTGGCGCGGCTTCTCGCGAAGCGTTTGTTCCATTCCAGTCCCTCATCCCGCGCAGGTCTTGGTGCCCGCCATGGTGCAATCCGGCTTGGCTCGCATGATGCGGGACCTGCAACAAGGCCGTATACGAATACGTTGTGGTTCAGGCGACTGCGCTGGACCCCCGTACCACCAGCTTGCCGGGAAGCCGGTGCCCCGGCAAATCGCGCCCCTCGATCTGCGCCAGCAAGGTGTCGACCAATGCTTCACCCGCGCCCCGGATGTCTTGCATCACCGTGGTCAGGGGAGGTGTCGTAAGACTGGCGGCCGGAATATCGTCGAACCCGACCACCGCGACATCGCTGGGGACCTTCAGGCCTGCTTCGGCCAATGCCCGCATCGCGCCGATCGCGATGAGGTCGCTCGCCGCGAAAATCGCGTCGAACTTCTTGCCCGAGGAGAGCAGCGCCTGTGCGGCCGAATGGCCTGCCTCTTCGGTGGTGATGGCATCATATTGCAGCGCCGGATCCGGATCGATCCCCGCCGCGCGAAGCGATCTGCACAGCCCCGCGTAGCGACTTTCGAACTCGGGACAATGCTCATCCGCTCCGCCGAGGAATGCGATCCGCCGGCGTCCGCTATCGATCAGATGCTGCCCTGCAAGCCGTCCTGCCTCGAGATTGTCGGTCCCTACGGTCAGGCCGCCACTGTCGCTCGAGACCGAGCCCCAGCGTGCAAAATGAGTGCCCTGCCGCTCCAGCTGGTCGAGCCGCTCACGGTAGAGCGTATAGTCGCCATAGCCGAGCAGGATCAGGCCATCGGCACGATGGCTGTCCTGGTACTGGACGTGCCAGTCATCTTCCATCCGCTGGAACGAGATGAGCAGGTCCAACCCGCGATCGGCGCAGGCGCGAGTGATCGACCCGAGCATGGCGAGGAAGAACGGATTGATCATGCTCTGGTCGGGCGTCGGATCTTCGAAGAACAGCAAGGCGATAGTGTTCGAGCGCTGCGAACGCAGCGACGACGCGTTCTTGTCGACGGTGTAATTGAGATCGCGCGCGATCTGCCTGATCCGCTCTTGCGTTGCCTGGCTCACGGCTCGATCGCCACGCAACGCGCGGCTCACTGTAGGCTGCGAGACACCTGCCGCGTAGGCGATATCGAAGCTGGTCGGCCGACCCGTCGGCTTGCGACCCATTGCTCTCCTCCTGGCCCCTCCCCTTGGACCTTGGGAGCCAACTCTAGGATGGCCGCGGACCGCTGGCAATCGCGCGAAAGAGCAACGCTCCTGCCGGTTGTAGCCTGTGACATTTCGGAGACTCAAGCCGCCCTTGCAGAGGGTGCGTATACGTATGCCATCTATCGGCGCGACGCGCACACCACCTATCCGGACGATGAACAGGAGCCGCGAGCTTCCTGTCGACGAATTGGATTCGGCCCGGGGACTGCTATCTGGATCGGGCCATTAGGGAGAGCACAATATGGCATTTCGCAAGCATCTTGCCGGCGGCATCAGCGTGGGCGCCGTAAGCATCGCACTTGCTGCGCTTGCAACACCGGCGGTCGCACAGGACGCCGCAGCCGACGACGTCGAAGCAACAGTCGATGAAGACGAAGGCGTCATCATCGTTTCGGGCTTCCGCGCTTCACTCGAAAGCGCAACCAACACCAAGAAGCGTGCCGACCAGATTGTGGAATCGGTTACCGCGGAAGACATCGGCAAGCTGCCAGATGCCTCGATCGGTGAATCGATTGCCCGCCTCCCGGGCCTAACGTCGCAGCGCCTCAACGGTCGCGCGAACGTCATCGCGATCCGCGGCTTTGGCCCCGACTTCTCGCAGACGCTCCTGAACGGTCGTGAACAGACTACCACCAGCGACAACCGTTCGGTCGAACTCGACCAGTACCCCTCGGAAATCGTCAACCAGGTGGTCGTCTACAAGTCGCCGACTGCCTCGCTGGTCGGCCAGGGCCTGGTGGGCACGATCGACATTCGCACGATCCGCCCGCTGGAAACAAACAAGCGCATCATTTCCGTCGGTGCGCGCGGTTCCTATGCCGACATCGGCAAACTGAACGCCGGATCGAACGAACTCGGCTATCGCGTCAACGGCACCTACGTCGACCAGTTCGCTGACGACACGATCGGCATCTCGCTTGCCGCATCCTATGTGGATGAGCCCTACCAGCTCCAGGAATTCAACGCCTGGGGTTACAACAATGTGCAGGTCAATGGGCAGGATGCAGCGCTGATCGGCGGGTCGAAGTCTTTCGTGACCTCCACCGACCTCAAGCGCTTCGGCTTGAACGGCACGCTGCAGATCGCAGCCACGCCCGAATTCATGCTGACATTCGATGGGTTCTATTCGCACTTCAACGACGATCAGACGAAGCGCGGTATCGAGCTGCCGCTCGGGTTCTTCGCATTCGGTACGACCGGCGACGCAGCAACGGCTACGGTGGAAGACGGCCTCGTAACGTCGGGCACCTTCGACAATGTTCGCGGCGTCATTCGCAACGACATCTTCCAGCGCAAGGCCGATCTCTACTCGTTCGGCTTCAATGCCGATTATGACGGCGACGACGGCTGGCACGCCATGTTCGACTTCGGCTACTCGCGGACCGACCGCAACGAGCTGAGCCTCGAAAGCTATTCGGGTACCGGTTTCAACGGTCCGACTACCGGCGACGGCGCGGCCGCCTCGATCGGTTTCGTATCAGGCAGCACGGGCACCGTGTTCGATCCTTCGCTCGACTACAGCGATCCGTCGATTATCTTCTTGACCGACCCGCTCGGCTGGGGTGGCGGCACCATTCCGCAAGCTGGCTATTACAACAATCGCATCATCGATGACGAGCTGTTCCAGTTCCGGACCGAGATCGAAAAAGAGTTCGAAGGCAGCTTCCTTCGCAGCGTGCAGTTCGGCCTGAACTACACCACGCGCGAAAAGGGTCTGGTCCCAGATGAAGCTTTTGTGCGTCTGCCCAACGGTGCCTTCACCGCCAGCATTCCGTCAGAGTTTCTGCTGCG
>NZ_CP053921.1:2100000-2281280 GCF_013260645.1 Erythrobacter mangrovi | reverse complement strand
AACGATGCGCCCGGGCGATCCGGACCGCTCCCCCTCGCACCAGCAAAGGTAAGACCCATGGACCTGAACGAACTGCTCCACGCGCACCAGGTCGCGGTGATGAAGGCCAGCGCCGCCGGCGACCGGAGCGGACGCGACGATCATTTCGCCAAGGTATCCGAATACGCCGAGCGCGTGCGCCAGCTAAGGGAGTTGCACCAGATGTCGACCACCAGGAACGGGGCGGAAACGCCCGAACGCATCATCTACGGCACCTATGCCGGCGAGACCCGACCCCCGGCAGTGGCCGGGCCGGTCGATTCCTGGGAAGACGAGGGCGGGGCGCTCGATCCTCCCGCAATCCCGTCGCCCCAGGATCCCTTGCCCGCCGGCGTGACGATGAAGACCTTCAACCGCTATTACGTCGGCGCCTATTCCTACGAAGACCTGGGGCTGGCGCTGGCCGAGCATGCACGGCAGGAGGCACTGCCCGTCGCGGCCTAGCAGGCGCAGGGCGGCAGGGCTGCCACGGACCCGGGCACGGCGTCGCCCGGCGGCGCGCGCCCCGGTTGCGCTTGACCCGGCACCCCCATCCCACTATGTGCGCGCCCATCCGAAGGGGGATTCGTCCCGCTGAGGTCAGATAGAGCTGAACATTGCCGGTTATGTCCCGGGGGCCTGGTGCTGAAGCGCCGAGGCTCTTTTCTATTGCAGCGAGACTCGTCTCGTTCGGGGCAGCCGTCAAAGTAACCCGGTGGCCGTGAGGGCTGATTGGGTGGAGCGTTTCAGGCTCGTGCGGTGTGCGCCCTCGTGGTGCCTGTCCTTCGACAGGCTCAGGACGAGCGGGATTTTCGCAAGGCCGCCGATCCTAACCTTCCATCCGCATTCCTCTAGTCGCCGCCATGCAACGGTGAAGAGAGAACTCAATGCCGACGATCAACCAGCTGGTCCGCAAGGGCCGCGTTCCGCAGAAGGCCAAGAGCAAGGTCCCTGCGATGGAGCAGAACCCGCAGAAGCGCGGCGTTTGCACCCGCGTCTATACGACGACCCCGAAGAAGCCGAACTCGGCGCTGCGCAAGGTGGCCAAGATCCGCCTGACCAACCAGCGCGAGGTCATCTCCTACATCCCCGGCGAAGGCCACAACCTGCAGGAACACAGCGTCGTGCTGATCCGCGGCGGCCGTGTGCGCGACCTTCCCGGCGTGCGTTACCACGTGCTGCGCGGCGTGCTCGACACGCAGGGCGTCAAGGACCGCAAGCAGAGCCGTTCGAAGTACGGCGCGAAGCGTCCGAAGTAAGATTAGGGACTGGAGATAAGCAATGTCACGTCGTCGTCGTCCCGAGAAGCGGGAAATCCTGCCTGATCCGAAGTTCGGTGATCAGGTCCTGTCGAAGTTCATGAACAACCTGATGTATGACGGTAAGAAGGCCGTTGCCGAAGGTATCGTCTACACCGCGCTCGACACCGTCGAAGCCAAGGCCAAGGCGAACCCGGTCGAGCTGTTCCATACCGCTCTCGACAACGTCAAGCCGCAGGTCGAAGTGCGCAGCCGCCGCGTTGGTGGTGCGACCTACCAGGTGCCGGTCGAGGTTCGCCCCGAGCGTGCCCAGGCACTGGCCATCCGCTGGCTGATCACCGCCGCGCGCGGTCGTCCGGAAACCACCATGGCCGCACGCCTGTCGGGTGAGCTGATGGATGCCGCCAACAACCGCGGCAACGCCGTCAAGAAGCGCGAAGATACGCACCGCATGGCGGACGCGAACCGCGCCTTCTCGCACTACCGCTGGTAAGGCGAGACGGGATTGGGGCCGGGGGGCGACGCGATGCGAACCCCGGTCTCGAAACTGTCGCATTAATCCCTACATGGGGGCCGGGCACCACCCACCCCCGAACCCGAGGAATTCCACATGGCCCGCGAGTATCCGCTGGAGCGTTACCGCAATATCGGCATCATGGCCCACATCGATGCCGGCAAGACCACCACGACCGAGCGTATCCTCTACTACACCGGCAAGTCCTACAAGATCGGCGAAGTCCACGACGGCGCCGCCACCATGGACTGGATGGAGCAGGAGCAGGAACGCGGCATCACCATCACCTCGGCTGCGACGACCACCTTCTGGGCGGCCGAAGACGGCAAGGGTGAAAAGCACCGGATCAACATCATCGACACCCCCGGGCACGTCGACTTCACCATCGAAGTCGAACGCTCGCTGCGCGTCCTCGACGGCGCGGTGGCGGTGTTTGATGGAGTCGCCGGTGTTGAACCCCAATCCGAAACCGTGTGGCGCCAGGCAGACAAGTACGGCGTCCCCCGGATGTGCTTCATCAACAAGCTCGACCGCACCGGCGCCGACTTCTACTACTGCGTCCAGTCGATCATCGACCGTCTCGGCGCGACCCCGCTGGTGCTGTATCTCCCGATCGGTGCGGAAAGCGACCTCAAGGGCGTCGTCGACCTCGTCAACAACCGCGGCATCGTCTGGAAGGACGAGAGCCTGGGTGCCGAGTTCGAATATGTCGAGATCCCCGCGGACCTCGCCGACAAGGCTGCCGAATATCGCGAGAAGCTGATCGAGACCGCCGTCGAACAGGACGACGATGTCATGGAGCAGTACCTCGAAGGCAACGAGCCTGACGCGGCGACGCTTAAGCGACTAATCCGCAAGGGCACCATCGACCGTGCATTCGTGCCGGTGGTTTGCGGCTCGGCGTTCAAGAACAAGGGCGTGCAGCCCCTGCTCGACGCCGTGGTCGACTACCTGCCGAGCCCGCTCGACGTTCCCGCGATCAAGGGCGTGCTGCCCGACAGCGACCAGGAAGACACCCGTCCGTCGTCGGACGATGCGCCTTTCGCTGCGCTGGCGTTCAAGATCATGAACGACCCGTTCGTCGGTTCGCTCACCTTCACCCGTATCTACTCGGGCAAGCTGTCCAAGGGTTCGTACCTGAACTCGGTCAAGGACAAGAAGGAAAAGATCGGCCGCATGCTGCTGATGCACTCGAACAACCGTGAGGACATCGACGAAGCGTTCGCTGGCGACATCGTCGCGCTGGCCGGTCTCAAGGAGACCACCACTGGCGATACGCTGTGCGATCCGGCCAAGCCGATCGTGCTCGAGCGCATGGAATTCCCCGAGCCGGTCATCGAACTGTCGGTGGAACCCAAGACCAAGGCCGACCAGGAAAAGATGGGCGTCGCGCTCAATCGCCTCGCTGCCGAGGATCCGAGCTTCCGCGTTTCGACCGACCATGAATCAGGCCAGACGATCATCAAGGGTATGGGCGAGCTTCACCTCGACATTCTCGTCGATCGCATGAAGCGCGAATTCAAGGTCGAAGCCAATGTGGGTGCGCCGCAGGTGGCCTATCGTGAATACCTCGCGAAACCGACCGACGTCGACTACACGCACAAGAAGCAGTCGGGTGGCTCGGGCCAGTTCGGCCGCGTCAAGGTCAAGGTCGAGCCGGGTGAACGCGGCCAGGGCTTCGTCTTCCAGGACGAAATCAAGGGCGGCAACATTCCGAAGGAATACATTCCGGCGATCGAGAAGGGTTTCCGCGAACAGGCCGAAAGCGGCTACCTCGTTGGCTTCCCGATCATCGACTTCACCGTCACCCTCTATGATGGTGCGTACCACGACGTCGACTCGAGCGCGATCGCGTTCGAAATCGCTGGTCGCGGTGCAATGCGCGAAGTCGCGCAGAAGGCCGGTATTAAGCTGCTTGAACCGATCATGAAGGTCGAGGTCGTGACCCCCGAGGATTACCTCGGTGACGTCATCGGCGACCTCAACAGCCGTCGCGGCCAGATCCAGGGCACCGACAGCCGCGGCAATGCCCAGGCAGTCGAAGCCAACGTGCCGCTGGCTAACATGTTCGGATACGTGAACGAGCTGCGTTCCTTTACCCAGGGACGTGCTCAGTACTCGATGCAGTTCAGCCACTACGACGAGGTCCCGGCGAACGTCGCGGCCGAGGTCAAGGAGAAGCTTGCCTAAGGCAGTTTCAAGGTCTAGGGGCGGCGCCTGATTCCGTCAGGCTCCGTCCGCATCACGGAAATTCAACTCTTCAGACAGAGGTAATACGAGAAATGGCGAAGGAAAAATTCCAGCGGAACAAGCCGCACTGCAACATTGGCACCATCGGGCACGTCGACCATGGCAAGACCACGCTGACCGCGGCGATCACCAAGGTGATGGCGGAAGAGCATGGCGGTGCGGCGGTTGATTTCGCTAACATCGACAAAGCTCCCGAAGAGCGCGAGCGCGGCATCACTATCTCGACCGCGCACGTTGAGTACGAGACTGCTGCCCGTCACTACGCGCACGTCGACTGCCCGGGCCACGCCGACTATGTGAAGAACATGATCACCGGTGCCGCCCAGATGGACGGTGCAATCCTGGTGGTGAACGCCGCTGACGGTCCGATGCCGCAGACCCGCGAGCACATCCTACTTGCTCGTCAGGTCGGCGTGCCGGCTCTGGTCGTGTACATGAACAAGGTCGACCAGGTTGACGACGAGGAAATCCTCGAGCTCGTCGAACTGGAGGTCCGCGAACTGCTTTCGAGCTATGACTTCGATGGCGACAACATCGCGATCGTAAAGGGTTCGGCTCTCGCCGCGCTCGAAGGACGTGACGACGAAATCGGCAAGAACTCGATCATCGAGCTCATGAATGCCGTTGACGAGCACATCCCGCAGCCTGATCGTCCGGTCGATAAGCCGTTCCTGATGCCGATCGAAGACGTGTTCTCGATCTCGGGTCGCGGCACTGTGGTGACCGGCCGCGTCGAAACCGGTGTGGTCAACGTGGGTGATGAAGTCGAAATCGTCGGCATCAAGGACACCCAGAAGACGACCGTCACCGGCGTCGAAATGTTCCGCAAGCTGCTCGATCGCGGCGAAGCTGGCGACAACATCGGTGCCCTTATCCGCGGTATCGGCCGTGAAGCCGTTGAGCGTGGCCAGGTCCTCGCGAAGCCCGGTTCGGTCAACCCGCACACCGAGTTCAGCGCCGAAGTTTACGTCCTCTCGAAGGACGAAGGCGGCCGTCACACGCCGTTCTTCGCGAACTATCGTCCGCAGTTCTACTTCCGCACCACCGACGTCACCGGCGAAGTCATCCTTCCCGAAGGCACCGAAATGGTGATGCCGGGCGACAACGTGACCATCTCGGTCAAGCTGATCGCGCCGATCGCCATGGACGAAGGCCTGCGCTTCGCAATCCGCGAAGGCGGCCGCACCGTCGGCTCGGGCGTGGTTGCTTCGATCACCAAGTAAGCTTCGCTTCGAAGACTGCTTGATAAGTTTGGGGCCCGTCCCTTCGTGGGGACGGGCCCCTGCTTTTCCCGGCATTGTGCAGGCTCCAATCGGCCGCTTGCCATGCCTTTTCCCACCTGGGTGAAATTGGGTGGAAATCGGGGGTTGCATGAATCGGGTCTCACCCGTATAGGCGCGCCCACAGACGGGGATTCGTCCCCATCAAAAGGAATTCAGGGAAGGTCGCCCACTCCGGGAAACCGGGCCAAGCAGGGCGGGCCTTTCTTTTTTGCGGTTTGGAAACAGACCGCTTGGCTCTTTCGCATCGGTGTAGGAAATGGAAGCTCAGAATATTCGCATTCGCCTCAAGGCGTTCGACCATCGCGTTCTCGACCAGGCTACTGGTGAAATCGCGGAAACCGCACGTCGTACTGGCGCTCTTATTCGCGGCCCCATTCCCATGCCGACGCGTATTGAGAAGTTCACCGTGAACCGCGGTCCGCACATCGACAAGAAGTCGCGCGAGCAGTTCGAGGTGCGCACCTACAAGCGGCTGCTCGACATCGTGCAGCCCAACGCCCAGACGGTCGATGCGCTGATGAAGCTGGACCTCGCCGCGGGCGTGAACGTCGAAATCAAGCTCGCTTGATCTGACGCCTCGGTCCACGACCCGGACCTTAAACCGGTCGAGGCTTTCAGGGGCCCTCGATGGCCCCGCCCGGTCGCAAGACCAGGCAAGACATCGGGATACCGCCGGATCTGATCCGGGTCTGCGTCCCCCGTCTCGCTCCCAAGGCCTCAGGGCTGCGGAAGCACTCAGCCCGGACGGGGCGACGCATCACTCAATGGGCTGGCAAGCACCTCGGATGGGCCGTGGTGCCTCTGTTTAGGAGTTGACGATGCGCACTGGCGTTATCGCAAAGAAAGTCGGGATGACCCGCCTCTTCCAGGAGGACGGTCGGCACGTGCCGGTCACCGTTCTCGCGCTGGAAGACTGCCAGGTCACCGCTCATCGTACCGCTGACCGCGACGGCTATTTTGCCCTGCAGGTCGGTTCGGGCGAAGCGAAGCAAAAGAATGTAAACAAGCCGCAGCGTGAAGCCTTTGCCAAGGCTGAGGTTCCGCTGAAGATGAAGGTCGCGGAGTTCCGCGTCGACAATGAGGAGGGTCTTCTTCCCGTTGGTGCGACGATCTCTGCCGAGCACTTCGTCGCTGGTCAGAAGGTCGACATCACCGGCCACACCCAGGGTAAGGGCTTTGCTGGCGCCATGAAGCGCTGGGGCTTCGGCGGTATGCGCGCCACCCACGGTGTTTCGATCAGCCACCGTGCACATGGTTCGACTGGTAACCGCCAGGATCCGGGCCGCGTGTTCAAGGGCAAGAAGATGGCCGGCCACATGGGTGACCGTCGCCGCACGCAGCAGAATCTCGAAATCGTCCGCACCGACGCCGATCGTGGCCTGCTCTTCGTCAAGGGTTCGGTCCCGGGCTCGAAGAACGGCTGGCTGCTGGTCCGCGACGCGGTCAAGCTGCCGCTTCCCGAAGGCGTGCCGTTCCCCGGCGCGGTCGTCGAGAAGAAGGGTGCAGCCCCCGTGCAGGACGAGACCCCGACCACCCCGGTCGAGGCGATCGATGACGCCGTGAACACCACCGAAACGCCCGCAGCCGACGTCGGCTCGGACGAGAACAAGGAGGGCTGATCCGTGAAGGTGAAGGTCCAGAAAATCGACGGCAAGGCTGCTGGCGACGTCGAGCTCAACGATGCCGTGTTCGGCGTTGAGCCGCGTGCCGACATCCTGCACCGCGTCGTGACGTGGCAGCTCGAAAACCGCCGCGGCACCGCCCGCCCGACGCGTGAGCGTTCGGACGTTGCCCGCACCGGCAAGAAGTGGGGTCGCCAGAAGGGCGGCGGCACGGCTCGCCATGGTGACCGCGCTGCGCCGATCTTCATTGGCGGTGGTAAGGCCCACGGTGCCAAGCTGCGCGACTTCAACCAGTCGCTGAACAAGAAGATCCGTGCCCTCGGCCTTAAGATGGCTCTGTCGAGCAAGGCGAAGGACGGCCTGGTGGTCGTCGACAGCCTCGAGCTCAAGGACGCCAAGACCAAGGCCCTGGCTGCGACGTTCGGCAAGAACGGCTGGAACGGCAAGGTCCTCGTGATCGACGGTGAGAGCGTCAACGACGGTTTCGCCAAGGCTGCGCGCAATCTTCCCGGCGTCAACGTGCTGCCGGCAGTCGGTGCCAACGTTTACGACATCCTGAAGCACGACACGCTGGTCCTTACCAAGGACGCGGTCGCGAAGCTGGAGGCCCGTTTCAATGGCTAAGAAGCAGGACATCGATGCGCGTCACTATGACGTGATCCTCGCGCCCCACATCACCGAGAAGTCGACCCTGGCTTCCGAGAACAATGCCGTCGTCTTCAAGGTCGCCGGCAGCGCCACCAAGCCGCAGATCAAGGAAGCGGTCGAGGCGATCTACGCTTCGCAGAAAGCCAAGGTGCTTTCGGTGAACACGATCGTGGTGAAGGGCAAGACCAAGCGCTGGAAGGGCAAGGCCTACAAGCGCAGCGACGTGAAGAAGGCGATCGTCACCCTTGCAGAGGGTTCGATGATCGACATCACCGAAGGTGTGAGCTGATCCCATGGCACTGAAGAACTACAAACCGACCAGCCCGGGCCGTCGCGGCCTGATCCTCGTCGACAAGTCGGCGCTCTACAAGGGCAAGCCGGTCAAGGCGCTCGTCGAAGGCAAGCGCAAGACCGGTGGACGCAACAACAAGGGCCATGTCACCTCGCGCGGCATGGCTGGTGGCCACAAGCAGAAGTACCGCTACGTCGACTTCAAGCGTCGCAAGTGGGACGTCGAAGGCACCGTGGAACGGCTCGAATACGATCCGAACCGCACGGCTTTCATCGCGCTCGTCAAGTATGACGACGGCGAGCTCGCCTACATCCTGGCGCCGCAGCGCCTGGCCGTTGGCGACAAGGTCATCGCGGCGGAAAAGACCGATACCAAGCCTGGCAACGCCATGTTGCTCGGCCAGATGCCGATCGGCACCATCTGCCACAACGTGGAGATGAAGCCGGGCAAGGGCGGCCAGATCGCCCGCGCCGCAGGCTCGTATGTCCAGCTGGTCGGTCGTGACCGCGGCATGGTCATCGTTCGCCTCAACAGCGGCGAGCAGCGTTACCTGCGGGCCGATTGCATGGGTACGGTTGGGGCGGTGTCGAACCCCGACAACCAGAACCAGAACCTGGGCAAGGCCGGTCGTCGTCGCTGGATGGGCATCAAGCCGCTTACCCGCGGTGTTGCCAAGAACCCGGTCGACCACCCGCATGGTGGTGGTGAAGGCCGCACCAGCGGTGGCCGCCATCCGGTTACCCCGTGGGGCAAGCCGACCAAGGGTGCCCGCACTCGCAACAACAAGCAGACGGACAAGATGATCATCCGTTCGCGCCACGCCAAGAAGAAGAGGTAATCCGACATGGCTCGTTCCGTCTGGAAAGGTCCGTTCGTCGAGCTCAGCCTTCTCAAGAAGGCGGAGGACGCACAGGAGAAGGGTGGTCGTGCACCGATCAAGACCTGGTCGCGTCGTTCGACGATCCTGCCGCAGTTCGTTGGTCTGACGTTCAACGTCTACAACGGCCACAAGTTCATCCCCGTATCCGTCTCGGAAGAGATGGTTGGCCACAAGCTCGGCGAGTTCGCTCCTACGCGCACTTTCCCGGGTCACGCTGCCGACAAGAAGGGTAAGCGCTGATGAGCAAGCAGAAAGCCCCCCGCCGCGTTGCGGACAATGAGGCGCTCGCCGTCGGGACCACGATCCGTGGCTCGGCGCAGAAGCTCAACCTCGTTGCCGGCCTGATCCGTGGCAAGAAGGCCGAAGAGGCCATGAACATCCTCGCCTTCTCGAAGAAGGCGATGGCGCGTGACGCCAGCAAGGTGCTCGCTTCGGCGATCGCCAATGCGGAGAACAACCACAACCTCGACGTCGATGCGCTTGTCGTGGCGGAAGCTTCGGTCGGCAAGTCGATCACCATGAAGCGTTTCCACACGCGCGGCCGTGGCAAGTCCACGCGCATCCTCAAGCCGTTCAGCCGGCTGCGCATCGTGGTTCGCGAGCAGGAAGAGGCGTAAGATGGGCCACAAGAGCAATCCGATCGGTCTGCGCCTGCAGATCAACCGCACCTGGGACAGCCGCTGGTACGCCGAAGGGCGCGACTATGCCAAGCTGCTCAAGGAAGACATCGAGATCCGCAAGTTCATCGTCGACACGCTGCCGCAGGCCGCGATTTCGAAGGTGGTGATCGAACGCCCGGCCAAGCTGTGCCGCGTGTCGATCTATGCTGCCCGCCCCGGTGTGATCATCGGCAAGAAGGGTGCGGACATCGAGAAGCTGCGGTCGCAGCTGGCGAAGATGACCGACAGCGAAGTGAAGCTGAACATTGTCGAAATCCGCAAGCCGGAAATCGACGCCAAGCTCGTCGCCCAGGGCATCGCCGACCAGCTGGTCCGCCGTGTCGCCTTCCGTCGCGCCATGAAGCGTGCGGTGCAGTCGGCTCTCCGCCTTGGTGCGGAAGGCATCAAGATCACCTGTGGCGGCCGTCTCGGCGGCGCGGAAATCGCCCGTGTGGAATGGTACCGCGAAGGTCGCGTGCCGCTGCACACGCTGCGCGGTAACGTTGATTACGCCACCGCCGAAGCGCTGACTGCCTATGGCATCATCGGCATCAAGTGCTGGATCTTCAAGGGCGAGATCCTCGCCCACGATCCGACCGCACAGGACCGCCTGATGATGGAAGCCCAGACTTCCGGCGTCCGTCCGGCTCGCTGATTGCAGGATTAGGAAAGAACCATGCTGCAACCGAAGAAAACCAAGTACCGCAAGGCGTTCAAGGGCAAGATCCATGGCAACGCCAAGGGTGGGACCACGCTGAACTTCGGGTCCTATGGCCTGAAGGCGCTGGAGCCCGAACGGGTTACCGCGCGCCAGATCGAAGCTGCGCGTCGTGCGATCACCCGTCACATCAAGCGTCAGGGTCGCCTGTGGATCCGCGTCTTCCCCGATGTTCCGGTGTCGAAGAAGCCTGCCGAAGTCCGTCAGGGTAAGGGCAAGGGTTCGATCGAATACTGGGCCGCTCGCGTGAAGCCGGGCCGTATCCTGTTCGAACTCGACGGCGTTGCCGGCCCGCTGGCCGCTGAGGCGTTCGAACGCGCAGCGATGAAGCTGCCGATCAAGACCAAGGTCGTTGCCCGCCTCGGCGACACCTCGCACCTGGGAGGCGAATGATGGCCAAGATTGAAGACCTGCGCCAGAAAACCGACGACCAGCTGGACGAAGAGCTGACCTCGCTCAAGCGCGAACAGTTCAACCTCCGCTTCCAGGCGGCGACCAACCAGCTTGAGGCTCCGGCCCGCATCCGCGAAGTCCGCCGCTCGATCGCCAAGATCAAGACGCTGCAGACCGAGCGCGCCAGCGCCGCAGCCAAGGCTTAAGGAGTAGACCATGCCCAAGCGTATCCTGATCGGGACCGTCACCTCCGACAAGACCGACAAGACCGTGACTGTGCTCGTCGAGCGCAAGGTGAAGCACCCCCTTTATGGGAAGATCATTCGCCGCTCGAAGAAGTATCACGCCCACGACGAGAACAACGAGTTCACCCTCGGCGACGTCGTGCGGATCGAAGAAACCAAGCCGATCTCCAAGACCAAGACCTGGCAGGTGATCGATCGCGTTACCGCTGGCGGCACGCAGGCTGTCGAGGCTGACCTCGACGTTGCAGCCGCAGGTAACTGAGCAGTTAGACGTTAGGAACTGCCGGACTGGTTCCGGCAAGCCATTGAGAAGGAACCGGATCGATGATCCAGATGCAATCCAATCTCGACGTCGCGGACAACAGCGGCGCCAAGCGTGTCCAGTGCATCAAGGTACTGGGCGGCTCGAAGCGCCGGACTGCTTCCGTGGGCGACGTGATCGTGGTTTCCGTTAAGGAAGCCCAGCCGCGCACCAAGGTGAAGAAGGGCGACGTCCATCGCGCCGTGATCGTGCGTACCAAGAAGGACGTGCGCCGTCCCGACGGCAGCGTGATCCGTTTCGACAGCAACGCCGCGGTTCTCGTCAACAAGAACGAAGAGCCAATCGGTACCCGTATCTTCGGCCCCGTCGTGCGTGAACTGCGCGGTCGCGGCTTCATGAAGATCATCTCGCTCGCTCCGGAGGTGCTGTAATGGCCGCCGCCAAGATCAAGAAGGGTGACAGCGTCGTCGTCCTGTCCGGCAAGGACAAGGGCAAGACCGGCACCGTCGCGAAGGTCATGCCGAAGGACGGCAAGATCGTCGTCGAAGGCGTGAATATCGCCGCCCGTCACCGCAAGCCGACCCAGCTCAACCCGCAGGGTGGCATCGACCGCTTCGAAGCGCCGATGGCCATCAGCAAGGTTGCGCTGGCCGATCCCAAGTCGGGCAAGCCCACCCGCGTCCGTTTCGAAACGAAGGACGGGAAGAAGGTGCGCGTTGCCGTCAAGTCCGGGGAGACCATCGATGGCTGATTACAGCCCCCGCATGCGCAAGCGCTACGACGACGAGATCGTCAAGGCGATGACCGAAAAGTTCGGTTACAAGAACGCGCTGGAAGTGCCGAAGCTCGAAAAGATCACGCTCAACATGGGTGTGGGCGAAGCGAGCCAGGACAAGAAGAAGGTCCAGACGGCTGCCGAGGAAATGGCGCTGATCGCCGGCCAGAAGCCCGTGATCACCAAGGCCAAGAAGTCGATCGCGCAGTTCAAGCTGCGTGAGGGCATGCCGATCGGTTGCAAGGTCACCCTGCGCCGCGAACGTATGTACGAATTCCTCGACCGCCTGGTCACCGTCGCTATGCCTCGCATCCGCGACTTCCGTGGCCTGAACCCCAAGTCGTTCGACGGCCGTGGCAACTATGCCATGGGCCTGAAGGAACAGATCGTCTTCCCCGAAATCTCGTACGACAAGATCGAGAAGGTCCGGGGTATGGACATCATCGTAACCACCACGGCGAAGACCGACGAAGAGGCGCGCGAACTGCTCCGTCTGTTCGGTTTCCCGTTCCCGGCCGAAGCGTCGGAAGAGAAGGAGGCGGCGTGAGCCGCTAATAGAGGAACTTAAGTCCAATGGCGAAACTGAGTTCGATCAACAAGAACGAGCGTCGCAAGAAGCTCGTCAAGCAGTATGCGGACAAGTACGCGAAGCTGAAGGCTATCGCGGACGACAAGAATGCCGATGAGACCGATCGCCTGATGGCACGGCTCAAGATGGCTGAACTGCCGCGCAATGCGAACCCGACCCGCGTACGCAACCGCTGCAACACCACCGGCCGCCCGCGCGGCTACTATCGCAAGTTCGGGCTTTGCCGCATCGAACTGCGTGACCTCGGCAACAAGGGCCTGATCCCAGGCCTGACCAAGTCGAGCTGGTGAGGTAAAGACAGATGGCTATGACCGATCCCCTGGGTGATATGCTCACCCGTATCCGCAACGGCCAGCGTGCGAAGAAGGACAGTGTCCTTTCGCCCGCCAGCAAGCTGCGTGCGAACGTCCTCGAAGTGCTCCAGCGCGAAGGCTACATCCGTGGCTTCAGCGAAGACTCTTCGGGCAAGCACCCCGCGCTGCGGATTGAACTGAAGTATTTCGAGGGCGAACCTGCGATCAAGCATGTCGCTCGCGTCTCCAAGCCTGGCCGCCGCGTCTATTCGGGTTCCAAGGAACTTCCGGTGATCCGCAACGGCCTCGGCATCACCATCGTCTCGACGCCGAAGGGCGTGCTTTCCGATGCGGAAGCCCGTTCGCAGAACGTCGGCGGCGAAGTGCTGGCGGAGGTGTTCTGATGAGCCGCATTGGCAAGAAGCCGGTGGCGATCCCTAGCGGCGTCACCGCCAACATCGATAACGGCACGCTCAGCGTGAAGGGCCCCAAGGGTACCCTTTCGATGGGCCTGTCGGACCTGGTTGAGTACAAGCTTGACGACGGCGCGATCGCGGTCGTTCCGGCCAATGATACCAAGGCGGCTCGCAGCCACTGGGGCATGCAGCGCACGCTGGTGTCGAACCTGGTTGAAGGCGTAACCGAGGGTTTTACCAAGGTTCTCGAGATCAAGGGTGTCGGTTACCGTGCCAATGCCCAGGGCAAGACGCTCAAGCTGCAACTCGGCTACTCGCATGACGTCGATCTCGCTGTGCCGGAAGGCCTTGAGGTGAAGACCCCGGATCAGACCACGGTCGAAATCTCGGGCATCGACAAGCAGAAGGTCGGCCAGTTCGCGGCCGAAGTCCGCCGCTGGCGCAAGCCCGAACCGTACAAGGGCAAGGGTATCGCCTACCGCGGCGAATACATCTTCCGCAAGGAAGGGAAGAAGAAGTAAGATGGCCAAGCTTTCCCTTTTCGAACGCCGCCGTCGCCGCGTGCGCACGGCCCTCAAGGCTCACGCTGGCGGTAAGCCGCGCCTGTCGGTGCACCGCACTGGCAAGCACATCTACGCGCAGATCATCGACGATGCCGCTGGCAAGACCCTTGCCGCTGCTTCGACGCTCGGCGTGAAGGCTTCGGGTGCCAATGTCGATGCTGCCAAGAAGGTCGGTAGCGACATCGCCGCTGCTGCCAAGAAGGCCGGCGTGACCACCGTCGTGTTCGACCGCGGCGGCTTCCTGTTCCACGGTCGCGTCAAGGCGCTGGCCGACGCCGCTCGCGAAGGCGGGCTGGAGTTCTGATGATGGCTGACGAAACCAACACTGAAGAAACCGTAGTGGACGCCGTGGCGGCCACCGAACAGCCGGCTGCGGAAGCGGCCGCGCCTGAAGGCGCCGAAGGCGAGGGCCGTCGTGGCCGTGGCCGGGGTGGCGAGCGTGGCGAAGGCCGTGGCCGTGGCCGTGGCCGCCGCGACGATCGCCGTCAGCGCGAGGAAGAAGACGACGGCATCATCGAGAAGCTCGTCCACATCAACCGCGTCAGCAAGACGGTGAAGGGCGGTAAGCGCTTCGGCTTTGCTGCGCTGGTCGTGGTGGGCGACGGCTCGGGCCGTGTCGGCTTCGGCCATGGCAAGGCGCGCGAAGTGCCGGAAGCCATTTCGAAGGCGACCGCTGCTGCCCGCAAGAAGATGATCCGCGTCCCGCTGAAGGAGGGCCGCACCCTCCATCACGACGGCAAGGGTCATTTCGGCGCTGGCAAGGTAACCGTTCGCACGGCGCCTCCGGGTACCGGCATCATCGCCGGTGGTCCGATGCGCGCCGTGTTCGAGAGCCTCGGCGTTGCCGACGTGGTGACCAAGTCGGTCGGCACCTCGAACCCCTACAACATGATCCGCGCCACCTTCGACGCGCTCAGCAGCCAGACTTCGCCGAAGTCGGTCGCCCAGCGTCGCGGCAAGAAGGTCGCCGACCTTCTTGGTCGCGGTGGTGCGTCGGAGGCTGAGGCGGAAGCCGACGCCGCCGCTATCGCGGAGTAAGATCGATGGCCAAGACTAACACCATCAAGATCAAGCAGGTCGGTTCGCCGATCCGCCGTCCGGAAAGCCAGCGCAAGATCCTGATCGGTCTTGGGTTGAACAAGATGCACAAGGTCGTTGAGCGCCAGGACACCCCCGAGGTGCGCGGTGCGATCGCCAAGATCCCGCATCTGGTCCAGATCGTCGACTGACGACAAGTCCGGCAGGCAAATTGATAGAGCCCGGGTGCCGTAAGTCGGCATCCGGGCTTTGTCGCATCTAGGTGCCGAGTTCCGCGAGCAGGCTGGCGATGTGCTGTCGGTATCGCGCGTAGGTAAAATCCCGGGCGCGTTGCCGGGCATTGTGGCGCCAGTCCAGCAGTCGTTCGCGATCGGACAAGGTGGTGAGGATCGCTTCCTCCAACGCATCGATGGTCAGCTGGTCGAGCACAAACCCGGTTTCGGCTGTACCACCCAGTCCGGCATTTTGGGACTGGATCAGGGCAAGCCCGCTGGCAAGCGCTTCGAGGAGGGTTATCGCCGAACCTTCAAAGAAGCTCGGTAATACGAGCGCATCGTGCTGGGCCATGATCGCGGGCACCTGGCTGCGCGGGACCTGGTTGATATGCGTTACGCGGTCGGAATAGCGTGTGAAAGTTGCCGACGGCATGTCGAGCGAGCCGAGCAAAGTGAGTTGGGCTTCTGCCTCGGGGATCCTGAGGAACGCCTCGAGCAGTAGATGCGCCCCTTTGCGGGGACCGACGCTGCCGACGAACAGGAACTTGACCGGTTCGCCTTGCTTGCGAGCTTGCGGGAGTGGCGAAGCAGCAAACAACGCTTCGTCGAAGCAATAGGGCAACACCCTGATCCGCTGCGCAATTTCGGGGTCGGGCGTCTCGCTGATGATCGTATCGCGGACGAACGGGCTCCCGACAACGATGGTATCCGCAAGGGCAAGTTCCTGCTCGGTGCGCTTCAGGATGAGTGGTGGGATTTCGCGCCGGGTCGAGACGAAAAACTGTGGCCACTCGTCATGCAGCTGAGCCATGATTCGATTGAGCACCCGACGTGGGGCGATCGTTACGTCGAGGATCCGCTTGATCGACCCTCCGTTTAGCTTGGCGAATGCCTCCAGTGCGCAATTGTCGTAGCCCCAGATGGCCGATGCGTCCGCTCTGATCGCCTCTTTGGACGCAAACTGTGCGAAACTGCGATTTCCTGCCGTATCCAGCAGTCGTGCGACAGCAGGTAGGCCTGCTCGCGCGGCCATGCGCTCTCCCCATTCCTGCCAGCCATGGGTCCGGATCCTGCCCGGATCGATCCCTGGAATGTCGAACCGGCTGAACTCACGGTGCAGGGCGGCGCCTATCGGCCCAGGAAATCGTACCGCCTTGTACGGCCACTTGCCCGGGTCATAGCAGATCGAAGTGGCGTAGAATGCGAGCTGGCCAAGGTCCTGCAAAGCTCTCGCGGTCTGCCAGCTGTGCTGGGTCCCGGGGTGAAAAACTGCTACCTGGTCCTGCGACACCGAAACGTCCCCCGAATTGCGCGGGTCCCTACCGCAGTTGGGCAAATTTCCGCAATCGCACAAATGGGGTGACAAGCGCCCTATCGCCCGCTATCGGCCCCGCTCCACAAAAACGTGCGAAACCCCCGCCGCCTTATTGGCGGGCCAAGCGAAAGCGAGTGCATACGACATGAAACTGAACGATATTCGCGACAATCCCGGCGCCCGTAAGTCCCGCATCCGCGTGGGCCGTGGCATCGGTTCGGGCAAGGGCAAGACCTCGGGCCGTGGCCAGAAGGGCCAGAAGAGCCGCTCGGGCGTCGCCATCAAGGGCTTTGAAGGCGGCCAGATGCCGCTGCACATGCGCCTGCCGAAGCGCGGCTTCAACAACCCCTTCGCCAAGGACTTTGCGGAAGTGAACCTGGGCATGATCCAGAAGTTCATCGACGCGAAGAAGCTCGACGTTAAGAAGACCGTCGACCACGAAGCGCTGCAGGCTGCTGGCCTGGCACGTGGTGGCAAGGACGGCGTCCGCCTGCTCGGCAAGGGCGAACTGACCGCCAAGGTCACTTTCAAGGTCGCTGGCGCGTCGAAGGGCGCGGTTGCAGCGGTCGAGAAGGCCGGCGGCTCGGTGGAAATCATCGAGAAGGGCCAGCCTGAGCACGAGAAGAAGGCTGCGCGCGCCGAAGCCAACAAGGCCAAGAAGGCCAAGTAATCGGGAAAATCGGGGGGCGGGGTTCGACATTCCGCTCCCCGCTCCCTATCTGTCCGGTCAGCGCCGGGACGGGCCGGCGACCAGCTAGGATCGAACACGACCAATGGCATCACGCGCCGACAATATTGCGAGCAATCTCAGTCTCGCCAATTTCTCGAAAGCCACCGAGCTGAAGAACCGCATCTGGTTCACCATCGGCGCCCTGGTCGTTTTCCGTTTCCTCAGCTTCGTGCCCCTGCCGGGCGTCAACCCGCTGATCCTGAGCAGTCTTTATGATCAGACTCGAGGCGGGATCCTCGACCTGTTCAACACTTTCTCGGGCGGCAGCCTTGAGCGCATGAGTCTGATCGCGCTCGGCGTTATGCCCTATATTACCTCGTCGATCGTCGTGCAGCTTGCAGCGGCGCTGCATCCGAGCCTCGCCGCGCTCAAGAAGGAAGGCGGGGCCGGGCGACAGAAGCTCAACCAGTACACCCGCTACGGTACGGTTTTCCTCTGCGCCATCCAGGGCTGGTTCCTTGCTGCGGGGCTTGAAAGCTTTGGCGCGCAGAGCGGACTCCAGGCCGTGGTCGAGCCGGGCATCATGTTCCGTATCGTTGCGGTCATCAGCCTGGTGGGCGGCACGATGTTCCTCCTGTGGCTGGGTGAACAGATTACCAGTCGCGGGATTGGCAATGGCGTCTCGCTGATCATCATGGCCGGTATCGTCGCGCAGTTCCCGACCTTCGTCTCCAACATGGGCAAGGGCTATTCGGAAGGCTCGATCGCGACCGGCACGATCATCGGTCTCCTCGTGGGCGGGATCGCGGTGATCCTGTTCATCTGTTTCATGGAGCGCGCCCAGCGCCGCCTGCTGATCCAGTATCCCAAGCGGGCCACCCAGCGCGGCATGATGCAGGCCGACCGCTCGCACCTGCCGCTCAAGCTCAATACTGCCGGCGTTATTCCGCCGATCTTCGCCAGCTCGCTGTTGTTGCTGCCGCTCACGATCACCCAGTTTGCCGGCAATTCGGTCAGCACCGATACGACATTCGGTTCGATCCTGCAGACGGTCCTGCAATACCTCCAGCATGGGCAGCCGATCTACATGGCGCTCTATGCGGCGGGGATCATCTTCTTCAGCTTCTTCTACACTGCGATCGTCTTCAATCCGGAAGAGACTGCCGAGAACCTCAAGAGGAATGGCGGCTTCATTCCCGGTATTCGGCCAGGCAAGCGGACCGAGGAATATCTCGACTACGTCCTGACCCGTATCACCGTGGTTGGCGCGATCTACCTGACGATCGTCTGCGTCATTCCCGAATGGGGTATCGCGCAGACCGGCGTACCGCTTTTCCTGGGCGGAACCAGCCTGCTGATCGTGGTCAACGTGACCGTCGACACCATCAGCCAGATCCAGTCGCACCTGCTGGCGCACCAGTATGGCGATCTCATCAAGAAGGCCAAGTTGAAGGGCCGTCTGCGTTAGGGCATCCTGCGCAGGCGAAGGGGGACACGACTCTCATGGACATCATCCTTCTGGGCCCTCCGGGCGCAGGCAAGGGCACCCAGGCGCATCGGCTCGTCGAGCGCTATGGCATGCGCCAACTATCAACCGGCGATATGCTCCGTGCGGCGGTGAAGGCCGCTACACCGGTCGGTCTCAAGGCCAAGGCTGTCATGGACCGCGGCGAGCTGGTCTCGGACGAGATCGTGTCCGAGCTGATCGATGCCGAACTGGCGGCGATGGGCCCCGAAACCGGCGCGATCTTCGACGGGTACCCGCGGACTGCGGCACAGGCCGAAAGCCTCGATGCGATCCTTGCCAAGCATGACCGCAACCTCGATCACGTGATCGAACTCGAGGTGAACGAAGATGCCCTTGTCGAGCGTATCACCGGGCGCTTCACCTGCGCCAATTGCGGCGAAGGCTATCACGACGTATTCAAGCGCCCGGCGGTTGAAGGCGTCTGCGACAAGTGTGGTTCGACCGAGTTCAAGCGTCGCCCTGACGACAATGAAGAAACCGTCCGCACCCGGATGAAGGAATACCGCGCCAAGACCGCGCCGATCCTGCCGGGTTACGAGGCGCGCGGGGTTGTCAGCCGGGTCGATGGCATGGCTGCGATCGAAGATGTCGCGTCGGCGATCGACGCGATCCTTTCGCGCTGATTTCGCACCACCTTTCCAACCCTCTCCGCTTGGCCTAAGACCTCATCTCCAAAGGGAGTTGAGGATGTTTCGCTGCGCCGTTGCCATGCTTGCCGTTCTTGTCGCTACTCCTGTGGCGGCAGAGGTGGTGGAGACTCGTGCAGACGGTTTTGTGGTCCGCGACGCGGTAAGCGTGGCGGCCAACCCGCGGCAGACCTGGCTGGCACTCACCAAGCCTGGTGAGTGGTGGAGCGATGAGCACACCTGGTCGGGCGATGCGTCTAACATGACACTCACGCCGCAGGCTGGCGGTTGCTTCTGCGAGCGCATCCCGGGCCAAGACGGCAAGGACGGCTTTTCGCTCGATGGGAGCGTGTCGCATGCGATGGTAATCCAGGCTTACCCGCTCAAGGTTTTGCGGTTGCGCGGCGGGTTGGGTCCCTTGCAAAGCGAGCCGGCGGACGGTGTGCTGACGATGACTCTCAAGGAAATCGAGGGTGGGACCCGGGTCCTTTGGGAGTACAATGTGGGCGGGTCGATGCGCTACAAGCCTGCCGAACTGGCAAAGGCCGTCGATGGTGTATTGAGCCAGCAACTGGTGCGTCTTCGCGATCATCTTGGTGGGATCGACGACCCGGAGGTGCCGGTCGAGAATGCGAACGCAACAGACGAAGAACTCAGCCTCGAAACGCAGATTGACGCGTTGGAGAGAGAATAACCGCCTAGAGATCGTCCGGGCAACGGGCGCGCAGGTCGCACGAGAATCTTCCAGGCCCCGGCAGGGGCAGCAGCAGAGGTGTGACCTATGGCTTCGATATACGATCGGCACGTCGATTTCCCGACATTCATGGAAGGCGTGAAGCGCCGCAACCCGGGGCAGCCCGAATTCGTCCAGGCGGTCCAGGAAGTGGCGCAGGACATCTTCAGTTTCATCGAGGACAAGGAAGAATACCACGCTGCCCAGATCCTGCGCCGGATTGCGGAACCAGACCGGATCGTTTCCTTCCGGGTCTGCTGGGAGGACGACAACCACAACGTCCGCGTCCAGCGCGGGTGGCGCGTCCAGTGCAACAATGCCATCGGCCCCTACAAGGGCGGGATCCGCTTCCATCCCAGTGTGACCGAAGGGACGCTCAAGTTCCTCGCCTTCGAACAGACTTTCAAGAATTCGCTCACCGGCTTGCCGATGGGCGGCGGCAAGGGCGGTGCGAACTTCAATCCCAAGGGCAAGTCCGACGCGGAGGTCATGCGCTTCTGCCAGGCCTTCATGACCGAGCTCTATCGTCACATCGGCCCCGACACTGACGTGCCGGCGGGCGATATCGGCGTCGGTGCGCGCGAGATCGGCTACATGTTCGGCCAGTACAAGCGCATCACCAATCGCTGGGAAGGCGTACTGACGGGCAAGGGCACCGAATACGGCGGGTCGAAGATGCGGCCTGAAGCAACCGGCTATGGCGCGGTCTACTTCATGCAGAACATGCTCAAGCACGCCGGTAATGACGTTGCTGGGAAGACGGCCATCGTTTCCGGCTCCGGCAACGTGGCGACCCATGCGGCGGAGAAGCTCACCCAGCTCGGCGCCAAGGTACTGACCCTGTCCGACAGTGGCGGGTTTATCCATGATCCGGAAGGCTTGAACCAGGAGAAGATCGACTGGATCAAGCATCTCAAGAACGTGAAGCGCGGCCGGATCAGCGAGTATGCCGACCACTTCACCGGTTCAAGCTTCCATGCCGACAAGCGCCCGTGGGATGTGCCATGCGAACTGGCATTGCCCTGTGCAACGCAGAACGAACTCAATGAAGAGGAAGCCAGGGAACTAGTCGCCAACGGCGTCATCGCGGTGAGTGAAGGTGCGAACATGCCAACCACGCTCGACGGGGTGAAGGTGTTCCACGATGCGCACACGCTCTATGCACCGGGCAAGGCGGCGAATGCCGGTGGGGTCGCGGTCTCGGGCCTCGAGATGAGCCAGAACTCGGAGCGGATCAGCTGGAACCACGAACGGTTAGGCCAGATGCTGACCGAACTGATGGAAGGCATCCACGAGAAGTGCGTCGAATATGGCACGAGCGAAGGCGGCTATGTCGACTACGTCCGCGGGGCCAATATTGCGGGCTTCAAGAAGGTTGCCGACGCCATGCTCGCATTCGGGGTCATGTGAGAGGTTTTGACCTGCCGGATTTGCTGGTGTAGAGCGCGTGGATGAGGTGACGGACCGCCCTTTTTTGCGGCCCTGTTGCCTTGCGCGTGCAAGGCGGTTGACGCCTCGGGCGAATCCGCCTAAGCGCGCGGTTCATTCGACACTTGCGGTGAGTCCGGCAGGCGACAGCCTATGAGCGCGCCATCCGGGCTTTTTGCGTTATCTGCGTCCGCATGCGGTCGGTGAATTGAGCGATGAGATAGGGGTGCCGGCGCGTTCCGGCAGTTCCCTGTGGAGCATGGAGAAGTAAGTGGCTCGTATTGCCGGGGTCAATATCCCCACCAACAAGCGCGTTATCATCGCGCTCACCTACATTCACGGTATCGGCCGCACCACGGCCGTTGAGATCGCGAACAAGCTTGGTATCGATCACGCGCGTCGCGTGCAGGACCTCTCTGACGAGGAAGTGCTGCGCATCCGCGAGGCCATCGACGCCGACTACACGGTTGAAGGCGACCTTCGTCGCAACACCGCGATGAACATCAAGCGCCTGATGGATCTCAAGTCCTTCCGCGGCCTTCGTCATCGTGCCGGCCTGCCCGTTCGCGGCCAGCGTACCCACACCAATGCCCGTACCCGCAAGGGTAAGGCCAAGCCGATCGCCGGCAAGAAGAAGTAAGCCTGGGTCTCCCAGCGCTTTTCCCTTCTTGAGAGAATAGAGGAACACACACCATGGCACGCGAACCCGGCCGTATCAGGCGCCGCGACAAGAAGAACATTTCTTCCGGCGTTGCGCACATCAACGCCAGCTTCAACAACACCATGATCACCATCACCGACGCGCAGGGCAATGCCATCAGTTGGTCCAGCGCCGGCATGATGGGCTTCAAGGGCAGCCGCAAGTCGACGCCCTATGCCGCCCAGGTCGCCGCCGACGATGCGGGCCGCAAGGCCGCAGAGCACGGCGTGCGCACCCTTGAGGTCGAAGTGAAGGGCCCGGGCTCGGGTCGCGAGAGCGCACTGCGCGGTCTTGCGGCTGTGGGCTTCACCATTACTTCGATCCGCGACGTGACGCCGATCCCGCACAACGGGGTTCGCCCGTCCAAGCGTCGTCGCGTCTGATCCGTACCTGCCCGGCGTCCTGATAACAGGACGCCGACACTCTCCACGGACCGGGCGCTCTTGAGAAAGAGCTCCGGTCCTGCCCGCATCCGAACCAGGGGATATCCATGTCCGTCAACATCAAGAACTGGCAGGAACTCAAGAAACCCAACAGCCTTGAAATCAAGGATGGCGGCGACAAGAGCCGCAAGGCGACTTTCGTTGCCGAACCGCTAGAGCGTGGCTTTGGCCTGACGCTCGGCAACGCGCTGCGTCGCGTGCTGCTCAGCTCGCTCCAGGGCGCTGCGATCACCTCGATCAAGATCGAAGGTGTGCTGCACGAATTCTCCTCGCTCGCCGGTGTGCGCGAGGACGTGACCGACATCGTCCTGAACGTGAAGCAGATCGCGCTCAAGATGGAAGGCGAAGGCCTCAAGCGCCTGCAGCTCTCCGCCACAGGCCCCGCCGAAGTTAAGGCCGGCGATATCGCCGTGACCGGCGACATCGAGGTGATGAACAAGGATCTCGTGATCTGCCACCTCGACGAAGGCGCGACGCTCAACATGGAGCTCACCGCCGACACCGGTAAGGGCTATCGCCCGGCTGTCATGAACCGTCCGGTCGATGCGCCGATCGGCCTGATCCCGGTCGACTCGCTCTATTCGCCGGTTCGCCAGGTGAGCTACAAGGTCGAGAACGCCCGCGTTGGCCAGGAACTCGACTACGACAAGCTCTCGTTGAACGTCGAAACCGATGGCACCGTCACTCCGGAAGACGCCGTGGCCTATGCCGCGCGCATTCTCCAGGACCAGCTGACGCTGTTCGTCCACTTCGAGGATGGCATCCCGCAGCCGTCGAGCGCCATGATCGGCGTCGCCGCCGAGCCGCAGGAAAGCGACACCAACCAGCTCAACCGTTACCTGCTCAAGAAGGTCGACGAGCTCGAGCTGTCGGTGCGTTCGGCCAACTGCCTCAAGAACGACAACATCATCTACATCGGCGACCTGGTCCAGAAGACCGAGGCCGAGATGCTCCGCACGCCGAACTTCGGTCGCAAGTCGCTCAACGAGATCAAGGAAGTCCTGAGCTCGATGGGTCTGCGCCTCGGCATGGACATCCCGGGCTGGCCGCCTGAAAACATCGAGGAAATGGCCAAGAAGCTCGAACAGGAGCTGCTGGGCTAATACCTCGCAACGGGCATGGGCCGGACCCGCAATTCCGGCCCGTACCGGGCTACCTAGAACGGGCCCCTTACGAACGAAGGAAGTAGAGAAATGCGTCACAAACTTTCCGGCCGCAAGCTGCAGCGCAAGACCGGCCACCGCAACGCGATGTTCCGCAACATGGCTGCCGCGCTGGTGAAGCACGAGCAGATCATGACCACCGCCCCCAAGGCGAAGGAACTGCGTCCCTATGTCGAAAAGCTGATTACGCTGGCGAAGCGTGGCGGCCTGTCGAACCGCCGCCTGGCCATGAGCCGCCTTGGAGACGAGACCCAGCTGAAGAAGCTGTTCGACGTGCTGGCCGAGCGCTATTCCGACCGTGACGGCGGCTACACCCGCATCATCAAGGCGGGCTTCCGCGCTGGCGACGCTGCCCCCATGGCAGTGATCGAACTGGTCGACCGCGACGTCGACGCCAAGGGCCAGGACTCTGGCCCGGTGGTAAGCGAAGAAGAATTCGAAGACGCCTGAGGCGACACTCGATACGAAACACGGAGGGCCGGACAGGAAACTGTCCGGCCCTTTTCGTTTTGCTGAGCATGCCTACGCGGCACTTGAGGTGGTTAAGAAAAAGCGGTTTTTAGCTGAATAACTGGCGTTCCAATTGGGTCGCGTAAATGAGAGTCCCGGGCTCATGATTGGCAGCGCTCCGGGCCTAAATATCTGATAGAGAGCGTGAATTAACATTCATAAAAAGCGGTTTAAATATGAACAATGGCTGTCGCGGGAGTTCAGCGTCACCTCACTGCGAATCACATAGAAGAGGCTCAACCGAGGCAATCCCGCCGCGGTACTTCTGAGGAGAGCCTCACATGACCAAGAACCTCAAGTCCATTGCGAAGGGTGGGATCGCAACGGCTGCCGTCGGCGCCATGGCGCTTGCGGGAGCAACCCCAGCCCAGGCCCGTGACCGCGACCACGATGGTATTTCGGTCGGCGACGTAATCGCCGGCGCAGTCGTCATCGGCGGCATCGCCGCTATCGCCAGCGCAGCAAGCAGGGATCGCGATTACTATCGCGACGGTCGTTACTACCGCGACGGTCGTTACTATCGTGACGGCAATGCCTACCGCGACAACGCCTACGCGCACCGCGGCAATCCGCGCCGTGCGGTGGAACGCTGCGTCAACGCCGCGCGCCAGGATGCAAGGCGCTATGGCTACCGCTACGCCCAGGTAACCGATATTCGCGATGTGGATGACACCCGCTATGGCTGGAGGGTCAAGGGCAGGATGGTCGTCGACGGCAACTATGGCGGCGGCCGCTACGACCGCTGGGGCCACCGTGACCGGCATGATCGGTATGATCGCTGGAACGATCGCGATAGCGGCAGCTTCACCTGTTATGTCGAACGTGGTCGGGTGACCGACGTAGACTTCAAGGGCATCCGCGGCCTGCGGTGACCGCAGACAGTCCATGATCACCATCAAGCGGTTCAGGCTTCGTGCAGCCTGGACCGCCTAATTTCAGCTTGTCGTATCGCCGTGCGTGCCAGGTGGAGGTGCGCCTTGTGGGGTTTCGGGCCTATGCCGACCAAGTTCTCATTCTCTGCCATTCCGGCACTTGCTGCCGCTCTTTCACTCACCGCGACGCCGACTTCGGCAGCTGAGTTACCCGTGGCGACTAGCCACGTCGCTCTCGCGACCGGGCCTGCCTGGGCGCCAGGCGATGACACCGCGCATAACCATCGCTGGTATCGCTATCGTCGGCACCGTGGAGTCGATGCCGGTGACGTCCTCGCCGGGATACTGATCGTCGGCGGGATTGCCGCTATCGCCAGTGCCGCGTCGAATGCCGACCGTCGTTCGCGCGACGATTACCGCTACCGCTATCCTGAGCCTCGTCGCGACAGTTCGCGTTACAATGACAGCGACACCCGTGGGATTGAT
Source organism: Erythrobacter mangrovi (assembly GCF_013260645.1). Lineage (NCBI taxonomy): Bacteria > Pseudomonadati > Pseudomonadota > Alphaproteobacteria > Sphingomonadales > Erythrobacteraceae > Erythrobacter > Erythrobacter mangrovi. Next base: position 2,255,874 of record NZ_CP053921.1, on the reverse strand, counting down.
CGGGCCGTTTCGATCTGCAGCAATGAGATTGAGCGCAACGTCCGCATCGATTCGATCGATTCCGTAAACCGCACGGCGCAGGGCTGGCAGGTCAGCGGCGCGCTGTACAACGGTGACGGATTTAGCTGTTCCATCGGCAACAACGGGCGGATCGAGGCGATCAGCTATGGCAGTGGCGCCGATACCCCCTATCGCGGCGGAGATGCCGGCCAGGGCGACTACAGCTACGACCAGCAGGAAGACGCACAGTACGACGACGACACCTACGCACAGGCACGTGCGCGGGTCGATGGACAGGACGGCGCACAACCGGCCTACCCCGGTGGCCCACTGCCCGGCGAGGAGCCGATCGACGGTGACCTGAGCCGGACCTAATCCCGTTCGTAAGCGGGGAGGGCGAGTTTCCACCGGATTGCGGCAAGGCGCAGGCCGAACCCGGCGCTGGTGGCAATAACCCAGGCCCAAACTCGGGGCAGGCCGCTGGCGTCGCCAATCACGGTGACGGCGGCGGCGAGGGCGGCAGCGGTGACGTAAAGTTCGGGTTTCATCAGGATCGATGGGCGTCCGGCAATGACGTCGCGAATGATCCCGCCCGCACAGCCGGTGATGATCCCCATCAGTCCTGCGGGAACCGGCGGTAGCCCATATTCCAGCGCCTTGGCGGTGCCCAGCACGGCATAGGCGGCCAGGCCGAGACCGTCGGCAACCTGCAGCACGCTGCCTTCCCACCAGCGTGTGGGCGTGAACCAGGCAAACAACGCCATGCCGAGGCAGATCGCCGCGACCCAGGCGTCGTGAATCCAGAACACCGGCGCACCGATCAGCAAGTCGCGGATCGTGCCGCCACCGACCCCGGTGACGAGCGCGAAGAACGATAGAGTAACCAGGGTCTGCTTCTGGCGCGCAGCGACCAACGCGCCGGTCATGGCGAAGATTGCCACACCCGCGAGATCGAGCCAGTCGAGCAACGGGGTGAGCACTTCAGGGTTCATGTGGGCACTTTAACCCGTGCCTTGCGTCGACGGAACATCAGGATGCAGCCGAGCAGTGCACCGAACATCGAGAGCGCAGCGAAGGCTATCAGGATCGGATGATGGGTGTCCTCGCGGGTCTGGAGGTCCATGATGTGAAGCCCCCACATGAAATCGTAGAAGCGCCACCAGCGTGTGCGCACGGCTTCGATCTGCCCACTTTCGATACCAACGTAGACGTTGGTGCCATCGGCCAGCATCACCTGCCACACCGGCATTTCACGACGGAAGTCGAAAGGAACCGCATCGGCGGGGAAGCGCTTCACGTCGGCCACCTTGTCGCCGCCGGAAATCGCCTCCGCCACAATCAGCCGTGCTTCGACATCGGTCAGCGGACCCATCTTGCTGCCGTCCGCGCGAAACCGCTCGGCCGTGCCGTCCATATAGGCAATCCGGGTCACCGTTTCGCCGCGCTCCACCTGGGTGGTGACCGCGCGCACCGGCCTGGTGGTTCCCGATGGCAGGGAAACCGCAATATTGGTGTCTGCCGGCAAGGCCTGCTCTGGCAGTTCCTTGCGCAGGTCCGTCCCGCGTACCGTCTCGATCGGCCTTGCGACCATGACCAAGCCGGAAACGGTCCACATGAGCACCGGCACGCCGACCAACCAGCCAAGCCAGATATGCCACTTGGCGAATTTTCGCATCATGCGCTGCTGCGCCAAAACCCTTCTCCCGCGACCATTGCTATCAATCGGCCGCGAGCCATGCCGGAGCTTGGCTAATCGTGCAACAGCCGTCCGATCGCACCGGCTGCCGCGATGCAATCGAAGTCGCCCCAGCGCGGTCCCATCACCTGCATGCCGCAGGGAAGGTTGTCCGTCCCCCCCACCGGCACGACGGTTGACGGAAGGTTGGGGAAGGTCGCCAGGCCCGCCCAGGCGAGCATGTCGGCGAATGCGCTGTCCTTGCCGTTGATGGTGATCCGGCGATCACGGATCGGCGTCTGGTCGTGCGGATAGGCGAGCACTGCCAACGGCGGGGCGAGGACGAAGTCGTACTCCGCAAAGACGTCGCCCCAGGCGTATTCGTTGCGCGCCTGTACATCGAGCAACTGGTAGTAGTCGGCGAGCGCCATCACCTGCCCATCGGGGCCGGGCCGGCCGCGGGCCATCGCCGTGTTGAGCAAGCGGAGATAATTGGCATGCTGCTCGGTCAGGTTGGGCAACAGCTTAGACGAACGATCGACCGTGATGCCCGCGCGTTCCATTTCGTCGAGCGCGGCTTCGATCGGTCCGCGCACCGCCGCGTCGATCTCGCTGATCGGATGATCGAGGACCGCGAGGAAGCGGCAATCGGCCAGCGGCTTGTGGCTGCGGATCAAGGGGAAACTGGTCGTCACATCGAGCAAGATGTCGAGGTCTTCGGCCGAACGGGCCATGGGGCCCACCACCGACAGGGGACCATCATGGACGTCGTGGTGCCCTGCCATTGGATGCGTGTGACCGCGGCGACTGACCAGGCCAAAGCTGGTCTTGTGTCCGTAGATTCCGTTGAAATGGGCGGGATTGCGGATCGAGCTGCCAATGTCGCTGCCGTATTCGCAGGGCACCATGCCGCTGGCCACGGCCGCCGCGCCGCCGCCTGAGGAGCCACCGGCAACGAGGTTGTGATCGTGTGGATTGTTGGTCCGGCCATAGACCGGATTGTCGCTCTGCAGATCGGCGAGGTCGGGCGGGACATTGGTCTTGCCCAGAATGATCGCCCCGGCCGCCTTGAGCCGCTTGACCACCACCGCATCTTCGCGCGCAATATGGTCGGCGAACTGGAGGTGGCCGAAGGTTGTCGGCAGGCCCGTGATATTGAAGCTTTCCTTGACCGTCATCGGCACGCCGAACAGCGGCTGGTCGTCGTTCGCCTTACGCGCGTCCATCGTCTTGGCGGTCTCCAGCGCACGCTCGAAGTCAGTCACGACGACCGCATTGATGTGCGCATCGTGGTGCTCGATACGCGCGATCGCAGCTTCGACCGCTTCGTGAGGCGACAGGTCACCCCGGCGGATCATTGCCGCGGTTTCCAGCGCGCCGGGCTTCTTCGTCAATCTTGGATAGGCCATGCAAACTCCCCTCTCGCTCGGCATCCTAAGGTCGAGGGCGGGTCGGAGCAAATACTCTTAGTGACTGGTAGCAGGCCCGAATTTCTCATCACCGCGCGCACAACCCAAACCCAGCGCGAGACCGAACCCAATGATCGGAGCGGCGCCGTGACCGATCAGGATACTCGGATAGTTCGAGAGGATCGCGGCGAGGGAAAAGCCGAAGAGTGTGCCCGCGAGCGCACGCCGGGTGAGGGGATCGGCCGGCAAGGCGTGGAGGATGAGGAAGAAACATGCCAGCAGCGTGACGAGCAATCCAAGTGCCGTGAGCGGGGCTTCAAAGAGGAGCGAGTGGAGCACGCGCTCGACGAAAGGCAGGGCCGCAAGCTCGCCATGTATGGCCATCACCATGCTGGCGAAGAAAGCGACGATAATGAAGACACCGTATTTCCAGTCGCGATCGGCCTCGTAGAAGCCAACCCCGGCCAGCATCAACGCAAGGCCGGTGGCCATGTCCGGCTGGAGCGAAGCTGCCAAGAGCGCAGTCGCAAGGATCGATGGCGCATAGTCTTCGTCCCGTGCGGCAAGCACAGCCAGCGCAGGGACTACGAGCGTCCCCACGTGAAGCTGGACCGGGCCCAGCGGGAGCCAGCGAGCTATACCGAGGATCTCGGGCCCAGTCGCCAGCGGCACGAACAGCGCCGCGAGGAATACTAGCGTCATCCCGCGACGCAGCCGGATGCCGAGCGCCGGGCTCCACAAGATCGGCAAGGTTCCGATGGCCAATGCACCGGCGTTGATGGCCAGATACGATGTCGGTGCGCCGAAGCGACAAAGATAGAGCAGGCCCGCGAGAACGGGGATTGCCAGGGCGAGCAGGGCGATTGTCCGTGCTCGCATTCAGCGTGATCCCGAGATGGCGATTGCCCGCGCCATGCCTTCAGATGTGGATCGGCTTGCCCTGTACGCCCATGGCCGCTTCCTTGATTGCCTCAGAATGCGTCGGGTGGGCGTGGCAGGTGTAGGCGATATCCTCGCTGGTGGCACCGAACTCCATCGCTTGTGCGGCCTGCGCGATCATCGTCCCGGCAACGCTGGCAATTGCCCAGACGCCCAGTACGCGGTCGGATTCGGCGTCGGCGATGACCTTTACGAAGCCATCGGGCTCGTGATTGGTCTTGGCGCGACTGTTCGCCATCATAGGGAACTTGCCGACCTTGACCTTGGTCTTGTCACCACCGGCCTTTGCGATCGCTTCTTCCTGCGTCAGGCCGACGCCGGCGAATTCGGGCCAGGTGTAGACGACGCCGGGAATTACATCGTGGTTCACGATGCCGGTCTGCCCCGCGACGTTTTCGGCACAGGCGATGCCTTCGTCTTCCGCCTTGTGCGCCAGCATCGGGCCGGGGATCACGTCGCCGACGGCCCAGACGCCATCGACCTTGGTGCGGAACTCATGATCGGTCTCGATCTGGCCACGCTGGTTGAGCTCGAGCCCGATATTCTCGAGGCCCAGGCCCGTCGTGTTCGGGCGCCGGCCAATCGACACGAGCACGCAATCGGCCTCCAGCGTCTCGCTCTCGCCGCCAGCGGCGGGCTCAAGCGTCAGCGTGGCCTTCTTGCCCTTGACCGTGCAGCCGGTGACCTTGGTCGACAGGCGCAGTTCCATGCCCTGCTTCTTGAAGATCTTGGCCGCTTCCTTGCGCACATCTCCGTCCATGCCGGGCAGCAGCTGGTCGAGGAATTCTACCACGATCACCTCGGCGCCCAGGCGCCGCCAGACCGAGCCGAGTTCAAGCCCGATCACGCCGCCGCCGATGACGACCATCTTCTTCGGCACGGCCTTGAGTTCCAGCGCGCCGGTTGAATCGACCACCACCTGCTTGTCGTTGTCGATCTCGACGCCCGGGAGCGGGGTGACCGAAGAACCGGTGGCGATGATCACGTTCTTTGCGGTAACCGTTTCGTCGCCGACCTTGACCGTATGCGCATCCTGGAAGGTGGCGAAACCCTTCTTCCAGTCGACCTTGTTCTTCTTGAACAGGAATTCGATGCCGCCGGTGAGCTGCTTGACTGCGTCGCGGCGCTGGCCGTGCATGACATCGAGGTTGAGCTTGGGAGTCACCTCGATGCCCATGTTCGCCATGGTGCCGTTCTTCGCCGCGTCGAAATACTCGCTCGCATGCAGCATCGCCTTGGACGGGATACAACCGACGTTGAGGCAGGTCCCGCCCAGCGTTTCGCGGCTTTCCGCACAAGCGGTCTTCAGCCCCAGCTGCGCTGCCCGGATCGCGGCAACGTAGCCACCCGGGCCAGCACCGATGACGAGGAGATCGTAGTCGTATTCAGCCATTTCCAACTCCGTGACGCACGCTCATCAACAAGGTTGAGGCGAACGGCCCTTTGCACATTTACCCAACCCCGCTTCACCCCAACCCCTTGGAGGGTGCGTACGGCGTCGGCTTTACAGGTCGATCAGCATCCGCGTGGGATCTTCGATCGCTTCCTTGATGATCTTCAGCGCGGTCACCGCTTCGCGGCCGTCGATCAGGCGGTGGTCATAGGATAGCGCGATGTACATCATCGGGCGGATCACGATCTCGCCATTGCGGACCACCGGGCGGTCCTCGATACGGTGCAGGCCGAGAACGGCGCTCTGCGGCGGGTTGATGATCGGGGTCGACATCAGCGATCCGAAGACACCGCCGTTGGAAATGGTGAAGGTGCCGCCCTTCATGTCTTCCATCGTCAGCGTGCCGTCCTTGGCGCGCTTGCCGAAGTCGGCGATATCCTTCTCGATCTGCGCAAAGCCCTTGGCCTGGCAGTCGCGGACCACCGGAACCACAAGTCCGTTGGGCGCCGAGACGGCTACTGAAATGTCGACGTAGTCGTGATAAATGATCTCGTCGCCTTCGATGTAGGCATTGACGGCCGGAACATCCTTCAGCGCCAGGCAGGCGGCCTTGGCGAAGAAGCCCATGAAGCCAAGCCGTACATCGTGCTTCTTCGCGAACAGGTCCTTGTACTTGTCGCGTGCTTCCATCACCGCAGACATGTCGACATCGTTGAAGGTCGTCAGCAGCGCGGCCGTATCCTGCGCGCTCTTGAGACGCTTGGCGATGGTCTGGCGCATGCGGGTCATCTTGACCCGTTCCTCGCGGCGCTCGCCGGTAGCAAGCGGCGCGGCGGCGGGGGCGGGGGCAGATGCCGGGGTGGCAACGTCCGTCTTCTTCGCCTCGGCGGCGGCGATCACATCTTCCTTGGTCAGGCGGCCGTCCTTGCCGGTGCCCTTGATGGTCGAGGGATCGACCCCGTGTTCAAGCACGGCGCGGCGTACAGCGGGGCTGAGGGTCTGCGCGGCGTCGATGCTCTCCGCCTTGGCCTGGGCGGGTGCTGGTGCAGGCGCCGGGGCGGCGGCAGGTGCCTCGCTCGCTGCCGCGGTAGCGGCTGCGCCACTCTCGCCCACAACTGCGATGATTGCGCCGACCTCGACCGTATCGCCTACGGCTACGCGGAATTCGGTAATCGTCCCGGCGACAGGCGAAGGCGCTTCGACCGCGACCTTGTCGGTCTCGAGGCTGGCAATCGGCTCATCGATCTTGACCGTGTCGCCGACCTTCTTGAGCAGTTCGCCGATGGTCGCTTCGGTGACCGATTCACCCAGCGTGGGGACTTTGACTTCAGTAGGCATAGAGTTTCCTCAGGCCTCCCCATCTCATTCGGGGGAGGGCTTGGCCGTAGTGGACTAGGTAAGACCGAGAGCGCTGGCGACCAGCGCCTCCTGTTGTTGCTGGTGGCGGGTGGCATAGCCCGTTGCGGGCGAGGCAGACACATCGCGCCCGGCATAGCTTGGGCGTAGGTCCGGCTTGCCGGCGGCCTGCGCGGCCTCTTCAATCAGGCGGTCGACAAAGAACCAGGCGCCGTTGTTCTTGGACTCTTCCTGGCACCAGACGATCTCCTTGAGGTTGGTCATGCGCTTAAGACGCACGGCCAGCGGTTCGCCGGGGAAGGGATAGAGCTGCTCGATCCGAACCACCGAAACATCCTCTAGACCGGCCTCGTCGCGTGCCTGCATGAGATCGTAGGCGACCTTGCCGCTGCACAGCACAAGGCGCCGGACCTTCTTGTCGTCGATCGTCTTGAGGTCCGACTTGATCCGCATGAAGTGGTGTTCGCCGAGGAATTCCTCCGCATCCGACTTCGCCAACGGATGGCGCAGCAAGCTCTTGGGGGTCATGATCACCAACGGCTTGCGGAAGCTGCGCAGCATCTGACGGCGGAGCACATGGAAGTAGTTCGCCGGCGTGGTGATGTTGCAGACGCAGATGTTGTCGTTGGCGCAAAGCTGCAGGAAGCGCTCGAGGCGAGCCGAGCTGTGTTCTGGACCTTGGCCTTCGTAGCCGTGCGGCAGCAGCAACACGAGTCCGTTGGCGCGCAGCCACTTGGCTTCGCCCGCAGCGATGAACTGGTCGATCATGATCTGCGCACCGTTGGCGAAGTCGCCAAACTGCGCTTCCCACAGCACCAGTGTCTTGGGGTCGGCCATGGCGAAGCCGTATTCGAATCCGAGCACGCCATATTCTGACAGCGGGCTGTCGTAGACCTCGAACTTGCCGTGCGGCAGCGTGCCCAGCGGAACGAACTTGCGTTCGGTCTTCTGGTCGGTCCACACCGCGTGCCGCTGGCTGAAGGTGCCGCGACCCGAATCTTGGCCCGACAGGCGCACGCCGAACCCTTCAGTGACGAGGCTGCCGAAAGCGAGCGCTTCGCCTGTTGCCCAGTCGAACCCTTCGCCGCTTTCGAACATCTGCCGCTTGGCGTCGATCACGCGGCCCAGCGTCTTGTGGATCACCAAATCATCGGGGACCGTGGTAAGCGTGCGACCAAGGCTGTCGAACAGCTTGCGCTCGATCGCGGTATCGACGTTGCGTCGTGCGGTTTCCGGATCGGCAGGCTTGTTCATGCCGGCCCAGCGGCCACCGAACCAGTCGGCCTGGTCGGGCTCGTAGTCCTTTGCCGCCGCGAATTCCTGTTCCAGGTGATCGATGAAATCGGCGATCAGCTGGTCGGCATAGCCGTCATCGATGACGCCTTCTTCGACCAGGCGGGCGGCGTAGATCTCGCTCACCTTGGGGTGGCTGCGGATCTGATCGTACATCAGCGGCTGGGTGAAGCTCGGTTCGTCGCCTTCGTTGTGGCCGAAGCGGCGATAACACCACATGTCGATAACGATGTCGCGACCGAAGCGCTGGCGGTACTCGATCGCCAGCTTGCAGGCGAAGGTCACCGCTTCGGGATCGTCACCGTTGACGTGCAGGATCGGCGCCTGGACACCCTTCGCAACGTCGGAGGGGTAGGGTGACGATCTGGCAAATTGTGGGCTGGTCGTGAAACCAATTTGGTTATTAATCACGAAGTGCAGGCAGCCGCCGGTGTTGTAGCCGCGCACACCGGAGAAGCCGAGGCACTCCCATACGATGCCCTGGCCCGCAAAGGCGGCGTCGCCGTGCAGCAGGACCGGCAGGACCTGCTCGTGCTTCTTCAGGTCGTCGCGGATCGCCTGCTGCGCGCGGGTCTTGCCCAGCACGACCGGGTTCACGGCCTCGAGGTGCGAAGGGTTGGGGACCAGGCTCATGTGCACCGAAATCCCGTCGAACTCACGGTCGGTGCTGGTGCCGAGGTGGTACTTCACGTCGCCCGAACCGCCGACATCGTCGGGGTTGGCCGAACCGCCTGAGAATTCGTGGAAGATGACCTTGTACGGCTTGCCCATCACGTTCGCGAGGACGTTGAGGCGGCCACGGTGCGCCATGCCGTAGATGATCTCACGCACGCCCGCGCTGCCGCCGTGCTTGATCACGGCCTCGAGCGCCGGGATCATCGATTCACCACCATCGAGGCCGAACCGCTTGGTGCCGACGTACTTCTTGCCGAGGAACTTTTCGTACTGTTCGCCGCGGATCACGGCGGCCAAGATCGCGCGCTTACCTTCGGGGGTAAACTGGATCACCTCGTCGGGTAGCTCGAACCGTTCCTGCAGGAAGCGCCGTTCTTCGGTGTCGGCGATATGCATGTATTCGAGGCCGACGTGGCCACAGTAGGTTTCCTTCAGCGCCTGGAGCAGTTCGCCGACCTTGACCCATTCGTAACCGAAGGCGCCGCCGACATAGACTTCCTTGTCCGGCTGGCCGCCGAAGCCATTGCCTTCCAGCGTCAGTTCGGCCGGGCATTCGCGATGCGACAACCCCAGCGGATCGAGATTAGCCGCCAGGTGTCCGCGCACGCGGAACAGCCGGATCAGCAGCATGGCGCGGATGCTGTCATCCGCCGCCTGCTCGATCGCCTTGGGGTCGAGCGCCTTGCCAGCCTGCTTGGCTGCCTGCGCAACCGCAAGCCGCATCTGCGTCGGGTCCAGCGCCGCCGTCAGGTCCGCGTCGCTATCGACGACGTCGGCCAGCCACCGCGGGTTGGCCCAGCTGGGGCCGGGTTGCGGGCCGTCCTGGTTGCCCAGTTCGGGAAGGAAATCGTGGCTCTCGTTACCCATCAGGGTCACCTTCTGCGCCGACCCACTGTCGGCTCGTTAAACCAATGCTCGAACGACGCGGAAGGCTCCCGGGGAGGAGGTGTCCTGTCCGCAATTGTCGTTCAGACGAGTTCCTTCAGCAGCGCGTCGAGCGTGGTGCCGAGTTCGCTGGGCGAAGGAGACACGCGGATGCCCGCGGCTTCCATCGCGGCGATCTTGTCTTCGGCGCCGCCCTGGCCACCCGAAACGATCGCACCGGCATGGCCCATACGACGGCCCGGAGGGGCGGTGCGCCCAGCGATGAAACCGACCATCGGCTTCTTGATGCCCTGCTTCGCCTTGTGGGCGATGAATTCGGCGGCTTCTTCTTCGGCGCTGCCGCCGATTTCGCCGATCATGATGATCGACTTGGTCTCGTCATCCTTGAGGAAGAGATCGAGCACGTCGATGAAGTTGGTGCCATTGACCGGGTCGCCGCCGATGCCGACCGCGGTGGTCTGGCCCAGGCCGACCATGGTGGTCTGGTGCACGGCTTCATAGGTCAGCGTGCCCGAGCGTGAAACGACGCCGACCGAGCCCTTCTGGAAGATCGAGCCCGGCATGATGCCGATCTTGCATTCGCCGGGGGTCAGCACGCCGGGGCAGTTGGGGCCGATCAGGCGCGACTTCGAACCGTCGAGCGCGCGCTTCACGCGCACCATGTCGAGCACTGGAATGCCCTCGGTAATGCAGACGATCAGTTCGACCTCGGCATCGATCGCCTCGAGGATCGAGTCCGCGGCGAATGGCGGCGGGACGTAGATGCACGATGCGGTCGCGCCGGTCGCAGCCTTGGCTTCGGCGACGGTGTTGTACACCGGCAGGCCGATATGCTCGCTGCCGCCCTTGCCCGGGGTGACGCCCGCAACCATCTGCGTGCCATAGGCCAGCGCCTGCTGCGTGTGGAAGGTGCCGGTATCGCCGGTCATCCCCTGGGTGATGACCTTGGTATTCTTGTCGACGAGGATGCTCACGTAAGCCTCTCCTTGAAAATCAATGTATGAAGGGTTGCTCAGGCGAGCGAATTGTCGAGGGCCTTGCAGGCCACCAGCAGTTCCTCGACCGCGTCGGTCGAGACCTTGAGGTTGGCCTTTTCTTCGTCCGACAGGGCGATTTCGACCACGTCCTCGATGCCGTTCGCGCCGATCACGGCGGGGACACCGACATAGAGACCGTCGAGGCCATACTTGCCCTCGACAAAGGCCGCGACGGGAAGGATGCGCTTCTGGTCGCCGAGATAGGCTTCGGCCATGGCGATCGCGCTGGTGGCCGGGGCGTAATAGGCCGAACCGGTCTTGAGCAGGCCGACGATCTCGCCGCCGCCCGAGCGGGTGCGCTGGACGATCGCATCGATGCGGTCTTCGCTGATGCCCTTGATCTTGGCGTAATCCTTGACCGGGATGCCATTGATCGTGGTGTAGCTGGTGACAGGAACCATGGTGTCGCCGTGGCCGCCGAGCACAAAGGCGTTTACGTCCTTCACCGAAACGCCGAACTCCCAAGCGAGGAAGGTGGCAAAGCGCGCGCTGTCGAGAACGCCGGCCATGCCGACGACCTTGTTGTGCGGCAGGCCGCTGAATTCGCGCAGCGCCCAGACCATCGCGTCGAGCGGGTTGGTGATGCAGATCACGAAAGCGTCGGGGCAGTTGTTCTTGATGCCTTCGCCGACCGCCTTCATGACCGAGAGGTTGATGCCCAGCAGGTCGTCACGGCTCATGCCCGGCTTGCGCGGCACGCCCGCGGTGACGATCACCACGTCGGCACCGGCGATGTCGGCATAGTCATTGGTGCCGGTGATCTTCGCGTCGAAGCCCTCGACCGGGCCGCACTGCGACAGGTCCAGCGCCTTGCCCTGCGGAATGCCCTCAGCGATGTCGAACAGGACGATGTCGCCCATTTCCTTCTTCGCCGCGAGGTGAGCGAGGGTTCCGCCGATCATGCCGGAACCGATGAGGGCGATCTTCTTGCGTGCCATCAGGGGGAGGGTCCTTTTCCTGCCGCGGGACCGCGTTGAAACCCTGACCGAAATTCGGGCCGCGCCAATTGTCCCGCAAGGCGGCACGGCACCCGGTCACATCGAAGAGCGCCCTAGGCCTGCGGGCAGGTGAATGCAACCGGCAATTGGCCGGAGGTTCCAAGTATTTCTGCAAATGGTTCGCAATTGCAATAGTGGTTTCTGGGTGTGTCGTTTCGCCCAGCTATTCACGATGCAGCAGTATACTGAAATCTCAACCCGCGAGACGCTGGTGTAGTTCCTCGGGGAGCGTGTCGTGCTCCTCAGCGAGCAGCAGCGCGGCCTGGTAATCGGGGATGGCGCGACTGAAGTGATACCCCTGGCCATGCGTGCACCCCGCTTCGCGCACGGCGCGAACCTGGTCGATGGTTTCCAGCCCTTCGGCGACGATCTCCATTCCCAGCGATCGGCCCATCTGGGACACGGCGCGGATGATCGCATCGCTCTTGGTCCCCGCCTGGCCACCCGACACGAAGCTGCGGTCAACCTTGATCTTCGAGAAGGGCCATTGGTTGATGTAGCCGAGCGAGGAATATCCGGTTCCGAAGTCGTCGAGGACGAAGCGAACGCCAGCCTCGGAGAGTTCTTCTATGAACAGGGCGATATTCATACTGTCCTCGAGGAACAGGTTTTCAGTCACTTCCAGCTCGAGGCGTTCGGGTGCCAGTCCGGCCTCGCGGATGGCGCTGAGGATGCCGACGGCGGCACCCGGCACTTTGATCTGCAGCGGCGAGAGGTTGACGGCAATGCGAACGTCTTCGGGCCAAGTGGCCGCCGCGCGGGCGGCCTTGGCGGTCAGCCAATTGCCGAGAGTTACGATCGCGCCCGAATCTTCCGCGATGGGAATGAACTCGTCGGGACGGATTTCGCCGCGCATCGGGTGAAACCAGCGGGCCAGGGCTTCGAAGCAGCGGATCCGCCCGGTTTGCAGATCGATGATCGGCTGGAAATAGACCGACAATTGGTCATCGCGCAGGGCCTTGCGCAGTTCGACTTCGATCTCGCGCCGACGGGCAAGGTCGCGGGTCATCGATGAGTCGAAAAAGCGGATCTGCTTTCGTCCGTCCGCCTTCGCCTCGAACAGTGCCAGGTCGGCCCGTTTCAGCAGGGTCGATGCGGTCAGTCCATCATCGGGAAGCAGCGCGATCCCGATCGAACCTTCCATGTCGATCCTGTCGCCGTCGATGCGTATCGGTCGGGTTATCGCCGAAAGGATCGCATTGGCCAGAGCCGATGCCGACCGGTGATTGTTGACGGGACTGGCCACGACGAACTCGTCCCCGGCGAAGCGTGCCGCAATGCCGCGGCCATCGATCAGTCCCCGCAGACGGCTGCCGATCTCGCGCAGGACATGGTCGCCTGCCTGGTGGCCTCGGTAGTCGTTGACGTCCTTGAAGCGGTCGAGATCGATCCAGAACACCGCGACCTGTGTCTTCTCACGCGCAGCCTCGAGGATCTCGGGAAGGCGGCGATCCAGTCCTGCCCGGTTGGCGAGTCCGGTGATTGGGTCGGTCAGCGCGACCAGTTCCATCTTGGTAGCGAGGCGTGCACTCTGTTCGGCTGCCTCGATGGATTCGCGCAATACCCTGAAGAGGGAGAGCGTGACGACGATCATTGCGGGCATGAGCACCGCGATGTTGATGGCCAGGAAGATGCCGAGCGCGGATCCGCTTGTCAGAGACATCAGGAAGACGGGCGTCGAGACGAATACCAGCTGGCCCAGGGCCATGGCAGGACGCCCGCCGTTGTGGGCGCAGTTTCCGATCCCATAACCCAGTGCATTGGCGATCATCAGGACCTGCGCCATGGGCGGCAGCTCAAAGGCGATGGTGGCCGCGGCGATCAATCCCAAGACAAGGCTGTAGGCCAGGGCCCCGAAGATATAAGCGACGTCGACCTTGCGAGGCGAGGTGCCGAGCATGTTCTGGCGCAGGTGCATCGCCGTGACGACACGCAGGAGCGCAATCGAGCTCAGCAGGAACGTCAGGGCGAAGAACAGCTTGTCTTCGGTGTGAAAGGCAACGACCGTACTGGAGAGCACGCCATTCAGGGCCCCGAGAATCAGGGTCGTAGGCCGGGCGTACACCGACTTGACGAGAGCGCCCCGCGCCCTTTCCGTCAGGCGATCCTCAACACCCTCCAGTTTTGAAGAGCGGTGCAACCCGAAGAAGATCTCATGCTTCTTCATTGCGCGGCACACTAAGGGAAAACCCTCAGTTTTCTATTAACGCCGCATAAGGGTTCGCACCCGTTTGCAATGACTTGTTATGCAAACTTCAGTAAATCAGCATGTCCCGGGTGGCGAGACGCCGCTGGACTCTATCTGCCAACCTCCGATCGAGCGTGCGACACACGCCAAGCCACCACTCGTACCCAGCCACGTCTCCGGTGAAATGGGCCTGTTCGGCCTGCCGCCGGGCTGCTTCCGCCGCGCCCATGCCGTGTTCGGCGAAATGCTTGAGGGCCGCGCGCATCATGTGATCGAAGGACGAAGCCTCCGCCGCCATGCGTGCGGCATCTCCATTGTCATTCGCGGCACGAGCGCAGGCCTTCTTCGCCAGTGCACGCGCAATCGGCGAATGGGAAGTTGAGCGGGCAGCGGCGAAATGGACGGACAAGGGCGACTCCTCTGGTGATCCCGTTGCGCCTCGAAGGCACAATGCACCTGATAGTCCGGGGCACCTAAGCTTCGGTTCCGTAGCATGGTTGTAAAGTGGTAAAGCACTGATAGTGCTGGGCCTGCGTCAGTCGCTCTTGCCTGGCTCGCGGATCCATCGCCCGCTGTTCGCGTATTCGTCTCTCACGCGGCCCGATTGCGGCAGCAGGCCACTGCGCTGGCTTGCCGGGACTGCGGCCGGAGCGGGTGCGCCGACCGGCATGTCGGGATGCCCGCCGATCCCCAGCGCCGAATTGGGCGGCGGAGGAACGGCTCGTACAGGACCGGGAGTCTCGGTTTCGGCGCGACGGACGGAAGGTGCTGCGGCGGCCGGTTCATATCCGGCGTAACCCTGGCTGAAGGCTCCAGCGCTGCCCGCACCACCCTTCCAGCGATAGAAGCGATGCGCGCCGATGCTGGTGATGTAATCGAGGCTCGCCGCCCAATAGGGGTTCACGTAATTGGTGTGGTAATGCGTCGCCCGGCCGATCGGGCGGTAGACCTCGCCCGCCAGTGCGCCCAGGGCTACCGATTGTGCGCGGGACCAACCTTGCCGGGATGGGGTCCGCCGAAGCGAACCATCGCAGGAGAAGGTGAACTGGCAGCCGGTCTTGCGCTCCGAGCCCTGGAATACCACGCCGCAGACACTGGCCGGGTAGGCTGGGTGCGCGACGCGGTTGAGCACGACCTGCGCCACCGCCTGCTGGCCCGCGTAGCTCTCGCTGGCCGCTTCATAATAGACCGCCATCGACAGGCATTGCAGCGCCCGTGCCTTGTCGAGCCCGCTCCCTGCTGCGCGGAAGGCCTGCGCCGTCGCGCCTGCGCCGTGGCTTTCGGCGAACTGCACGGTTTCCAGCGTATCGTTATCCTCGCGCAGCGCCGCAAGATCGGTGGTCAGGCGCGGGGCGTCTTCAAGATAATAGAATGCCGAGCCAGGAAAGCTCTCCCCGGCGGTTTCGAAGGGCATGGGGATGAGCTGAGCGCGTTCGTCGCCCAGCCCGATCGCCTGGCTCAGCACGCTCCATTCGCCCTGCGCGGCGACCGTGGGAACGGCGATTGCGGACGCGAGAATGGCAAGCCGACTTGCCAGCTGGCGGCGACCCTTGCGGCGCTGGGCGCTGCGCCGCGCGCGCGATCCCGCGCCCCGGCGTTGGGCCGTTGCTTGCCTTCCTAAGCTGCCGTCCACCTGGTCCAACTGCACTCTTCCAGTCCTGCCAACCCCTAGCCCGGGCAAATGGTATGCGGGAGTCGATCGCGCCCGCGGTCCCGGTACGGGACGCCGCTTCGCCCGCGGCTTAACGCGCAATGCGTAAGGAACCCCGTGCTTGTGCCGGGCCCGATCCTTGGTTAGAGCGCCCGCGCGTCATGGGTTGGCCTGTTCGCGCAGGCCCGAAGAGGGAAGAGGGTTGGATGCCCTCGCTGCCCCCGCAACTGTGACCGGGGAGCGATTGTGCCACATGCCACTGGGCCGGTGCCCGGGAAGGCGGTGCAAGAGTGATGATCCGGGAGCCAGGAGACCTGCCTATGCGCGTCGTTCGGCCGCGGGCGGGGTGTACCGATGGCAAACGTGGATGCGAGCAATTCCGCTCCTTCCCGTCATGAGCGACGTTCGCTTTTGACAGGAGGTTTTGTGTCCAAATATCTGTTCTTTCTGACTGCTTTGCTTCTTTCGACGCCCGTCTTGGCCCAAGAGTCTGAGGATGAGGCGTTTGCGCCCCAAGCCGACGACCCGGCATCGAGCATAACCGTCACCGCCAACGGTCTGGGTACCGATATCGGCAACACCGGGCAGGCCGTGACGATCATCGATCGTGGCGAGATCGAAAGCGTCCAGGGAGCCGACGTCGAGCGCGTGCTGCGGCGTACGCCGGGCGTCTCGCTCGCCCGCAATGGCGGTGTCGGCAGCTTTGCTGGCGTCAACGTGCGGGGCGCGTCGTCCGAACAGCTCTTGGTGCTGGTGGACGGGGTCCGAGTTTCCGATCCGGCGGCGCCCGGAGGCGGATTCGACTTCGGCAATCTGTTGCTGGGGACGGCGGGCAAGTTCGATATCCTGCGCGGCTCGAACAGCACGATCTGGGGCTCCGATGCGATCGGCGGCGTGGTCGATGTCTCGACCCGCGGCGAAGCGGGGATCAGCGGTAATGTCGAATACGGTTCGCGCGATTCGCTGTTCACCAGCGCGGCAGGCGGGTTGAAGAGCGATGGTTATTTTGTCGGCCTGACCGGCTCATGGTACCGCACAGACGGCTTTTCGGCCGCGGCTTCGGGCTCGGAGCCGGACGGCTTCGAACAGGTCGTGCTGGGCGGATCGGCTTTCGTCGACATCACTCCGCAGCTTGAGCTGTTTGCCCATGCGAACTGGAGCGAGGGCGATCTCGATATCGATGGTTTCCCGGCTCCCGATTTCGTGCTGGCCGACACCTTCGAAACGCAGGAAACCCGCCGCCATTGGGGCGATGTCGGAATAAGCTATTACGGTAACGACTGGACGCTGCGCGCGGCCTACAGCCTCTCCGATACCGAGCGCGATAACCTCGACGATGATGGTGCGGTGAGCTTTGCCAGCGACGGGCATTCCGAACGCATCCAGCTGCGCGGCGAATATCGCGCGATCGGCGGGCTGACCGTGGCGTTTGGCGGTGAGCACGAATGGTCCGACTACGTCACCACCTTCGACACCCAGGCTTCGGTTGATATTACCGGTGGCTACATCCAGCTCGGCTGGGTGCTCGGAGGTCTTGCCGTCCACGCCGGCGGGCGGGTCGACGATCACGAGCTCTTCGGATCGCATGCCAGCTTCGGCGGGGATATTTCCTACCGCATCGGCGGCGACTGGCGAGTTCGGGCGAGCGTGGGCGAGGGCTTCAAGGCGCCCACACTGTTCCAGCTCTATTCCTTCTTCGGCAACGCGGAGCTCCGGCCTGAAGTCAGCACCAGCGTGGATTTCGGTGTGGAGCACGGCGAGCGTGGGCGCGACACGCATTTTGCGGTGACCGCCTTCCGTCGGGACAGCGAAGACCTGATCAGCTTCGCCTTCAGCGATGCCCGCCCATTCGGTTTCTATGACAACACCGCACGTGCCCGCGCGCAGGGTATCGAGGCAGAGGCCGGTTTCGACGTTGCCGAGGGATTGCGCCTGTCGGGCGTCTACAGCTTCGTCGATGCAGAAGATCGCACGACGGGCAATGACCTAGCCCGTCGCCCGCGCCATTTTGCGACGCTATTTGCCGACTATGAAGCGCCGTTCGGGCTCAAGCTCGGTGCGGATCTGCGCCTCGTCGGAAGAAGCTATGACGATGCAGGCAACTTCACCCGCCTGGATGGCTATGAAGTCTTCGACCTGCGCGCATCCATGCCGGTTTCGGATGGTGTCGAAATCTACGGGCGGGTCGAGAACCTGTTCGACGACGATTACCAGACCGCGAGCGGTTATGCGTCCCCCGGACGCGGCGTGTTCGCCGGGGTAAGGGTACGGATGTGATCCGACTGCTGCCCGCGCTGGTCCTGATGCTCGCCGGATGTGCGGGCCAGGGGCCGGCGCGGGCGCCCGATACGCGGCAGCCGACCGTGGTCAGTCTCAATCCCTGCACCGACGCGATACTGGCAGAGGTTGCTGCGCCGGGGCAGTTGCTGGCGATTTCGCATTACAGCAAGGATCCGAAGGCGAGCTCAATGGAGCCGGCCGCCGCAGCACGTTTCGCTGCGACCGGGGGAACGGTGGAGGAGATTCTCGCGCTCGACCCCGATCTTGTCGTGGCATCGAGCTTCCTCGATCCGGCGACGCGTGCGGGGCTCGAGCGGCTCGGTCTTAGGGTCGCGTCCTACGGCAGTGCCGGCACCGTTGCGGAAAGCGAAGCACAGGTGCGTGAACTGGCTGGGCTGGTGGGCAATCCGGCTGCAGGTGAAGCGCTGATCGAGCGTATCGAGGCAGCGCTCGCAGCCGCGCGGCCACAGGATGTGTCGGTCGAGGCGGCCCTGTGGCAACCCGGGGGGATCGTCCCGGGCGAGACCTCGCTGGTGAGTGACCTGCTGCGTCGCACCGGCTATTCCAGCTACGGCAAAGCGCGCGGCATGGCGCAGGCCGACTACCTTTCACTCGAGCAGGTGGTGGCGGATCCGCCGCAGCTCCTGCTGGTGGCTGGTAGCGAGGTGGGCCAGCGCCACCCCGTACTCGATCAATTGCCGGAAATGCGTCGCGCAGCCTTCGACACGCGCCTGATCTATTGCGGCGGCCCAACGATCATCCGCGCAGCAGAGCGGCTGGCGGAAATCCGGCGGTCGGTTTCATGAACCGCGCCACGCTGATCTTCGCGCTGTTGCTGGCGCTGGCGATCCCGCTTTCACTGCTGGCGGGCCGGGTCTGGCTCGATCCGGCAACCACACCCAATGCTGCGCTGATCCTTGCCGAACTGCGCTTGCCGCGTGCCGTGCTGGCGATCGTGGTTGGGGCGGGGCTGGGCGCCAGTGGGGCGGCGATGCAGGGCTATCTGCGCAATCCGTTGGCCGATCCCGGCCTCTTCGGTATCGCCCCGGGCGCGGCGCTGGGGGCGGTGGTCGCACTGTGGTTCGGCTATGCGGCCTCGCCCTACCTGCTCCCGCTATTCGCGCTGGTCGGGGCGGGCGGAGCGATGGCATTGCTGGCCGCGATCGCGGGCCGCACCGGCGGTATCGCGCTGTTCACGCTTGCGGGGCTGATGGTCGCGAGCCTTGCCGGGGCGCTCACGGCGCTCGCAATCAGCATGGCTCCCAACGCCTTTGCCATGAGCGAGATCGTGACATGGCTCAACGGCGCGCTGACCGATCGCAGCTGGCGTGAAGTATGGCTTGCCGCACCGCTCGTGGCGGTGGGTGTGGCACTGCTGTGGCGCAGTGGGAAGGCGCTCGACGCGCTGACCTTGGGCGAGCCGGTGGCCCGCTCGCTCGGTGTCGATCCACATCGGCTCTTGTGGTTGCTGATCGCCGGGATCGGGCTGACCGTGGGGGCCAGTGTAGCTGTGGCTGGGATCATCGGTTTCGTCGGATTGATCGTCCCGCATCTGGTGCGCCCGCTGACCGATCGGCGTCCCTCACAATTACTCATTCCAAGCGCGCTGGCCGGCGCCTTGCTGGTGCTCGTCGCCGACAGTGTTGTGCGTGTGCTGCCGCTCGTGACCGAGTTGCGACTGGGCATTGCGCTCAGCCTGCTCGGCGCGCCCTTCTTCCTGTGGCTCTTGTTGCGGATGCGCAGGGGGCTCGCATGATCCTGTCGGCGCACGACCTGGCCGTCTCCGAGCGGCTCCGCGAGGTCTCACTCGAGCTCGAGCCCGGCACCATCACCGCCATCTGCGGGCCGAATGGTGCGGGCAAGTCGACGCTGCTCGAAGCCTTGGCGGGATTGCTGGAGCCCGACAGAGGGCACGTCATGCTCGGCGAGGCCAATTTGGCCGAAATGCTGCCGCGCGAGCGCGCGAAAGCGATGGGCTACCTGCCGCAGGCCCACGAGATCGTGTGGGACGTGCCCGTGCGCAGCATCGTTGCACTGGGGCGCATGCCACATGGCGACAATCGCACCGAACCGGTCGATGTAGCGCTGGCGGCGCTCGACATTGCGGGCCTGGCGGATCGCCGTGCGCAATCGCTGTCAGGCGGCGAAACCGCGCGGGTGCTGCTGGCCCGCGTGCTTGCCGGGGAGCCGTGCTGGATCCTGGCTGATGAGCCGCTCGCTGCGCTCGACCTGGCGCACCAGTTGGCGCTGCTGCGCCACCTGCGTGCGGCAGCCGATGCGGGGGCAGGGGTGGTCCTCGTCCTGCACGACCTGGCCCATGCGATGAACCATGCCGACCGTGTGGTCGTCCTCGACCGCGGGGGCATTGCCGCCGACGGGGTATGCGAAAACGCGCTCGACCCACAGGTGATCGAGCGCGTCTGGAAGGTCGCGGCCTGGTGGGTCGGCGAACCGCACCACCGGGCGTTGATTACTCGCTGATTACTCGGCGCCCTCGCCACCAGTCAGCCCGCGGGCCTCGAGCATCGGGGTGACGTCGGGGTTACGGCCCGCGAAATTGCGGAACATCTCGAAGTAATCCATCGTCCCGCCGCGGCTCAGCACGGTGGCGCGATAGTGGTCGCCGTTGGCGCGCGTCAGCCCGCCATTGTCGCGGAACCACTTGCGGCTGTCCTGGTCGAGCATCTGCGTCCACAGATAGCTGTAGTAGCCTGCCGAATAACCGGCCGGGCTGGAGAAGATGTGGTTGAAGTAGGTGGTGCGGTAACGCGGCGGGACCAGGTCGATCTCCAGCCCGAGTTCGCCCAGTGCCTTGCGTTCGAAGGCATCGACCTTCTCGGGCGTGTCGATAGCTGCTGCCTCTTCCTTCGACAGCGCGGCCCACTTCATGTCGAGCAATGCCGCGGTCACGGTTTCGCCGAAATCGTAGCCCTGGTTGAACTTGCCCGCAGCCTCGATCTTCTCGATCATCTCGGCCGGGATCCGCTCGCCCGTCTTGTAGTGCTTGGCATAGTTGGCCAGCACTTCGGGCCAGGTCGCCCAGATCTCGTTGACCTGGCTTGGATATTCGACGAAGTCGCGCGCCACGGCGGTGCCCGAAAGGCTTTCATAGCGCTGGTCGGCGAAGAAGCCGTGCAGTGCGTGGCCGAATTCGTGGAACATGGTTTCGACATTGTCGAAGCTGACCAGTTGCACTTCACCTTCGGCTGCCTTGGAGATGTTGAGCACGTTGTAGATCACCGGCTTGGTGTTCCACAGGTGGCTCTGCTCGACGAAGTTCGACATCCACGCACCGCCGCGCTTGGACGGGCGCTGGTAGGGATCGAAATAGAACAGGCCCAGTTCCGAACCGTCGCGGTCATAGACCGTGTAGACGCTCACATCCGGGTGGTAGACGGGCAGGTCGGAGCGCTTCTTGAAGCTCAGGCCGTAGAGCTTGTTCGCGGCGTAGAACACGCCGTCTTCCAGCACGCGGTCGATCTGGAAATATTCCATGACCTTGTCCTGGTCGAGATCGTAGCGTTCGGCCTTGATGCGGTTGGCGTAGCGATACCAGTCCCACGGCTTGACTTCATAGTCGCCGCCATCGGCCTTGATCGCTTCGTTGAGCATGGCAGCTTCGCGCCGTTGCGTGGCGGCGAGGGCGGGAACCATCTGCTGCATGAAGTCGAGCGCGGTCTTGGGCTTTTCCGCCATGCGGTCCCACATCGCGTAGGTCGCCCAGTCGGGCGCGCCGAACAGCGCCGCCTTCTCCGCGCGCAGCTTGGCGATCTTGGCCGCGAGCATGCGCGTGTCCACGGCCCGCTGGCCATCGGCGCGGTGGAAGGAAAGCTGGAACAGCTTCTCGCGCGTGGCGCGGTTGGTCAGGCTGGGCAGCAGCGGCTGCTGGGTGGTGTTCTGCAGCGCGATCGCGAACTTGCCGGGGTGGCCCTTGCTCGCGGCAAGGTCGGCGGCGGCCTTGATATCGGCGTCCGAGAGGCCCGCCAGCTCTTCGCGCGTGTCGACGATCAGCGGCTGGTCCGACATCGCCGAGCGCGCGGTCTGGGCGAATTGGGTGGTGGTCTTCGAAAGCTCGGTGTTGAGCTGCTTGACCTGCTCGCGCTGCGCCGCGGTCAGCAGCGCGCCGGCATGGACCATCCCCTCATAGGTATCCTCGAGCAGCGCAGCATCCTCGGGAGTCATGGTCATCGCCGCGCGATTGTCATAGACCGCCTTCACGCGGGCGAAGAGCACTGGGTCGAGCGTGATCGCATCGCCGTGCGTGGTCAGCTTGGGGCTGATCCTCGTCTGGATATCGTCGAGCGCGTCGTTGGTGTTCGCACCGGTCAGCGCGAAGAACACCCTTGCCACGCGGTTGAGCATGCGACCCGAGGTCTCGAGCGCTACGATGGTGTTGTCGAAGCTGGGTGCTTCGGGATTGTTCTTGATAGCTGCGATCTCGCCATTGTGGATCGCCATCGCCTTCTCGAACGCCACTTCCATCACTTCGGGCGTGATTTTGGTGAAATCGGGCGCGTGGAATGGCAGGGTGCTATCGTTGGCGAAATAGAGTGCGTCCCATTCGAGCGCCGCCCGGTCGGTCGATTGCGCCATCGCCGGAGCTGCGGCAAAGGGCGCGAGCGCCAGGCATGCGGCGGTGGCCAGGATATGGGCCTTCATGATCTCTCCATCCGTTTAGAGGGGCGCAGTCTGCGCCCACACAATGAAACGGCGAGGTATGGAAAGGATCACGGGCGCATGTGCAAGCCCGGTAATGCTTTCGGTCGGGGAGAGTCGGCGGTTCGTCGAAGCCAACCCCTGGTAACCTACCCTGCGGCGTCCAGCGCGTAGCGTATGACGGGTTCGTACAGCGATCCCTCGGGCCGCAGGTGGCTTTCGAACAGGGTGAACTCCTCGACCGCCCATTCGTCCAGTTGCAGACCTGCGGTTCGCTGGAGGAAGGCGATCGGCGATCCGCTCCGCGAGTTCAGCCGGGCAAGCGTTACATGTGGGACGAACTTGCGCGGTTCCTGCGCGATCCCGGCCGCCTGGCTGGCGCGTTCGACCTTGTGCTGCAGGCGATCGAGCGCGTCGCAGGCCCCGGTTCCCGCCCATAGTGTGTGCGGCTGATCCTTCTTCGTGAAGGCACCGGTCCCACGCAACTGCAGCGTGAATGCAGGGGCGGTGATCCGGCCCAGTTCCCGCGCGAGGTCTTCGGCAGTGCGGCCATCGACTTCGCCGATATAGCGCAGGGTCAGGTGCAACTGGGCATCGTCCTGCCACCGTGCGCCGTCGACGCCATACATTTCGCCGATCAGGGCCGCACGGATCGCTGGTGGTGGGCGCAATCCTACGAAAAGCCGGTGTTGCATGGCGACAGGTCAGCGATCTTCGCGGCGAACGCGATTGCGACCCTCGGCCTTGGCGTCATACATCGCTGCGTCGGCCCTGAGCAGGCTGGTTGCGACCGCTTCCCCGCGCAGGTGCTGCGCCACACCGATGGAGGCGCTGGTCGCACCCTGGGGCAGCCCCAATTCGTCATGGAGCCGGGCGAGCCCCTCGCGCAAATCTTCGGCAAATTGCAGTGTGCGCTCCTCATCCGCTTCGTCGAGGAAGACGCCGAATTCCTCGCCGCCCAGACGGACCGCGAAATGTTCACCCGGGGAATGGGCGCGCAGTGCGTCGCGCATCAGCGCCGCTGCGGCGATCAGCGCCTTGTCGCCCATGTCGTGGCCATAGGAGTCGTTGAGCTGTTTGAAATGATCGAGGTCGACGACGAGCAGGTGCGCGCGATCGTTGGTGGCGCGATCGACCAGTCCGCGCTCGAACAGGGCGCGGCGATTGAACAGGCCCGTCAGCGGGTCGTGTACCGCCATGAATTCCGAATGCGCGAGGGCCTCGGTCAGTCTTTCGCTGAGACGGCGGTTCTCCACCAGCATGTCGGCAGCGAACTGGCGCTGGCGGGCATTGGCGAAGGCATAGATCAGGATGGCCGTGAACAGCATCGACAAGCCTGCGGCGGCCGGCAGGGCCAGGTCTGCCGGGGCAAGGAGCAGCCCCGCGCCTATCGTCAAGGCGAAACCCCCGGCGTAGGCAATTGTCGCAGTTCTCAGCGGCGCGATCATGCTGGTAATCATGGCGACCGCAATCAGGGTTCCCCCGCCGATCACCATGCGTGCGGGATGGGCTGCCGGCTCGTCGATCAGGGGGATCAGCAGGAATGCCCAGCTCATCCCACCGAAGAACAGCATCACCGTCAGAATCTTCATGGCCGGTTCGAGCGGTTGGCCACGATCGAGCCGGCGGCGAATGTGGTTCCAGGACAGGCGAGAGCCTGAGAGCGCCAGCAGCCGCATGGTCAGCGGTAGAATGAATGCCGCAGGATTGGACATGAACCATGCCGCGACGCACATGCCCAACCAGGCCAGGACATTGGCGATGAAGGCGCGCTGTTCGGTAACAACAACGGCGCGCACGGTCTCACGCCAGGCTTCGCGTTGCCAATCCTCGTCCCGTTCCGGGAAACCGAACCAATCCTGCGCATCCATGCGCTACGACCCCCACAGCCCATGCAAGGTCATAACGGTAACCCCACGGCTACTCAAATAGGGCAATCGCTATCGTATCACCAGACGGAACAGGCTTGGTCTTGGCGGATTCTGCCGCTTTTCATCGCTTTGAGTGTGGCCTGAACCTTGTGGCTGTGGTCTTCCACGGACGCCGCATGGCAGGCTGTCAGGCGGTGCAGCGGACAAGGTTGCGGCCCTGGCGTTTGGCATCATAGCAAGCCATGTCCGAACGAAGCAGCGCGTCGTCGAGCTCTTCGTCCATGCACCATTGTGTCAGGCCGATCGAAGCCGTGACCGACAGGGGCTGCTGCGTCTCTAGGTGCCCACCGATGGCGGCTATCGCGTGGCGCAATTCCTCGGCCATGGCTTCCGCGATCCTTGTATCGACGCCCTCGACGATCACGAGGAATTCCTCGCCACCGAGGCGGTAGGCCTGATGCTCGCCCGTCTCGGCCCGCCGAGCCAGGACTTCACGAACGGCATCGGCGGCAGCGATCAGCACGTGGTCGCCGACCGCATGGCCGAACTGGTCGTTGATGGATTTGAAGCGGTCGAGATCGACGGCAAGCAAGTGGCGCGGCGCGTCATTGGTTCGTGCCTGGCGTTCCTCGAACAGCCTGCGCCGGTTGAACAGGCCTGTCAGCGGGTCGCGCCAGCTGAGGAACTCTGCATGGGCCAGGGCCTCAGCCAGCTCTTCCGCTAGCTTGCGATTCTCGACCAGCGTCCGCGCCGCGCAGACGATATGGACGCCGGTATTGGCTGCATAGACCCGCACGCCCACTACGAATACCGTGGAGACGAGCACGAATACCGGGTCGAACCTGGCCGGATGCGCAAGCACGATGGTGCAGGTGACGATCCAGAAACTGGCGAGCATGGCGTCGCGTGGTCCAGGGAAGGCCGCCAGCGTGACGGCGATCAGCGTGATCACCAACATTACGGCGACATGGATCGTCGCGATCGCTGCAAGCGGTGCACCGGGCGGGGCAGGCCACAACAGCAGCCCCAGTGTCGCACCCGCGACGGCCATGGATGTGAACAGAACCTGCTCCGCACGATCGAGCGGCCGACGCGCGTCCAGCTTGGCTTCGAGCCGCGTGGCCGACCAGCGGGTGAACAGGAAGGATGCAACGCGGGCAGCGAGGAACCACCCGAGAATTCCCCGCGCCGGGATGGAGACAATACTGACCGTCAGTATTGCTATGCCCAGCAGGCTTGCGCTCAACGCGTGCCGCTCCCTCTCAAGCATGGACAGTACTGCCTCGCGGCGCACTTCATGGGGATCGACCTCGCCCGCTGAGGCAAGTTCGGAGCATGCTCGGGGTTTTAGGCGACTGGAAGTTTCCACGTGCAGCGAAATAAATCCCCTGAATTAAAGGGCTTTATTCTACGTTAGGTGGGATTCGTTAACAATTTTCTCGAGCGTAAAGTAGCGAGCGAGTGCTCCAGGCACCGCTCGCTACTTGTGCAACTACAGGATTACCAAATCCGTGCGCGGTCCTCGGGCGCGATGTACATGTCGTCATCTGGAGTGATGCCGAAAGCTTCGTACCAGGCGTCGACGTTGCGCAGCGGGGCGATGGTGCGGTAGCGCGCCGGGCTGTGCGGGTCGGTGGTGACCTGGTTGCGCAGCGCGTCTTCCCGCGCCTTGGCCCGCCATACCTGCGCATAGGCGAGGAAGAAGCGCTGGTCGCCGGTCAGCCCGTCGATCACCGGAGCTTCCTGCCCGTTCAGCGACTTGTGGTAGGCGTCAAAGGCCACCAGCACGCCGGCCAGGTCCGCGATATTCTCGCCCATGGTCAGCTCGGGGTTGATGAAGGCGCCGGGGACGACCTCGAACTTGGCGTATTGGTCGCCGAACTTCTTGGACTCGGCCTTGAACCGCTCGTTGTCCTCAGCGGTCCACCAGTCCTTGATCGCGCCGTTGGCGTCGATCTTGCGGCCCTGATCGTCGAAGCCATGGCTGATTTCGTGGCCGATAACCACGCCGATCGCGCCATAGTTCACCGCCGGGTCGGCCCAAGGGTCGAAGAAGGGCGGCTGGAGGATGCCGGCCGGGAAGACCATCTTGTTCTCGAGGCCGCCGTTGTAGGCGTTCACGGTCTGCGGGTTCATGCCCCACTTGCTGCGATCTACCGGCTCGCCGAGGTCGCTCATCGCATAGTCGGCGTTGAACTTGGTCGCGGCGACCATGTTGTCGTAGAGGCTGGTTTCGCTAACCGGGAGCTCCGAATAGTCGCGGAACTCCTTGGGGTAACCGACCATAACCTCCATCTTCTCGAGCTTCTCGAGAGCGGCGGTCTTGGTCGCTTCGCTCATCCAATCGTTGCCGCGAATACGGTCGGCCATGGCCAGCTTGAGGTTGCCGACCAGCTCGTCCATCCGGGTCTTGGCGATCCGCGGGAAGTATTCGCCGACGTAGGCTTCGCCGACCAGCTCGCCGAGCTGGCCGTTGATCAGGTCGACCGCACGCTTCCAGCGGGCGCGCTGTTCGCTGACGCCTGAAAGCTTGCTGGTGAACTCGAACCGGCTGTCGACCATCTTCTTGTTGAGATAGGGTGAAGCCTGGTGCGCGACCTGCGCCTTTTGCCACAGCTTGAGTGTTTCGAGATCGGTGCTGCCATAGAGTGCCGCGATCGCCTTCACTGCGGTATTATCGGTTACGATGATGCGCTTCTGCGGGGGAACGTTGTTGCCTTCGAAGAAGGCATCCCAGTCGATCCCCGGGGCATAGGCGGCGAGTTCCTCGCTCGACATCGGGTTGTTGATGGCGGCGATATCGCGTTTCTGTTCTACGTCCCAGTTGAGCTCGGCAATGTAGGTCTCGAAGGTGAAGACGCGGCTCGCGGCTTCGCGCGGATTGGCCACGCCGATTGCGCGGAAGGTGCGCTCGAGATAGTCCAGATAGGCGCCGCGCTGGGCCGAGAACTTGTCGCTGAAATAATAGTCCTTCTCGGGAAGACCGAGGCCGGTCGAGAACATCCACAGCGAATTCACCGTCGGATCGTCGGGATCCGCATAGGGCCCGGTTCCGAACAGCGTCGCGCCGAACTTGTCATAGGTCGAACCCATGAAGCGGGCGAATGCGACCTTGTCCTGGATCGCATCGACCTTGGCGAGATCGCGCTTGAGCGGCGCGAGGCCCGCCTTTTCGATCGCCTTTTCGTCCATGAAGGTCTTGTACAGTGCACCGTACTGGGCGGTTGTCGGAGCTTCGGTGATCAGTCCATTGACCTGTTCGGTCACGTCTTCGCGCAAATTGTTGAAGGAACCGACCGAGGGACGGTCGCCGGGGATTTCGGTGCGGTCGATCCATGCGCCGGATGCAAAGCGCTCGAAGTCGTCGCCCGGATCCGCGGAAGGATCGCCGGCCGTCAGGTCGAGCCCGTATTCGCCGATTTTGGCCTGGCCGGTCACGACGATCGTATGCTCGTCGCCGGCAGCGCTGTTGCCCTGCTCATCGGCGAAGGAGGGCGCGGCAAGGAATGTCAGTGAAAGTGCGAGCGCCGAAACGGCGGCGCGGCTGGAACTAATAGTACGGCGCATCAAGTCTACCCCTGTGTCTTCTTTGGCACCGGGGCGTCATACATAGTTATGCGGTCAAGGGCAGGTTTTTCGGCAAACTACGCCCACCGGTCGGCGAAGGGCTATTTCTGCCCAGATCGCCGACCGGCGGCACTTTGACTTACCACAGGCGGTAGGACGTCACTCGCGTGCCTGAGGAAATGATGAGCTGGTTGTCGGGCGTGATCGCCAGCCTTCCGCCGACTGCCGCTGTCCAGTCCTGGGCGCGCGTGGCTGAGTTGAGGTCAAAAGCGTAGCTGTCGCTCGCGGTCGAAACGAACAGATGCGACCGGGTGCTGACTACGCTGCCAGTCAGTGCGCCGGTGCCAGGGATGGCGATCGAGTAGGCTACCGCGCCGGTATCGGGTTGCAATGCGTCGACCCGACGCTCGGCGGGGTTGATCGCGAACAGCAGGGTCTGCCCATAAACCGGATAGGCCGAGTAGCTCGCGGCGCTGGTCCACAACTTGTTCCCGCTGGTCAGTGACCAGGCGGAAATGGGGGAGGCGTCGGTATAGGACTTGCTGAGGGCAAAGGCGAAGAGCCGCGAGTCAGGTCCGAGGACCGGTGCTGCGGCATACTGCGCGCCGCCCGCAAACTCGGGGTTAGCGAGCGAGCCGGTTGGGTTGCCGGTCGTTCGCGAAAGGATCTCGATCGTCGGCCCGGCAAAGGCATAGACCGACGAGCTGTCGACCGCGACGGCGGCACTCTGCATGATCGCACCACCGAAGTCTCGTTGCCAGGCGAGCGTACCGTTTACGAGGTCGTAGGCGTGCGCGACCATGCCGTTGGCGCCGGCGATCAGGAACAGCGCATCCATGTAGGGAACCGGCTGGTTCATCTCTCCTGCCGGCGCATTGTACGCAGGCAGGGTCGTTGCGGTGCCATCCACGGCATCGACCACCATCGGGGTCTTGGTCCCGCTGGCAGCGGTGCTGGTGTAATAAACCTTGCCGTCGCGATAAGCCGGGTCGCTCAACACGTCGGTGCCCATGTCGATCCGCCAATTGCGCGTGCCCGACGAGGTATTGAGCGATACCGCGTAATACTTGCCGTCCGCCGCAAGTTCGGTGAGGAAGGTGCGACCCCGCCCCGCTGCTGCAGCGCCAAAGCTGGAACCGTCGGCAGCGGTATACTGCCACCGGCGTACGATATCTTCTCGCTTGTAGTTCACGTTGACGTAGCCGCGGTGATCGGCCAGCCGCTGCGCGGTCTCCCAATCCGCGACCTGGATATCGAGATTGAGTGTGTAGGCTGCGGACGAGCCAGGGTAGATCCGTTCGCAGTCCTCATCGGCGCACAGGCGGAAGAAGATACTGCTGGTAGTCAGCCCGCCGGGCGAGAAGGGGATAGTCTCGAGGTTTACGGTGAAGCTGGTCCCCGATCCCGTCGGCGTGCCGACGAGGCGGTAGCGCTCTGCGTTGATGACCACATCGGCGATAATCGGTTCGCTTGAGGTGCCGGTATAGCTGGCGCCGAAGCCGAAGGTGGTCGAACCGCCGTCGGGTACCGTCACGGTTTGCTCGGCTTCCGAGAGTGTGACAGTCAGCACCGGCAGGTTGTTGCCACCGCCACCCCCATTCGAGCTGCCCCCACCGCAAGAGGCAAGGAAAGTGGCGGCCAGGCCTGCGACCGCTACGTGGGACACCCTCATGAAAATCGTCCTTCTTTGTCTGCAATGGCGATTCGGGCACTGCAGTGCGCCGACGCTCCTTAATCCAGCCTGCACCTAGCGCTTCGTACCAAGCCTGCAAATGGCCGAACGGGATTTAGACAATTTTCCCCGACCGACCCGCGTGACCCACTCTCAATTGCGGATCGTTTCATCTCTCGCTCTGCCCATGCTAGGGTTCGCTTGCACAAACTCCGGAGGGGGCCGGCAGTGAGTCAATTTCGCTACAAGGCATTTATCAGTTATAGCTGGGCCGACGCGAAGTGGGGCAACTGGCTCCACCATGCGATCGAAACCTATCGTACTCCGACGGCACTTGTGGGCAAGGAGGTCTCTGCGGGGCCGGTGCCCGCGCGGCTTCATCCGTTGTTCAAGGATCGTGAGGAGGAGGCCGCCGGCGCGAGCATCGGGACGGCGGTCGAAACTGCGCTGGCCAATTCGGAATTCCTGATCGTCATCTGCTCGCCCAATTCGGCCAAGTCGGAATGGGTCAATCGCGAAATCGCCTGGTTCAAGACACATCGCGATCCCCGCAAGGTGCTGGCGCTGATCGTCGATGGCGAGCCCGGCAGCGACGAGGCCGAATGCTTTCCCAAGGCGCTGACCCACGAGGTCGACGGCAACCTGTCAGTCACCGACCGCTTCGCCGACATGCCGCTGGCCGCCGATGCGCGCGACACTGGCGATGGCAAGCGCAGGGCCAAGCTCAAGCTTGCCGCTGCGATGCTGGGTGTGGGGCTCGACGAGCTCGTCAACCGCGAAGAGCGCCGCCGCCTTGTGCGCACCCGCATCATCGCGGGTGCCTCGCTGGCGCTGGCACTGGTGATGAGCGGTTTGACGCTGGTCGCGGTGCAGGCCCGCAACGAAGCCGAGCGCCAGAGGGCCGAGGCGGACGGACTGATTGAATTCATGCTTACCGACCTGCGCGAAAAACTCGAACCGGTCGGGAGGCTCGATGCGCTCGACGTGGTGGGCACGCGCGCACTCGACTATTATGCGCGACAGAAGCTTGCCAGCCTCGACGCCGATGCGCTCGGGCGCCGTGCGCGGGCGTTGTTGCTGGTGGGCGAGATTTCAAATCTGCGCGGGGACAGCGAGGAGGCGCTGAAAGCGTTCACGCAAGCTGCCGCGACGACCAAGGAACAACTCGCTCGCGATCCGGATAACGAACAGCGCATCTTCGACCATGCGCAGAGCGTGTTCTGGGTCGGAGCGATCGCCTACGGGCGTGGCGAGACGGAGAACGCTGAAACGCAATTTCGCGAGTACAAGCGGCTGGCCGATCGGCTCAACGAACTCAATCCAGACAAGCCCGAATGGCGTATGGAAAGTAGCTACGCTGAAACCAATCTCGGCGTCATGTACGATGAACTCGGCCGTGATGCGGAAGCGGAGCGAGCCTTTACGTCGGCTTTGGTACAAATCGATGCGGTTGCGGCGAGTGAGCCGTTCAGTGCCGATCGGCAAGTCGAGATCGGCGCCACCGTCAATTGGTTGGGCAAGGTGAAGGGCGAACTGGGCAAGTACGAAGAGGCCCTGAAACTCTTTCGACGCGAGATCGCCATCTATCGGGACTTGTTGCTACGCGATCCTTCAAATGCCCTGGCAAAGAATCGGCTGTCAGTCGCGCTGCAGTTTTTAGGAGAGAACCAGCTATTTGCGGGCAATCTAGCAGGAGCCATTGAGTCCACCGGGCAATCGCTGGAGCTAAATGGCGAATTGCGACTACTTGAGCCGGACAACACCGAATGGCAACAGACCGAGGTTGGGGGAAGATTCAACCAGGCGCAGAATTTGATCCTTACCGGCCGACCGGCTGAAGCACGCCAAATGCTTGATCAGGCCGACAGGTTGCTTGCGGCGATGATCGCAACGGACGCATCCAATACCGTTTGGACAAATAATTTTCGAGCCCGTTCGATGCAGGCCCACATGTTCTTGGCAATGGCTGGTGGCAACCTACGCAGTTCCAGCCGCTCACTTCCAAGCACCTTGATGTGGATCGATGCACGTGGGTCGGCGCTTGAGCCGCTGCAGCGCACACGACTCTATCGCCTTGCTGGAGATCTGAAGCGCGAATTGGGGCAGGTTAAGGAAGCTCGTGCATTGTGGGAATTGGCTCTTGCACAAGTCCCGGATTCGATCGTTGCCGATCCAGAAAAGTTCTTTCTTTGGCGGCGTCTCGGCAACAAGCAGAAAGCGGCCGAGTATGCCGCAAGGCTGGACAGGCGGGGCTATCGGCACCCCGCCTATCTGAGCGAGCGCTAACTCAATTCTTCAGCATGAAGCTGTTGCTTCCGGTGTTTTTCGTGGTGAGGATCGGATCGATGCTAATGTAGTAGTTGTTGTATCCTTCGAGCACGAAGGCGACGCAAAACGCATATTCTGGCGAATTGTCGGGCGTGTTGTCGTCGATCTCCAGTGTGGTGTCGTCCTTGCGTGTGAGTGTCATGTTGGGGATCGTCGCCGGCGGAATTGGATTGTAGAGCGGCGGCGGGCTGGCGTTCATCTGGCAGAACCAGCCGAAGCCGAGGTCGCCGCTGGTGCCATTCCATTGATATGGCCCTTCGTCGGCCTCCGCCCAGCGGGCTTTACCGGTAAGCTTCGTCCCGTCGGCATTCTTCATCTTGCTGGCATCCAGCTTGATCGTGATGTCGATATTGTCCGTGTACTTGTCGTTGACGGGCATGTCTGAGATGTCGATCTTGCCGGTGGTCGGATCGACCACGCCCGGCATGGGGGGATCGGTATCGTCATTATCCTGCGAGAATTCGATAGTCGCAGTGATGTCGGGAGGATTGGTGCCATTCCACACCAGTGTCGGCGTGACGGTAAGCTTGAGCTTGCGATCCTTGAGATCGGTTCCTTGCACCAGTTCGGCTGTTTTCTGTTCCATCGTGGGTCTCCCGTCCCCTGCCTGCACGGGCGCACGCTGGGGCAAGGGACCACCCGGCATCGCGCGCCTATCGATTGCGAAACCCGAAGTCCGGAGGGTCTGGGTAGCGAATGCATCCGGTCGCCGCTGATGCGGTTCGGACCGTGCTGTGCCTTCCCCCGATGATCTGCCTGGCACAGGCAGATCATCGGGGCAGTGTGCGCCTCGATTCAAATAAAGTAAATTGTAAATTAACCGTCAGCGCGCGCAGTATTCGTGGCTGCCGCTTTCACATAATTCCACTGCACGACGCCATTCGGCCATCTTGCGTTCGTAGTCGGCCTGTGCCGCAGGGTAATCACGATACTCCTGCCAGCCTTTCGCCAATCGCGCATCGCGGCGCTGGACATGGCGCAATTGCTCCTGGTTGAGCCTGCGGATCTCCACAGCATCGCGGGCTCGCGCCTCGGCCGAGCGCATTTTCGGATCCCTGGGGTCATCCGCCAGGGCAGTGCCCGGCAGGCAGGTGACGGTCAGCGCGACCGCGCCGACGAATAGATGTTTCCTCATGATACCGCGACCCTTCCCATGCATTTGCGCAGCTTGGTGCCGGCATCGCTAACAAACTCCAGCCCATTGCGGTAAACGGTGCAGTCACGAAGGCGGATGCAGCGCGGGCTCTCCGCGCTGCATCCGCAGACTTCACGGGGGCAATTGGCGCGTTGCAATCCGTACGGTGCACCCCACATCGCAGCGGCGACGGGGATGCCGCGTCCAGGCCCCTTGACGAATGCGAACATTACCGGAACAACGCGCCTCATGGCACTCACCCAGATTTCAGTACGCGGCGCCCGCGAGCATAACCTCAAGGGTATCGATATCGACCTGCCGCGCGATGCGTTGATCGTGATCACCGGCCTTAGCGGCTCGGGCAAGTCGTCGCTCGCCTTCGATACCATCTATGCCGAAGGACAGCGGCGTTATGTCGAGAGCCTGAGCGCCTATGCGCGCCAATTCCTCGAGATGATGCAGAAGCCCGATGTCGAGCATATCGACGGGCTCAGCCCCGCGATCTCGATCGAGCAGAAGACCACCAGCCGCAACCCGCGCTCGACCGTGGCGACGGTGACCGAGATCTACGATTACATGCGCCTGTTGTGGGCGCGGGTGGGCGTGCCCTATTCGCCCACCACCGGCCTGCCGATCGAGGCGCAGACCGTTTCCAACATGGTCGACCGGGTGATGGCGCTGCCTGAAGGCACGCGGCTCTACCTGCTCGCGCCGGTGGTGCGCGGGCGCAAGGGCGAATACCGCAAGGAGCTGGCCGAATGGCAGAAGGCCGGGTTCACCCGCGTGCGGATCGACGGCGAGTTCTACGCGATCGAGGATGCCCCCGCGCTCGACAAGAAGTTCAAGCACGACATCGAGGTGGTGGTCGATCGTATCGCGGTGAAGGAAGGGATCGAGACCCGCCTTGCCGACAGCTTCGAACAGGCGCTCAAGCTGGCCGAGGGGTTGGCCTATGTCGACCTGGCCGACGGCGTGGTGCCGGGGCGCGAGGGCGAGGGCGAAGCGGGCGGGGCGATGAAGGGCGCGGGCATCCCCGCCAACCGCATCGTATTCTCCGAGCGCTTTTCCTGCCCGGTCAGCGGCTTCACCATCGAAGAGATCGAGCCGCGGCTGTTTTCGTTCAACGCGCCGCAGGGCGCCTGCGCCACCTGCGACGGGATCGGCGAGAAGCTGCTGTTCGACCCGCAGCTGGTCGTCCCCAACGAAGCGCTCAGCCTCAAGAAGGGCGCGGTGGTGCCCTGGGCCAAGTCCAACCCGCCGTCGCCCTATTACATGCAGGTGCTCGCCAGCCTGGCGAAGGAATATGAGTTCAGCCTGGAAACCCCGTGGGAGGATTTCGACCGCGAGATCCGCGACCTCATCCTGTTCGGCACCAAGGGTCGCGCAATCCCGTTGACCTTCAAGGACGGGCGCAAGGAATACACGGTCAACAAGCCGTTCGAGGGCGTGATCGGCAACCTCAACCGCCGCATGCTGCAGACCGAGAGCGCGTGGATGCGCGAGGAACTGGCCAAGTTCCAGACCGCGCAGCCGTGCGAGGCCTGCAACGGCAAGCGCCTCAATGAAAAGGCGCTGGCGGTGAAGGTCGGCCAGGGCAAGGGGGCGACCGATATCGCCACCCCCACCAAGATGAGCGTGGCCGACGCCAAGGCGTGGTTCCTCGCGCTGCCCGACCAGCTCACCGATACGCAGCAGCAGATCGCCCGCGCGATCCTGAAAGAGATCAACGAGCGGCTCGGCTTCCTCGACAATGTCGGGCTCGACTACCTCAACCTCGATCGCACCAGCGGCACGCTGTCGGGTGGGGAGAGCCAGCGCATCCGCCTCGCCAGCCAGATCGGCAGCGGCCTCAGCGGCGTGCTCTACGTGCTCGACGAGCCGAGCATCGGCCTGCACCAGCGCGATAACGACCGGCTGCTTGAAACGCTCAAGCGGCTGCGCGATCTCGGCAATACGG
Source organism: Erythrobacter mangrovi (assembly GCF_013260645.1). NCBI lineage: Bacteria > Pseudomonadati > Pseudomonadota > Alphaproteobacteria > Sphingomonadales > Erythrobacteraceae > Erythrobacter > Erythrobacter mangrovi. The sequence continues at coordinate 2,220,909 of NZ_CP053921.1, read as the reverse complement.
TGATCGTGGTCGAGCATGACGAGGACGCGATCCGCGCGGCGGACCATGTGGTCGACCTTGGCCCGGGCGCGGGCGTGCACGGGGGCGAGGTGGTCGCCGAAGGCACGCTCAAGCAGGTGCTCAAGTCCAAGGCTTCGCTCACCGCCGCCTATCTCAACGGCACGCGCGCAATCGAGGTGCCGGCCAAGCGGCGCAAGGGCAACGGGCACAAGCTCACCGTCCACGGCGCGCGCGCCAACAACCTCCGCGACGTCACCGCCTCTATCCCGCTGGGCACCTTCACCTGCATCACCGGCGTATCGGGCAGCGGCAAGTCGTCCTTCACCATCGACACGCTCTATGCCTCCGCCGCGCGCCACCTCAACGGCGCGCGCGTGGTCGCGGGCGCGCACGACAAGGTCAGCGGGCTCGAATATTGCGACAAGGTGATCGAGATCGACCAGTCGCCGATCGGTCGCACCCCGCGCAGCAACCCCGCCACCTACACCGGCGCCTTCACCCAGATCCGTGACTGGTTCGCGGGCCTCCCCGAAAGCCAGGCGCGCGGCTACAAGCCCGGGCGTTTCAGCTTCAACGTCAAGGGCGGCCGCTGCGAGGCGTGCCAGGGCGACGGGCTGATCAAGATCGAGATGCACTTCCTGCCCGACGTCTACGTCACCTGCGAGGAATGCCACGGCAAGCGCTACAACCGCGAAACGCTGGAGGTGAAGTTCAAGGGCCTCAGCATCGCCGACGTGCTCGACATGACGATCGAGGATGCGGAGGAGTTCTTCAAGGCCGTCCCCCCGATCCGCGACAAGATGCACATGCTCAACGAAGTCGGGCTGGGCTACGTCAAGGTCGGCCAGCAGGCGACCACGCTGTCGGGCGGCGAGGCGCAGCGGGTGAAGCTCGCCAAGGAACTCAGCAAGCGCAGCACCGGGCAGACGCTCTACATCCTCGACGAGCCGACCACGGGCCTCCATTTCGAGGATGTCCGCAAGCTGCTCGAAGTGCTCCAGCGACTGGTCGACCAGGGCAATTCGGTGGTGGTGATCGAACACAACCTCGACGTCATCAAGACCGCCGACTGGATCCTCGACCTGGGGCCCGAAGGCGGCGTGCGCGGCGGCGAGGTGGTGGCCGAAGGCACGCCCGAGCAGGTGGCGAAAGAGCCGCGCTCGTTCACGGGTCAGTACCTCGCGCCCATGCTGGCCAAGGGCGACCAGCGGGTGAGCGAAGCGGCGGAGTAATCCTCGCTTCGCACACCGGCTCGCAGCGCGGCGCGAACCCAACAATAGGCAAGGAATTCAACGGGTAGGTTGCGCCTGCTTGTGGCCGCTGGTCGTGCGCAGACGTTCGTTTGGCGAAAAATGCTCGTTCCATATGGGCGACGACCGCAGGGCCCGGCCGTCGCCAATACTAAAAAAAGAGGAATATGGAATGCACCTAAAGACCAGCATCGTCGCTGCCAGCCTCGCACTGCTCGCAAGCGGGCCGCTCCACGCAGAGCAAAGCCCCGAAGGCACCACCCAAGCCGCGTCGCAAACCACGGCCATCGCCCGCGCGGTCGCCAATCCGGCCCGCACCGATGCGGATCGCGCGCGTGACGATGCCCGGCACCCGGCCGAAGTGCTCGCCTTCCTCGGCGTCGCGCCCGGGATGACCGTGGTCGAGAACCAGCCCGGTGCCGGCTGGTACACGCGGATACTCGGCCCGCTGCTGCGCGATGAGGGTACCTTCCTCGCCGCCCAGGCCGATCCGGAACTGTTCCTCGACACCGTGCCCGAAGAGAATCGCCAGCGCTTTCTCGACTTCGTCCTGGGTTGGCAGCGCGATTTTACCACCACCAATGCGCAGCTCACCGGGCCGCGGACGGGCGCCTTCCTCTATGGCGTGGCGCCCGACCACCCGGCCTATTTGCCGAGTGAGAGCGTCGACATGGTGCTCGACATTCGCAGCATCCACAATCTGATCGGTGCGGGGCCGGAACGGACCGACCTGATCCTGTCGGAATTCCACCGCGTGCTGAAGCCGGGCGGCGTGCTGGGGGTGATCGACCACAGCGAGGACGAGGCGAGCCCGCGCACGCCGGAGGAATCGGGAAACCTTGGCTATGTGAAGGAAAGCGTGATGATCGATCTCATGCAAAAGGCCGGGTTCAAGCTGGTCTCGCGCAGTGATATCCTGGCCAATCCCAGGGACCACCGCGACCATGAAGGCGGCGTCTGGGCGCTGCCGCCCACCTTCACCAATGGCGACAAGGATCGCGCCAAGTACACGGCAATCGGCGAATCCAACCGCATGCTGCTCAAATTCGTCAAGCAATAGCGCCAACCCGCACGGTCCCGGCACCACACCGGGGCCGTGCAGCTTTACCGGGCGGATACCAAGTTGACCGAAGCGGCGGAGTAGCCTTTCCTGCGTCATCCCGGACTTGATCCGGGATCCAGCTTCTATCACGCTAGGGCGCTAAGCTGTCACGCTGGCAGGGGAGTATCCGATCCCGTGAACGATCAGGACAATGAGAGGGCGATCGACCGGATCGACCGCAAGCTCGGCAGGGCGTGGAGCCGCATCGGCGGCACGCTCTTCGCGCTGATCGGCCTCGCCATGCTGGCGAGCGCGTTGGGCAGCGGCGATATCGCCGGCCACTGGCCCCTGCTGCTCGGCGCGGCGGTGATGTTCTCGCTGGCGAGCCTGGCATTCAGGTCACGGCTGGGGCTGAGCGAGCTGCTCGATGACGGGCCGCCGGGGCGGAAGGGGTAGCGAGGGAGCCGCGTAGCTTTGGCGGGCGGTACATTGCGCCGATGCTCTTGTGGATGAGTGAGAGATTTTAGTACCAATCCGTGAGTAGCGAAACAACTGGGCTAGTATAAGCAGTATTGACTCTATTAACTCTCCAAAAGATTCCTAACCCTTGCAGCCGCCTTGGGCGTCGTATGGATTGCGTTCATGTTGGAGGCTTCAATCATTCGATTCTTGTGAAGTTCTCTTAGCCGCTTGCGCAGATATGTGGGGTTGCTGGTCTCTGTCCACTTGATCAGCTCTTCTGTGGAGCAGTTTCCTGCAGAAGCGATAAGCAGAAGCAATTCATCTTCTAGCTTGATACCGTCCTTCAAAACTCTTCGGACTTCACCACTCGACCAGATTACAGGGGTCCGCAGTTCCGAGATCTGTCTAACGGCGTGCTCGGCTTCTTCAGCCGTGGTGACATGAAAAACCCTGATAAGCTCGGCAAGTACCCAGCTAGAGGCCGCAAGAGCGTAAGTTGCGTCCATCTCGTTTGAACTGACCTCGCCACCAATGTGACCAACATTCCGATTGTTACGGATCTCATAGAGAGCAGGTAAAATACGAGCTGCCAACAATCGCAATCCACGCTCTAACGAAGTCTCACTCTCAAGAGCACGGCACTTGCCATCGAAGGGGTGCGGCTTCGCCCCGTGTGCAGGATAGCTGCCGTCAGCCCGACCTCGGATAATAGTGTACGCGACTTCGCAAAATCGGCCCGCAGAAAGTTCCGAAGGTCCCCAACGGCCCTCGTAGAAGTTAGAAACGATCTGCCTGTACTCATCAAGCAATTCTCGCCGCAGAGTGTCGGGCAAGCCTGAAAGCAGGCTGCTGGCGTTGAAGGTCACGAGCTAGCCTCCAACTCCTTTGCCAACTCTTCGGCTGCTTTTTTCCCGGGTACGGTAAGCTTCAACGTAAAACTGGGACTTCCCTTCGGTCCTGAAGCGATCACGAGCTTCTTTTGACCTTTCATTTGTGTTGCAAAGTTGGTTTGATCGTAAACCGCATGAGCTTTACATGCTTCCCGGATTTCTTCGTTTGCTACTATCTCTTCGCCCAACTTCATCTTGGCAAAGAGATATAGTAGGCAAATATTTTTCGCTTTGGCTGCTTGGGTGTTTCCGGGAATATCGGCAATTATGGAGACCTTTCCATCTGTTACGTCGAAAACACTCCCATAATTCTGTAGGTTACCCTCAGACGCGCTGGAACCATTAGGCGCGTGTTGCTGCATCTCCTCCGTAGCCATCGGTGCTGACAAGTTGGGGCCGGGAGGGGCGGCTGGGGCCTTGACAGCCATCAGCGTTTCATACTTCTCGATCACTGACTCAACGAAGGCCCTATCTCCTGTAGCCTTCACAAGACCTCTAGACGCGTCGATCTCAATCGCGTATTCCATTTTTCATTGACCTTTCAGTATATTATAGTGATAATCACGTAGAAGTAGAAGAATGCGTGATATCTAAGTTAACTATTGTAGCAGTTAATCTAAGATGCTTCTAGTTTGTGGCGGACAGGTCTGTGGACAAAGTGTTGTATATTACACCCGTCCAACTCGTGGTCTGAAGTATAGATAGATCGGTTCCCTCCCTCTCCTGCAGAAGGGAGCCATGAACGCCATCACCCCACACCGCGACTTCGCACCATCAGAACGCCACACCATCTTCACCCCGCGCGCGCAGGGGGGCGTTTCTCAAAAGCCTCCAGTTCAACGGCAATGTCCGACTCGCCTGCCGCGCGGCGCATGTTGCGGCGCAGACCGCCAGTCGTAGGCGATAGCCTGCGATTCCGCGCTAGCTCAGCCGATCAAGGTCCGCTGGCGCTGGCGCGGGGGCAGTGACCCAGTTCCTCGCAAATCTTGCGTGCAAGTGTATCCAGCCAGCGGAACGCCTTGCCTAGCCTGCGGGTGATCTGCTTGATCCGGTCCCATATGCCGCCCTCGCCAAAGGCGTGGTCGAGGAAGTCGGAGATTCCCTGCGGAACCTCAAAGCCTGCGTCTTCGGCCATGTCGATGAAGTCGTCTGGCCCCAGCGTCCCCGTCACCACCCGTGCGGCGCGGATTGCCAGTTTGACCAGCGATCGGCAGCGACCGCAGGGATCCCTTGGCAGAACGCGGGAGACCACGCCGAGGAATATGCGCAACGGACGTCCCGCCCGCTTGCGGATGCGGGCCACGATCCCGGTCGCCTCTGGATGCATTGCCCCGCCGGCATAGCGCGCGCGCCACGCCTGTTCGCCACTCACCGCAGCGGACTCCAGCCACTCAACCGCATCGCCATCGAACTGCTGGCCGGCGAGAAGCTCGAACTCGTCGTACTCCCTGGCTTCGGCCGCCAGAGGATCGTCCACGAAGACCATGAAGTGGCAATCGACGTCGTAGCCATTGCCCTGGTTATGTGCGTCGGAAAGACGGATTTCCCACTCGGTCGTCTCGGCCGGGACGTCATACCATTGCGTGATCATGGCCTACCCACCTTTCGGCTTGAAAGCTAGGCGCCGGGCATACGAGGTGATTGGAAATTACCGACATTTTATCGCGGATTGAATGTGCATGCCGGTACTGTCCTACACGCTCGTTAGGGCATAGGTGATCCGGTTCCCTCCCACTCCTCAGGAGCGAACCATGAACGCCATCACCCCGCACCCCGACTTCATCCAGTCCGATTTCCCTGTGTCGCCCCCTCTGGGCGCGGAGCCGGTTCCCGCTTCCGCTGAGGGGGCCGAAGATCAGGACCGCTTCTCCATCTTCACCCCGCGCGCGCAGGGGGAGTTCCTCAAATCGCTCCAGTTCAACGGCAATGTCCGGCTCGCCTGCCGCGCGGCGCGGGTTTCGGCGCAGACCGCCTATCGCGCGCGGCGGCGCTCGCCGGGCTTTGCGCGGGCGTGGGATGTGGCGCTGCTGGCGGCGCGCGACCATGCCGAACAGGTGCTCGCCGATCGCGCGCTCAACGGGGTGGAGGAGGCGGTGTTCTATCACGGCGAGGAGGTTGCGCGCCGCCGCCGCTATGACAGCCGCCTGCTGCTCGCGCACCTGGCGCGGCTCGACAAGCTGGCCGAACGGCCCGAGCTCCACGCCGCGCTGGGCCTGCTCGACGAGCAGATCGAGGGGCTGTTCGAAGGTACTCCGATCTCGGACAATGTGCCGCCGGCAAATCCTTGGCAGAACCCTGTTCCACCTGTTCCATCCTGTAGGTATTGCGGGGGGCAATGCGAAACGCCCGGCGCCGAGCTGGGGCCGGAGGATTGCCGGTGGCTGCTCGACCGGTACGACCGCATGGAGGCGGCGCGGCCGAAGGGGGCCAAGGAAACGTACGAGCTGACCCCCGATGGCGATCGCTTTGGCGAGATCGATAAGCTCCAGCTCGAGGCTTTCGAAGCCGACGGCCACGAGTGGTGGCTGGTCACCACCGAGGAGGAGATGATGGCGTCGATCCTCCACAACTACGAGGAAGAGGGCGAGGACGAATATGAAGGTGAGGAGCTTGCGGGGGAGGGCGCGCTTGTTGGCGATGGTCCGGCGGGCGACGATGCGGAGGGCGATGGCCGATAATTCCAATACAGGCCCCCCGGCGAGGTGCATGACGGACCCTGCGGGACCGCGGGTGGCGGCCTGCGTCTGATGCCACCGTGCCCGCCTCGCGCCGAGGGAGGGCGGCATGTACAGCTCAACAATTCAGGGACTTGCACGGCTTGCGGCGGGGGGCGCTGCGCTGGTGCTGGCGTCGATCGCGCCGCCTGCACTGGCGCAGTTCGCAGAGTCGCACGATGCGCCCGAGCCGGCGATGGAGGAGGACACGCGCGGCGTGGTCCCCGACTGGGCGGGCAGCGAAGAGGTCAGCGAATATGCGGTGGAAGCCGCCGATGCCGATGCGGGCGAGGAAGTCTCCGCCTCGCAGCCGACCGGCGATTTGACCGACTGGCAGCGCGATTTCGGTGCCTATGAAATGCGCCGCGCCTCGTGGGAGAACAATCTGCGCTCTGGCGCAATGCTCTATTCCTGGCGGCCGGCGGCCTATCGCGCGGTGGCGGTGCACGGGGCGGGATCGTCGGGGTTCCTCTACCTGCGGCAGGACAATTTCCTCGGCCTCGACGGCGAGACCTTCGCCGAGAAGGTCGAGGCGATGAGCGCCGCGGGCGCCTTCGGCCCGCACCCCGAAGGGGCGATGGTGCGCGCCAAGCCGGGCTACAGCTACTACTTCTTCCCGCTGTGCGACGGCGCCCCGCGCTGGGAGGCCCGCACTTTCCAGTACATTCCCGATGAGGGTGCGGTGGAGGTGGCCTTGTCATGCCCGGAATAATCGAACGGATGAAATCGGTCGAAGGACTGATAAAGGCGATCGCCGCGCTGCTGGCGCTGCTCCCCGCCTTCGCGCTGCTCAAGGGCGTGGTCAATATTCCACCCGACGTCGATGATCTGATCACCTTCATCAGTGCCGCCGTGGGGCTGGTGGTGGTGGTCGTGGTGTTGCTGGCCACGCGCTGGATCGATGCCACGCGCAACCGCTGGGTCGGGCTCGGCGCGCTGCTCGCGGTGATCGTCGGCGCGGGCACGGCGGTGGCCTATTTCGACTATGCCGGCGACCATATCGTGGTGATCCCCGCGATGGACGAGGAGGATAGCGAGCGGATCGTGATCCCCGATGCCCCCTCGGACGAGCTGCAGGCGCTCGTGCGGCCCTATGGCGGCGATTACGTCGAGGCGATGCAGTTGCACGTGCGGCGCGACCGCATCCGCCAGCTCGTCGAAAGCGAGAATACCGGCGCCACGGTCAGGATTATCGTGCTGCTGGTGCTGGCGCAGATCCTGGTAACCGGCGGCCTGGTGCTCGGCTTGTGGAAGCTCGCCGGGGCCATGCGCAAGGATGAGGGGGTGGCGGCGGCTGATGCGTCCGTTCCGTCGCCATCGCCTCCCGCAGATCCTGCGATGCCGCCGGGAGGCTGAGGGGCGCGCAAGTCAGGCTGGCGCTCAGCCCTCGACCAGCGCCAGCTCGACTTGGCCGTGGCCTGGGCCGATCAGGCCGAGCTCGGTCGCCGCGGCGCGGCTCACGTCGATCACGCGATTGCCGTGGAAGGGTCCGCGGTCGTTGATGCGGACCACCACGCTGCGGCCGTTGTCGGGATTCGTCACCTGGACCAGCGTGCCGAAGGGCAGGGTGCGATGCGCGGCGGTCATCGCATGCATGTCGAAGATCTCGCCGCTGGCGGTCCGCCGCCCGTTGAAGCGCCGCCCGTAATAGGACGCCACGCCGCCTTCGATCGGCATTATGGCTGCTGTGGTGGCGGGCTCGATATTGGTCAGGTCGACCGCCTGCGCGCCCGGCTGCGGGGCTGGGGGCAGGACCTCGAAACTCTCGAATGTGGCGTCGAAACTTGTATCGACATCGATCTTGTCGACCCCCTCTTCCGAATGGCCCGCGGTGCCCGGAAGCGCCACGGCGGCAAGGAAAAGCAGGGTTCTATACGCGCGTTTGGCCATGGTTCGGACCTCCCGTTCGGTGCCGCCCGCTATACCGACGGGCGCCGCGCGAGTCCTGAACATGACGGGTTCCTGCCCCATTCTTGCCACGATTCATCGCGGAATGACGGGATAAGACCCTGTCCTACTACGCAAACCAGGCCCTAGAAGCGGCTCGTTCGCAACCGTTCGGTGTGGCTCAGCTCTTTGAAATGTCCGGATCTGTGGAGATTTTCGCGGCCCCGGACTGGTGTCTATGGAGGTCAAAGCAAATGGGGCCGGCATTGCTGCCGACCCCACTCTCACCGATGCGTGGTCTTGTCTCCGAAGAGACAGGAACTTGGCATCCGATGCCTTCCCTTTGGGCCACTCGAAAGCGGTCCTCCGGTACACTCACCGGCGCTCGCACCGGCATCCGGCTCCACCCTCCAATCCACCCGGTCGAGTGCGCCAGGTCCGAAAACCCTCGCTTCTTCCCCAGGCCGACCTTCAACGGGCGGCTCCGCAGCCTGATCCCCCATATTGGCCAGCTGCCTCAAGCGGTTGCATCTCCCTCCGGTCCTCGGACCTTTGCTCAATGCCTCCTCGGCTTCCGACCGGGATGACCCGGCTCGTGAAGGAACGACTTCGCGGTTCCGTCATCGACCCGCCTTGCTTCAGACCGAAGTCTTTCGCCCGAGGGTCTCTTGATCCGCGCGGACAGGTTCCGCCACGTCTTTCCGGTTTGGAATTTCCCTGTTCTTTCAGGCTTTTGGGCCGTCCAGTTCAGCTCGTTTCCGCGCCGTTCCGATGAGTTGAAGCTGCGCCTCACTGACCGATTCTTCAAGCGCGCAAGAGCAGAGTTTTCCACTTTCCCCGCCTTTCTCTGTGGATGGGGGTGGATAACTCAACGGTTCGTCGCAAAAATGTAATTCTTAACGTCTCGCAGGCGCAATATTGCGCCGCAATACGATGCTGCGGCGCAACTAACGATCGCGTTTGGCCAGCAGCCTCAGGCGCAGCGCGTTGAGCTTGATGAAGCCTTCGGCGTCCTTCTGGTCGTAGGCTCCCGCGTCATCCTCGAACGTCACATGCGCTTCGGAATAGAGCGAGTTAGGCGACTTGCGGCCGACCACGCTGGTGAGCCCCTTGTAGAGCTTGAGCCGCACTGTGCCGCTGACCTTCTGCTGGCTGAGGTCGATCGCAGCCTGCAGCATCTCGCGCTCGGGGCTGAACCAGAGACCGTTGTAGATCAACTCCGCATAGCGCGGCATCAGCTCGTCCTTGAGGTGCGCCGCACCGCGGTCGAGCGTGATCTGTTCGATGCCGCGATGGGCACGGGCATAGATCTCGCCACCAGGTGTCTCGTACATGCCGCGGCTCTTCATGCCGACAAAGCGGTTCTCGACGAGGTCGAGGCGACCAATCCCGTGCCTGCGGCCGAGATCGTTGAGCGCGGCGAGCAGCGTGGCGGGGCTCATCGCCTCGCCATTGAGCGCAACTCCGTCACCCTGCTCGAAGTCGATGGTGATGTATTCGGGTGCATCGGGCGCGTTTTCCGGGTGCTCGGTCCGCGAATAGACGTAGTCCGGGGTTTCCTCCCACGGGTCCTCGAGCACCTTGCCCTCCGAAGAGGTGTGCAGGAGGTTGGCGTCGGTCGAGAAAGGGCTTTCGCCGCGCTTGTCCTTGGGCACCGCGATCTGGTGCGCTTCGGCCCAGGCGATCAGCGCGGTGCGGCTGGTGAGATCCCATTCGCGCCAGGGGGCGATGACCTTGATGTCGGGATCGAGCGCATAAGCGGACAGCTCGAAGCGCACCTGGTCGTTGCCCTTGCCAGTTGCGCCGTGGGCGATGGCATCGGCGCCGGTCTCATGCGCGATCTCGACCAAGCGCTTGGAGATCAGCGGGCGAGCGATCGAAGTGCCGAGCAGGTAGTCGCCTTCATAACGGGCATTGGCGCGCATCATCGGGAAGACGAAGTCGCGGACGAACTCCTCGCGCACATCCTCGATGAAGATGTGCTTGTCAGGGATGCCCATGGCCCGGGCCTTGGCGCGGGCAGGCTCGATCTCCTCGCCCTGTCCAAGATCGGCGGTGAAGGTAACCACCTCGCATCCGCGCTCGACCTCAAGCCACTTGGCGATGACGGACGTATCGAGGCCGCCGGAATAGGCGAGGACAACCCTTTTGATCTCGGGGCGCTTGTTATCGGACATGAGGGTACCTTCGTTCCTAGCGGCGCGCGGCTAGCAGCGGGTGAAGGACAGCGCAACCAATCCACGCTTGGGACCGCCAAAGTGCAGGGTGGTACGGGTTTCGTGCCGTTCGTCAGGCAGCCCGTCAACTACGTGCAAGGTCTTCTGATTCCTCTGCATTCGCCGTAGGAAGTTGCTCAAGAGCCTCTTCAAGGAACCCGACGAAGGCGTCGACCTTCGTCGCATGCCGACGCTTCTGTCGATAGATGGCGTAGATGTTCTGCTTCGGGAGTTCGAACGAATCCAGCAGGTGCACTAGTTCCCCGCGCTCAACGCTGCCTTGCGCTTGGTAACGGAACAGCTGCGCGATACCCGCTCCCTGAACGGCGGCATCAAGCAAAGTCTGGTAGTCATTCGAGACCAGGATCGGCTTCACCCGGACAGTCCAGGACACACCGTCCTTCGAAAAGGTCCAACGGTCGAACAGCCGGTTGGCCCGGAAAGCAAGGCATCGGTGGCCAGCAAGTTTCTCCGGGTGCCCAATCGGACCATGCTTTCGAAGATAGTCGGGCGCCACCACGATCATTCGATCCTGGGTGGAGATCAGCCGGGTGTAGTTTGAGGAATCTTCCAGTTCGGGCGTGCTTCTTAAGACCAGGTCGACATCGTCACCGTGCAGGCTGAGGATATCGTTTGTCAGCCGCAAGTCGATTGTGATCCCGGGGTACTTGTTCATGAACCGGGGCAGCAGTGGGGATAGAATCCGCTGCCCAAAGGCGACAGTCGCGGAAACTCGCAAGGCTCCGACAGGCTCTCCTGCAAATGTTTGAATCACGCTACGTGCATCTTCAAGATCGCTCAGGATCCTTTCGACCTCGCGATGGAACAACTCGCCACTGTCGGTCAGGCTAACCGCGCGGGTCGATCGAACCAGTAGCTGCACCCCGAGGTCCGCTTCCAGCTTGGCGATTGCCTTGCTCACTGCGGGCGGTTGGATTCCCAAGGACTGAGCAGCCCCCGAGAACGATCTATTTTCGACCACCGCACGGAAGGTGCGAAGGAGATGGAAGAGATCGGACCTAAACATAATTGTTTCCTGCAAGGAACCTTAGTTGTTCAAAATTGGTACCTAGAAGTCCCGAGTGGAAATTAATAGCTCCCTGGCCATCAGACTGGAGAGAGCAACAAACTCATGCGTAAATCGATCTTCGCCATGACCTTGGCCGCGCAGGCCGTGCTCGCTGCACCCGCCTTAGCAGGACCTGCTGACCCGCAGCTTCCGTTGGTCGCATCGCCCATGGAGCTGTCCGTGCCCGCCGACTGGCATCTTGGCGAAGTTGCCGGACTTGAGGTTGACGATCGAGGTCACGTTTACGTGTTCAACCGCGGCGAGCATTCCCTGTTAGAATTCAGCGCGCAAGGAGAGTTCATCCGTGAGATTGGGCGTGGGCTGTTCAAGACTCCCCATGGTTTGCGGGTAGACGACGCCGGCAACATCTGGACGACCGACCAGGACACGCATCAGGTCCTGCGCTTCAATCGCGAGGGGCGGATCACACTGATCCTTGGCCGACGAAACGTGGCGGACACTGGCTGGTACGACCGTGGATATACCGTCGCCCACCTCAACGCCCCCAGCGACGTCGCATTGGACAGCCAAGGCAATATCTACGTTGCCGACGGAGGCAATTTCCGGATCGTCAAATACGACAGGAATGGTGAGCGGCTGGCGACATGGGGCAAGGAAGGCACGGCACCGGGCGAGTTCAATTTTCCGCACTCAATTGCGGTCGATGAAGAAGACCGAATCTACGTCACTGACCGCGAGAACGGGCGCGTCCAGATCTTCACGCCCGAAGGCCGCTACATCACCGAATGGACTGGTTTCGGAAATCCATACGAAATCCAGCGTCGCAAGGACGGGACCTTCTGGCTGACCGATGCTCGCGCGGGCTCAATCATCCACCTCGATCGCAACGGGAAGATCCTCGGTCGCTTCGGGCAATGGGGCAAGGAAATCGGCGACTTCGGTTTCCCTCATGGCTTCGACTTCACCGACGATGGCGATATCCTGGTCGGTGAAATCCTCAACTGGCGGGTGCAGCGCCTCTCCCCAGTGAAACCGCGCTAGATGTATTCGAACGGATGGAGCGCACCGAGGCCTAACCGGCCAGCAGGCGCAGCTCTTCCGCTTCGATATAGCCGCGCGTAAGGGGCAGGGCATAGCGGCTTCGCGCGAACTGGATCTGATAGTTGCACATACCGCCATACTCGAAGACCGTGGCCGCACCGGCGAGGTAGAACATCCACATCCGGAAAAATCGCTCGTCATAAAGTGCGACGATCGCCTCGCGGTTGTCGATGCAGTTGGCGTACCATTTGCGGATGGTCTTGCCGTAGTGGACCCGCAGCGTCTCGACGTCGGTGGCAATCAACCGGAACTTCTCCGATGCGCGGACAGTCTCCGATAGCGCCGGGATATAGCCGCCCGGGAAGATGTACTTGCGGGTGAAGGCGTCGGTCGCGCCAGGCGATCCCATCCGGCCGATGGTATGCAGCAGCATGGTGCCATCGTCGGTCAGCAGGTTGGCACAGGCGTGGAAGAAGTCCTCGAACTGCGGCTGGCCGACGTGCTCGAACATGCCGACCGATACGATCCGGTTGAACTTGCGCCCAGCGGCGGCGAAGTCGCGATAGTCGACGAGCTCGATGGAGACCTTGTCGGCAACCCCTGCTTCAACCACCCTCTGCCGCGCGAGCGCAACCTGCTCTTCGGAGAGCGTAATGCCCACGACCCGTACATCGTAGTGCTGCGCGAGGTAGATCGCCATGCCACCCCACCCGCAGCCGATGTCGAGCACGGTATCGCCGGGCCGCAGCGCGAGCTTGGCTGCAATATGCGCGAGCTTGGCGGTCTGCGCTTCCGCCAGCGTGATGTCGTCGGAGGGCCAGTAGGCACAGCTGTACTGCCAGTGCTCATTGTCGAGCATCAGTGCGTAGAAGTCGTTCCCGATGTCGTAGTGATGCGCGACGTTGCGCTTTGAGCGAACGGCATTGTTGACCTTCTCGGCGGCGGCCGAAATGCGGTTGAGCAATCGACGCCAGGGTCGCGGCCGGCCAATATCGCCACCCTTGTCCCATGCGTTGTTGGCGCGCAGCAGGGTGACGAGCCCGAGGATGTCGCCTTCCTCGATGACCAGCCTTCCGTCCATGAATGTTTCGGCCGCGCCCAAGCGTGGATCGAGCAGGATATCGCGCGACACGCGATCATCGGCCAGGCGCAGCACGATCTCCGGGAATCCCGGCGACGGCGTGCCAAAGGCCTTGCGGTTGCCGTCCGCGAAGATGACTTCGAGCCGCCCGCGGGTCACGCCGCGTTCAAGGAATTTGGTCAGTAAGGCTTTGCTCATGTTACTCACTTCGTGCGCAGTTCGATGGTGATACACGAGATGCAAGGTCTCGCGTCAATCCGAATTCAGGCCCGGTGCTTCGGGCTGATGAAAATATGCCGCTTTAGGGACTAGGACTGTGATAAGCCACGGTTTCTAAAACACTATAGAGCCGCGAGGCGATGATTCGCTGGCGGGGTAGGGGGCAGAATGGGTTTGTGGGACAAGGCACGATCGCTTGCCGAGAAGGCGCCACCCGAGCGCAATCGCTATGTCGACTTCCTGCGCGCCCTGTCGATCATGGCCGTGGTGGTTGGCCACTGGTTGGTTGCCGCACCCTACATCGGCGCGGATGGTGAGGTTGTCGGAGGGCACCTTCTCGGCATTGTGCCATGGACCCAGTGGCTCACCTGGTTGTTCCAGGTGATGCCCATCTTCTTCCTCGTCGGCGGCTATTCGAACGGCGTGAGCTGGGCCTCGACCCGCGCGAAGGAAGGCCATTATTCGGACTGGTTCGCCAGCCGGATCGAGCGGTTGGTCAACCCCGTCTTTCCAGTGTTGTTGGTCTGGGCCGCATTCGCCTTCGCGGCAACGCAGTTGGGGATGGCGCGCGAGACGGTGAAAATGGCCGTGTCGCTGGCGCTCATCCCGGTGTGGTTCCTCGCGGTCTACCTGCTTGTGACCGCGCTCGCGCCGCTGACATGGAAGGCGTGGGAGCGGTTCGGCTTTGGCAGCATCGCCGCGCTGATCGCGGGCGCGGTGCTGGTCGATTGGCTGACCTTCGATCGTGCCGTCCCCTATCTCAACTTCACCAACTTCCTGTTCGTCTGGCTGGCCATCCACCAGCTGGGATTCGCCTGGCAGCAGGGGCGGTTGGGTGGGATGAAGGCACTAGCCCTGTTCCTTGCTGGGGCGGCCGCGCTGCTGGGGCTGACCGTCTATGGTCGCTACCCGATTGCGATGATCGGGGTGCCCGGTGCGGAAATCACCAATTCCATGCCGCCCACGCTGGCGCTGCTGGCGCTCGGCACGATGCAGGCGGGGCTGGTGCTGGCGCTTGAACCCTGGGGCCGCAGGTTGCTTGACAATCTGACGCTGTGGACTGCCACAGTGCTGATGAACGGCATGATCATGACCGTCTATTTGTGGCACCTGACCGCTTATGTATTGGTCATGGTCGCCGCGTGGCTTGCGGGTGGCATCGGCTTGCATGTCTTTCCAGGGACCGGCACCTGGTGGGCCTCCCGCCCGATCTGGTTCGCGCTCTACGTCGCGGCCCTGTTGCCGCTGATCGCCGTGTTCGCGCGCCATGAGCGCGGCATGGGTGCCGGCGCCCGCGAACGACCCATACCGCGCTTGCGGCTGGTCGTCGGCGTGCTGTTGATCTGCCTGGGCCTGGCCATGACCGCCGCGATCAGCATCGCCAGCCCGTTGAGCGTGACGGGGGTACGCATTTGGGTTGTGGCCTTGCCCTTCGTCGGCGCGGCGCTGGTCGAGTTCGGCCCGGTCCATCGCTGGCTGGCGAAATAGGGGTGCACCCCTCTGACAGGGAATGGCGCGTCGGTGGCGGCCCGCTACCGTTGCTGCCGTTCGCGCAGGACCACGGATAGCTGGGCTTCGTTTTGCGGTAGCGGCTTCCCGGTCTCTGTATCAACCGCCACGAAGGTTAAGCTGCGCGCACCATGCGGAACGGACAGCGCAAAGGTTCCGGTCGCGCCCACCGGGAATAGCGTGGGCGCGGCGAAGGGCGTATCGCTGCTATCGGCATAGATTCGGATGGTAATCGAACCTGTCGCGAACCGGGCGGCGACCCCAATGTCGGCAGTGATTTCGCCTGACATGTGCTCACCAAGTTCAATCTGCACGCTGCCGCCCCCCGAACTTTCGATCTCGGTCAGCTCGGTATGGTTCTCCGGTGGTGCGGGTGCCGAACAGCCTGTGGCCATGCCGATGGTCAATGCCGTCGCAAGGCCGCAGGCCACCGACAGCGTCACCGCTCGCCATCGGCAGGCTTGGTGCCCTCTGCTTCGATGGTGGAGACCAGTTGGGGAACCACGGCACCGATGTTGACGGCGGAACGCTGGGCTGCCGCCAGCGCTTGCTCATCATCCCGAATGGGAACGAGCTCGAAGGAGATTTGCGCGCCATTGGCCATGTCCGACTGCCTTTCGTTCCTCATCCGGTTCACCGCGCCGGAAAGGTCGACAACATAGTTCAGCGGACCGTGATTGTGTTCGTTGTCGACGAAGAAGGCAAATGCCCCGGCGTAAGATGGAGAGTCGGGCGAGGGCGTTTCATTGTCCGGCTTGTTGACGTAGACCCGCACGAAGAAGTTCTCCTGATCCGTGTCCAGCCGGACGTCCTCGAGGCGTAACACCAGCCGGTCGTTCTCGGTCGATCTCTCCATTGCCGGCCCCAGCGTATCGGGCGGAAGCGTGAGGCGGGCGCGTTCTGGCGCACGCCCGGAGATAGTTACGTTGCGACCTAGGGGCTGGAACTGCTCGCTTATCTTCAGTTGCTGCGCGGATCCTCGCTCGAGCACCGCCTTCAACGATGCTTCGTCGAGCCGCCGGATGTTGATCCCGCACCCTTTCGGATCTTCGTAGCGATAGGTCAGCAAGGGCGCCAAGCCCATCACCCCGACCAGGAAGTCCATCGGTTGCTGGTTGCCGTCGACGAACATGTCGAGCCTGAAATTCGTGTAGACAGGATCGTTCGTATTGGCCTTGCCTGAGCTGTTCCAGTCGAACCACACCCGATCGATATTGCAGTGGTGGAGCCAGAAGATCGGATCGAGAGGGGACATATAGGAGCCCATCGTTCCGCCAACGAAACCGTGGATGTAGTTGTGCGGTCCCTGTTCGAGCTGCCCTTGGAAGCCACCCGCACCGCGCAGTGCGGTTGCCTTGCCGCTGCCAAACAGCTGGAAATCGGTCTGGGCAAGAATGGTATTCATGGCGGACACGCCGACGATCGACTCGTTCGCCATGCTCGAAGAGGTCGCGCTTCGCGGGCTGTAGTTGAGCACGCTTCCGGCCTGCCAGAACGGCGCAGGTATCGCGCGCTGGCAGGTCCAGTTCCAATAGGGCATCGAGAAGTCCTTGTTGCCCGTTAGCTTGCGAACAATGTCGTCGAGAGCCATCAGGTAGGCGCGATGCCAGGGCAGGAAGAACCAATTGCCGTGCGGGCAGGTGTTGAGGTGGATTTGGGCCTGTCGGGTCCAGTTGCGCGGGTCGCTCTGCGGCAATGCCTGCATTTGGGCTATCGCGTCCCGATAGGTATTGAGGATGGGGTCGTTGATCGCCAAATTGGCGATGTCCTTGCGGACCGGCCTGTTGGCAATCTTCTTCTTGAGATCTTCGCAGCCGCCCAAGGTTGCAAGGAAAATAAGCGAAGTGCCCCCCGCCAGTACGGAACGCCGGTTTGCTTCGAACATGTCGACTCCCTCCATCATTTAGAGTGGCGCGACACGTTTCCCGATTTTTCCACTCATCTGAATGAGTTCGAATTGAGTGGCGGGCACCATAGAGAAACCGGATTTTGTGTATTGGAAATTCCCGCCCTTTATTTACCAAAGATCAATCTCAACAGAGATCGATCCTTTGATGGACTCAGGAGAATCTGTACCTCAGCAGAATTTTCCTACGCCAAAGGAATTGGTTAGGGGCGTGGATGTTCTTTCACTTAGTAATTTCACGTAACGGCAGAGCATTGTGCATGTCCTGCGTTAGCTGGCTTGCTTTGGTGTCAGGTGCGGCCTTTCTTTAAAGACCCTGTTCCATGTGTTCCATCCTGACGGGCTACGCGGAGGCAATTCCTCCAACGGTCTAACAAACCGTTACTCGGCCGCCTCGCGGATTGCCGGATCTAGATGCCACACCGGCGGGTCTTCCGCGGCACGCAGGCGGGCTTCTTCGGCCTCCATGTATTCGCGGGTCATGGGGATCGCCTCGCGGTCCTTCACATAAAGCAACTGCCAGTTGACCATTCCGCCATGGCGGAAGCTCTGCTCGGCACCGGCGAGGTAGTAGAGCCACATGCGGTAGAACTGCGGATCGTAGAGCCGCTCGATTTCCTCGCGGTGCATGACCGTGCGTTTGTACCACTCCTCCAGCGTGTAGCTGTAATGGAAGCGCATCGCCTCGACGTCCATGACCTGCCAACCGAACTTCTCGCTCTGCGTGACCAGTTCGGAGAGTGCCGGGATATAGCCGCCAGGAAAGATGTACTTGCGCGTCCAGGCGTCGGTGTGCCCCGGCGGGCCGGCACGTCCGCAACAGTGACTCAGCATCACTCCCTTGGGCGTCAAGAGCCGCGCCGTGTGCTCGTAGAACTGCGGGTAGTGCGGCGTTCCGACGTGTTCGAGCAGGCCAACGGAGCTGATCCGGTCGAAGCTGCCGGTGACGTCGCGATAGTCCATCAGCTCGAACTTGACCTTGTCGGCGACACCCGCCTCTTCGGCGCGCTCGCGGCAGAACTCGATCTGGTCGGGGGCAAGCGCCACGCCGAGCACCTCGACGTCGTAGTGCCGTGCGAAATAGAGCGCGAGGCCGCCCCAGCCGCAGCCGATATCGAGGATACGCTGGCCCGGCTGGATGAACATCTTCGCCGCGAGATGCGCCTTCTTGTCGCGTTGCGCCTGCTCGAGGCTGGTCTGCGCGGGGTCGGCGTCGCGATAATAGGCCATGGTATATTGCCGGTCCTCGTCGAGGAACAGCTCGTAGAGGCGGCGGGTGAGGTTGTAGGTGTGCTCGGCATTGCGGCGTGCCTTGCCGCGCAGGTTGATGCCGTCGGCCTTCGCCGCCAGCTTCTGCACCGCCTTGCGCAGTGGGCTCTGTGCATTGATTGCGCTGTCGCCGATCCGCTTGGTGTTCGCGGTGACGAACAGGATCAAGTCGCGGATATCATGCGGCTCCTCGATCTCGAGCCAGCCCCACATGAAAGCCTCGCCGGCGCCGACTTGCGGATAGCGGGCGATATGATTGGCGGCCTTCTTGTTGGTTAGCCGAATGCACAGCGGCGGCTGCCCGTCACCTGCTATACCGTATTCGTAGGTCTTACCGTCATAGTCGGTCACGATCATGTGACCGTGCGTGATCGCACGTGCGAGAAACCTGTCGAGCAGCCACATTCGCGGCCTCCTTTCCCAAGTAAGCCGATGAAATCAATGTGACAGCAGCGCGCCGGGAGTCAATCGCAACGGCTTGGGGGAAGGTGGTGATGCTGTGAGCTAAACCTCAGATGCCGCCGTACCATTGGTAGCCTGAGCGGTCCTCCCAATAGCCGCCCTTGCCATCGCCGATGCCTTCAAGGCTAGCGACAGCCTCGATCGCCGTGACGTATTTGGCATGCTTGTAGCCGAGTTGGCGTTCGATGCGCATGCGATAGGGCGCCCCGTTCTTGATCGGGAGGGGTTCGCCGTTCAACTGGTGCGCGAGGATGGTCTGCGGATGATACGCGTCGATGAGGTCGATGCTCTCGTAGTACCGAAGTCCCTTGTAGTCGTCCGCGCAGCGGAACACGATGAACTTCGCTTCGGGCTTCAGCTTGGCCGCATCGAGCAGCAAGGAGAGTTGCGGTCCGGTCCATTCGCCGATCGCGCTCCAGCCCTCGACGCAATCGTGGCGTGTGACCTGGGTGCGCTGCGGAAGCTTGCGGATATTCTCGAGCGAGTAGGTCATCGGCGTTTCGACCAACCCGCGCACTTCGAGTTGCCAGTTGGCGAAGCCTTCGGCGGCATGTCGCGGGTAATCGCCATTCTGCGGATCGGTCGAGCCGTTGCCGCGGAACGTAGGCGAGATCGCACTGCGCGGGTACTCCGGTGCCAGCGCCTCGCGGTTGTTGAGCAGCCGGTGCGCGCCCTGGTGCCAGTCCTGCGCCGCCGACAGCAGCTTCGAGCCGGTCTCGCTATCGGCGACCTTGTTGCAGCCGGCGACCCACAGGGCGCCGAGTCCGGCGATGAAACCCCTACGCTTCATGAGTCTTGCCTCCGGTGATCATGCTGCGGATCTGCCCGATCGGTCCCGACAGCAGAACGAGTACGAGATGGACGACGAAAAAGGCGAAGAGCAGCCAGGCGAAGATGAAGTGCAGGCTGCGCGCCGATTGACGCCCGCCGAGCAGGTCGACCAGCCATCCGAAGCTTGGTTCCATACCGGGACTGATAGAGATGCCGGTGAAGATCATCATCGGTAGGAACACGCCGAGCACGGTGCCATAGGCAAGCTTCTGGAGAAAATTGTACTTACCGCCCGCGTGCTCGAAGTTGAGCTTGAGGTGCTCGACGATGTCCTTCCAGATCGCCTTCGGTCGCCATTCGTCGCGGGTAGTGGTGATGTCACGCTGGAAATGTCGGTTGGCCAGCATGGCCACCCACATGAACAGCAGGCCGACCGCGAACGGCCAGGCCATCAGAATATGCCAGTCGCGCGCTACAGCCAGATTGTAGCGGCCCGGAATGGTCATCCAGTTGGGGAAGCGCGGAACGGCGTACCATGCCATGCTGGGTGAGAAGCCCCAGTCACCCCAGTAAAGATAGCGGTGAGCGTTGGAGATCGTCAGGCCTGACATGAACAGGGTGACGACGCAGATCACGTTGAGCCAGTGCCACAGGCGCGTGGACAGGGCGTGTTTGGTCATGCGGTGGTTCCCTCACGGGCAAGATAGATGACGTCGCGCGGCTGATTCAGCAGGTGCTGGCCGCTATCGACAAACAGGGTCTGCCCGCTGGCAAGCGTGCCGCTGGCAAGGAACAGGGCGGCCTCGGCCACTTCTTCGGGTGCAGTCTTGCGGCCGAGCAGGTTCAGGCGGTGTGACACTTCGGTCTCCGCCTCATCCTGGTCGTGGCTTGCAAGAATGGCACCGGGGGCAAGCCCATACACGCGGTCATTGGCGTGCTGCGATCCCATTGCGAGCATGGGTACGGTCGCTGCAAGCGCGTGCTTGCTCATCGTGTAGCTGAAGAAGTCGGGATTTGGATTGGCGATCTTCTGGTCAGTGACCTGGATCACGCGGCGGCCCTCACGCGCTTTGGCCTGCGCAAGGTAGGCCTGTGCCATGCAGGCAGGGGTGCGCGCGTTGACCGTCATAGCCCGTCGGTTCGCCTCGCGGTCGAGTGCGGTTACACTATCGAATTCGAACAGCGATGCGCAGTTCACCAGTGCGCGGAAATCGGGCAGTTGCGCGGCTAGTTCCCCGATCATTGCGACCGCGGCCGTGTCGTCGCACAGGTCGCACCTGACGGTCTCTGCGCTGGGGAGCGACAGGGCCAATTGCTCGGCCGCATTCTCCGATGTGTGATAGTGGATGACCACGTGCCATCCCGCCTTGCCAAATGCTCGCGATATGAAGCCGCCAAGGCGCTTGGCACCACCGGTTACCAGCACGGAAGGGCGTGTAAAATCACTCATGGAGAGACGCTTTCAGCATGCGTAGCAATTCAGCATATCATGCCGGTATTGGCTAGGGCACAGGCCATGCGAAGGAGTCATGGATATGATGCTTGATTTGGTCGATGTGTTCGCGTCCGCGCCGCTGTCTGGCAATCCGCTGGGGGTCGTACACGATGGGGAAGGGTTGGACACGGAAACCATGCACCGGCTGACCTGCTGGCTTGGTTTTTCGGAAGCCACATTCCTGTGTCCGCCGACCGATCCTGCCGCGGACTATCGCCTGCGCATCTTCTATCCCGGCGGCGAACTGCCCTTTGCCGGCCATCCAACGCTGGGAAGTTGCCATGCATGGCTTGCTGCCGGAGGCAAGCCGAAGCGCGATGGGGTCGTGGTGCAGGAATGCGGTGCGGGGCTGATCGAGATCCGCGTGAAGGACGGGGCCTACGCCTTCCGGGCACCGCCGCTGACCCGCAGCGGCCCGTTGAGCGAGGAAGAGCGTCTTGCGGCGATTGCCAAGACCGGTGTCGATCCGGAAGCGGTGGTTGAGGCCGTGCATGCGCAGAACGGCCCTGGATGGCAGGTGTTGCGCCTGCGCAGCGCGGCCGATGTGCTTGCCGCGAAGCCAATGCCGACGGCGCCGACAGGGACTGATATCGGCCTCGCTGGGCCTTGTGAGCCGGGTGCTGCCGCCGATTGGGAGTTGCGAGCATTTTTCGGCGATCATCAAGGCCGGTTTCGCGAAGACCCGGTGACCGGCAGTTTCAACGCCGGGGTTGCCCAGCACCTGTTCGATACCGGACTGGCAAGCGGCCATTACCGGGCTGCACAAGGCCGCATGACCGGCGCCGACGGCCTGGTCGACTGCACACGCGAGGTGGACGGCAGCACCTGGATCGGCGGACGCTGCTACACCATCGCGAGTCAGGCGCGCCTCGGCCTGCCATAGGCAAAAAGGGCGCCCGTCGCTGCGGGCGCCCCATTGCTCGATATCCTCAGGCGATCAGCGGCACTGCAGGCTACCGCGATCGATCTCGCGACCAAGGATCGCGCCAATCGCGCCGCCGAGGATCGCACCGAGCGTCTTGTCGCCGCGCCCCGCGAGTTCATGGCCGGCCAGCGCACCGACACCGGCACCGATCACCAGGCCCGTCGTGCCATTGTCGCGGCGGCAATAGTACCGGCCATCGCTGCCACGCCACATATAGCTGTCGCGCGTGATCCGGCGCGGTTCGAGGTAGTAACCGCGGCTGTCATAGATCGCGCGATCCTTGGCGCGCTTGCCGTGCGCGGGCGCCCATGGTGGCGGATCGGCGGCGGCCGGAGCGGACATGGCAAGGCCGGCCAGGGTCATGGTGCCGGCTGCAAATGCAAGGGCGAGCTTCTTCATCTAAGGTTCCTCATTGCGACTGCTATCTCGTCTCAACGCAGTTCATCGCCACAGGGTCCAGAACCGTCCATGAACAAGTGACGTTAACTCGAATTTAGCGATGAAATGAGGGAATTGAGCGGTCGGTACGTTACGTGTCGAGCGTCGTCCGAACTTTGGATCGCCACAGTTCGCACAACCTCTCGAGCCCGGCAATTTCCTCCAGTTCCTCGCGACTTGCCTTGTGAGCCGGGTCATAGAGCTTGGCGAATAGCCGCGCGACGCTCCACTCGTCGTGGCCGGTCTCGACTTGCTCCAGCCGATCTCCCGCGCTGGCCATGCCTTCTTCGATGACGCGATAATACCAGCCGCAATTGTGCTGCTTGATGATCCGTTTGACCATGCCCTTGGCGCCGAAGCGATGTTCGATCTTCCAGCACGGTTGGCGCGGCTGGCTGACTTCGAGCAGTACCGTTCCCAGCCGGAAGTGGTCCCCGATGTGGACATCGGCCTCGGTGATCCCGGCGGCATGGACGTTCTCGCCGAAGGCAGCGGGACGGGCCAGCAGGTCATGGCCACCGAGCCATTCGCCCCATGCGGCATAATGGTCCCGCGGATAGTGGTGCACGGCCATGTCCGGGCCACCATGGTGCTTGGTATCGGCGACCATGTCGCCTTCGATCCCGAAACTGCGGATCGCAACTGGCCCCGCCACGGGCTGCTTGTCGATTGCGCTAAGCTCGACACCGTTGAATGGCTTGGGCTGACCGATGCAGAGAGCGTCCACCACCACCTTCATTTGAACACTCCGGTTCCTACAGGATGGAACACATGGAACACTGTCCTGAAGTTTAAGGAACAACCCCGCGGAAGGCGGTGCAATTGCGTGGTTTCAACCTGATTGGCGTTAGTCATGCACGCTATTCAGCACAGGGCCAATTTGTAGGAAAGGGGCGCGCGTTAGCGGTCTTCGCCAGCCCAAAATTCACGCCTGAGCGGCTTCGGCGGCCTCACGGTCGCGTTGCGCGCGGCTCTTCTTTTCGGCAGCGGTCTTGAGCTGGCCGCAAGCTGCATCGATGTC
Organism: Erythrobacter mangrovi; assembly: GCF_013260645.1. NCBI lineage: Bacteria > Pseudomonadati > Pseudomonadota > Alphaproteobacteria > Sphingomonadales > Erythrobacteraceae > Erythrobacter > Erythrobacter mangrovi. Next base: position 2,197,281 of record NZ_CP053921.1, on the reverse strand, counting down.
GCGCCCGCGCGGGGTGCGCACCGGGGCACTGATGCCGTGTTCGAAGACGATTTCGGAGAAACGCCTCACCCGCTCGGGCGTCGAGCACTCATAGGGCGCACCGGGCCAGGGGTTGAACGGGATCAGGTTCACCTTGGCGGGCAGCTTGTAGTGCTTGATCAGCCGGACCAGTTCGAGCGCATGCTCGTCGCTGTCGTTCTTGTCCTTGAGCATGACGTATTCGAAGGTGATCCGCCGCGCATTCGACGCGCCGGGATAGGCGGCGCAGGCTTCGAGCAGTTCCTCGATACCGTATTTCTTGTTGAGCGGAACGATCTCGTCGCGAATTTCCTTGGTCACCGCGTGGAGCGAAACCGCAAGGTTGACCCCGATCTCTTCGCCGCAGCGATCCATCATCGGCACCACGCCGCTGGTGGAGAGGGTGATGCGGCGCTTCGACAGGGCCAGCCCGTCGCCGTCCATCACCAGCTTGAGCGCCCCCTTGACGTTGTCGAAGTTATAGAGCGGCTCGCCCATGCCCATCATCACGATGTTGGTCAGCAGGCGCCCGTCGGAAGTGTAGTGCGCGCTGTCCTCTTCCTCGTCGAGACCCGCCATGCTGCCCTTGGGCCATTCACCCAGCGCATCGCGCGCCAGCATGACCTGGCCGACGATTTCGCCGGGCGTCAGGTTGCGCACCAGCTTCATCGTCCCGGTATGGCAGAAGCGGCAGTTGAGCGTGCAACCGACCTGTGATGAGACGCACAAGGTTCCGCGATCAGCGTCCGGGATGAACACCATCTCGAATTCGTGGCCGTCCGCGGTGCGCAGCAACCACTTGCGCGTACCATCGACCGAATGCTGGGCTTCGACCACATCGGGACGCTCGATGACGAAACGTTCGGCCAGCCAGGGGCGCATGGTCTTGGCGATGTCGGTCATCGCCTCGAAATCGGTCACGCCGCGATGGTAGAGCCAGTGGAACACCTGCTTGGCGCGCAACTTGGCCTGCTTCGGCTCGAGCCCGGCCTCTTCGAACAGTTCGCGGATGCGATCCTTGGGTAGGCCGATCAGGTCGATGCGGCCGTCGGCACGCGGCGTGATGTCACGCGCGACGGGAACCGGGTCGATCTGCCCGGGGATGCTCATGAGTTGCGTATCGGCCATGGGAGGCGCGCATATAGTCGCGCCTTGCCGCGAAAGCTAGTCGGTCGCGATCTCCTGACCGAACATCACCCGGTGGCCATCTGGGGTGCGGACCGCGAATTCGCGCATGCCCCAAGGTTCATCGATTGGGTGCTTGATGAAGTCGACCGCATTTCCGGAAATCTCTGCGAAGTAGGCGTCGAGATCATCGAGCCTGATGTAGCCGAAATACTGGTGGTCGCCGAGGTTGGAGACCGGGATCGCATCAGGGCAACTGCCAAGCATGATCATAAAGCGTTCGCGTGCAACGAAGACCCATCCGTCAAGGTCCTGGAGACCGCCGAAACCCATTTCATCGACCCACCAACGTGCGGTCGCCATGGCATCGGGCACCGCGAGGACAAAGTTGAAATCGAGGATTCGCGCGCGCTTGCTCATCGTCCCAACCTTGCGCAAGCGAGCGTGGCTGCGTCCATCGCGGTCGCTGCCCCGCTTAGCGAATAGGTGTTCGAGAAGCGTCGACCGCGTGTGTCGCTGGCCCGAATTGTCATGCGTGACGCCGAGCGCATGGCGGCGACGATGGTCGCGTCCATCGTGCGATCCCGCGCCCAGGCATCGCCACCACCGCCGGTCAGGCGAAAGCTACGATTCCCGATTTGAAGCGTGATCGCACCATTGGTTGCCAGTCGGCGCGAGAGGCGGAAATGAACCTGCCCACGCAGGTTGCGGCGTGGCCAGGTGGCGATGGTTGCGAACGGGCTGAAGTCGCGGCTCAGCCTGCTCGCTTCAGGAACGGCGATCGCATAGCAGCGCGGCACCGAAGGATCGCGGAACGCGCCCCAATCCGAGAATACGCCCAGATCGTCCTTCGCGGCCAGCGGCGCGGCAAGCGCGAGTACTGTCAGGGCGATAAGTTTACGCATAGGCAATGGCGACAACTTCCCATTCCTTGACGCCCCCGGGAAGCCTCACGCTGCGCAAATCCCCGATTGCCGCACCCTTGATCGCACGGGCGATCGGGCTCGACCAGCCGATCCTGCCAGCGCTCGCATCCTGCTCATCGTCGCCGACCAACGTCACGATCATCTCGTTGTCGTCTTCGTCGGCCAGGGTCACGGTCGCCCCGAAGAAGGCGCGCGATTTGTCCGGCTGCTCACCGGGGTCGATGACCCTGGCGGCCTTCATCCTGCGTGCCAGATGCGCCAGTTCACGATCGATCTCGCGCATGCGCTTGCGACCATAGAGGTAATCGCCGTTCTCGCTGCGGTCGCCATTGCCTGCTGCCCAGCTGACGATCTCGACGATCGCGGGACGCTCGGTTCCCAGCAGATGATCGTAGCGTGCCTTCAGCGCGACGTAGCCGGCCGGGGTGATGGGATTGCTGGGTGCGGACATCGCACCACCGTTAGTCGACATCAGCGCAGGAAGTCACTCACCAGCTTCGGTTTGCCGTAGAGAACCTTGTCCGGGTGGAGCTGTTCGTAGACTGCTGCATTCTCGATCACGCGCTGGACGTAGTTCTTGGTCTCATAGATCGGGATACGCTCGATCCATTCGATCCAAGGGACACTGCCTTTGCGCGGATCGCCGTTGGCCGCGAGCCATTTGTTCACATTGCCCGGACCGGCATTATAGGCCGCGATGGCGAGGGGGTACGCCCCGCCGTAGTAGTCCATCATTCGCGCGAAATAGCCGTTGCCGAGCTGGATATTATAGCTCGGCGATTCGATCAGGTCGGCCGACATGTAATTCATGCCGAGCTTGCCCGCCTGTTCGCGCGCTGTGCCCGGCATCAGTTGCATCAACCCGCGCGCACCGGCGTGGCTGATCGCATTCTGGGCGAACTGGCTTTCCTGGCGGGTGATCGCGTGGACCATGGTCCAGTTCGATCCCGGAGGGACGGGCATGGTTGGGAAGCCCTGGACCACGAACTCGTGATGACCATCGGCGCCCGCCGCATCGGACAGGATCACGGCGAGGTCGCGGCGGCCGATCTCGCGCGCCAGTTCCGCGACCAGGGCGTGTTCCTCGGGCGTTTCGGCCTGCTCGGCAATCGCCTTGTAGAACTGGATGCCCGTGCGCCATGGCGCGTCGCGCGCCACTTCGCGCACGGCAGCGGTCAGCGGCTGGCGGTTGAAGGCCGCGCGCTGGTCCGTCGTCGGGTTCACGAGGGCGGCATTGGCGAGCGGCGGGAAGGAACGCCCAAGCTCGCGCAGCGCCAGCTGGCCGTAGAAACGTTCAGGGTACTGCGCCGCCATTTCGAAATAGCGGCTGGCTTCGGCGGTATTGCCGGCGCGCTTGCTGGCATAGCCGGCCCAATAGAAGCCCTTGGATCGTGTCTGCGGTGTCTGGGCCGCGGCGCCATAACGGTAGAACAGCGGCGCGGCGCGGTTGCCGTCACCCAGGTTCCACAGCGCGCTCGTCCCGCCGAGCCACATCAGCGTGGTGTAATCGTCGCGCAGGCGGTAGGCCATCTTGCTGACGTCGGCACCGGGAACGAAGAGGTCGTCCACCCGCGATGCGATGCGGGCGGCCGGGTCTGAACCCGCTGACTTGGCGATGCGCAGCGCCTCGCCGATGAAATCCTCGGGGTCGAAGGCCGGCTTGGCAAAGGGCGCGCGGTTGGCGAGCGTGTTCACCGCGAGCGGCAGCTGGCCGCTGGTGCGGTAATAGCGGGCCAGATTGTAGACGTAGCCAGCATCGCCCTGGGCATTGGCGGGAACTTCAAGGCCGGCCTGCTGGGGGGTGCTGCCCTGCAGCAGGGCGAGCCGCGCCATGGCCGTCGCGCGCTCACTGGTGCCAAGATTTACCACGTGACGGGCTGCAGCTTCCTTGTCGCCTTGCCACAGCAACGCATCCATTCGCGCGGCGTGGTCATCGGCAGTGAGCCGCGCCCCGAACAGGCCCTGCATATAGGCTTCGGCCGGGCCGCTCATCTTGCCGCCGCGCCAGGCCTGCCGCGCTACCGCGAATGCTTCGGGGCGCTGGAGCGTGGCCAGGGCCAGCGCATAGCGCGCGCGGGCGGCGTTCGAGATCGGCGGATAGCGATCGAAGAACGAGACCAATGATTCGGGTGAGACCGCGTCACTGTCGAGAGCGTCCTCCGCCCGCGACTGCAGCAGCGCCTGTTTCGGGAAACCCGGATAGGTGATGATGAACCCGGCATATTCGGAGAACGGCAGCCCGTCGCGGGATGTGAGGTATTCCCAGCGCGATATTGCCTGCGCCATCGGGCCGGGTGATTGCGCCACCAGGTCGTTGCGGGCCTTGTCCCACGCTGCGCCGTCCTGGGCGAGCGCAGGGGATGCCCCGAGAATGGTTCCGCCAAGGGCGAACGCGAAAGAAAATGCTGTCCTCTTGCCCATGATGGACATATTGCCCCCCGGCTCCTTATCAGGTGATGAATGAGTGTTTTCGATCCGCGAATTCACGCGGAACTTCATGCAACCAACATGAGGCAATGTGCAAATGTTCTCAGGCTCGATTCCGGCTCTGGTGACTCCTTTTCGCGACGGATCGATTGACGAGGCCGCTTTTAGGCGCCTGATCGACTGGCAGATCGACAACGGCAGCTCTGCGCTGGTCGCTTGCGGGACCACGGGCGAAGCTTCGACCCTGTCCAATGCCGAGCATCATCGCGTGATCGAGATCTGCATCGAACAGGCGGCCGGACGGGTGCCGGTGATCGCCGGTTGCGGATCGAACGACACGCGCAACGCGCTCTTGCACATGACCTTTTCCAAGAAGGCGGGCGCGGCTGCGGGCCTGTGCGTCGCGCCTTATTACAACCGGCCCAGCCAGGCCGGGTTGATCGCGCATTTCAGCTTCCTTGCCGAAAACAGCGACCTGCCGATCGTGCTCTATAACGTCCCCGCGCGGACCGTGACCGACATCGAGGACGAAACCGTGGTGGCGCTGGTGCGCAAGTACCCCGACCGAATCGTCGCAATCAAGGATGCCAGCGGCGACCTTTCGCGCGTTGCCGACCACCGCATGGGCATCGGGCGCGATTTCTGCCAGCTGTCGGGCAATGACGAGCTGTGGTTGCCGCATGCCGCGGCCGGCGGGCGGGGCTGCATCTCGGTCACCGCCAATGTCGCCCCGGCGCTGTGTGCCGAGTTCCACGAAGCTATCGCCGCGAACGAGCTGCAGAAAGCGCGCCAGCTCAACGACCGGCTGTTCCCGCTGCATTACGCGATGTTCTCCGACGCCAGCCCGGCGCCGGTCAAATATGCGCTGAGCCGGGTGCATGACTGGATGACCGACGAGGTTCGCCTACCGATCGTGAAAGCCTCGGACAAGGCCCGCAAGGCTGTGGACGAGGCGCAGGCGAGCGCGGGCCTGCTCTAGATCACCTCATCCTCGTCGAGCAGCGGCTGGGCCGGGCCCTTGGGCTGGCTGGCGAGGATCGCTTCGGTGATCGTGCCGATCCGATCGCCGGCGTGTTCGAGGTTGGCAACTTCGGCGATGTGAAACAGCGCGTCGCCCTGGTTCACCACCGGCAGGGTTGCGTGGCCGATCACGATCCCGTCGATTGGGCTGACCATGTCCATCGCCTCTTCGCCAAATAACCCGCCAACCGTACCGAGCAGATCGCCCTTGTGGACCACGTCGCCCGACTTGCGGTGGCGATGCGTCACCCCGCCGCGTGGGGCACGCACCCAGCTCGACTTGTTGGCGCGCGCAGGAATGCCGACGCTGGTCAGGCCATCGTCTGCCTCGATCATCCCGATATGGGCTAGTACGCGGGTGACCCCGCTGACTCCGATGTCGATCGACAGGCGATCGAACCGCAGCGCTTCGCCAGCCTCCAGCAGCAGGATCGGCGTGTCGCGTTCGGCCGCCAGTTCGCGCATCGAACCGTCGCGCAAGGGGCTCTCGATGATGACCGGCGCCCCGAAGGCCATGGCCAGTTCGACCAGATAGGGGTCGCCAGAAGCGATGCGGACTTGCGGCAGGTTGTAGCGATGAACTGCTGCCGAGTGGATATCGATGCCGAGCGAGCATCGTTCGATCACGTTCTCGAGGAAACAATTGGCAAGCTGCGCGGCAAGCGAACCGCGCTTGCTGCCCGGGAAGCTGCGATTGAGGTCGCGCCGGTCGGGCAGGTAGCGCGTATGGGCCAGGAAACCGAAGATGTTCACCGCCGGGGCGAGGATGACGGTGCCCGCCAGGCGAAGCGGGTCGATCGTTTGCGCCAGCTGCTGGATGATCGCCGTACCGACGATCTCGTCGCCATGTACTGCGGCGGAAACGAAGATGGCCGGTCCGGGCTCCTTGCCGTGCAGGACGCGCAACGAAAGCTTCGCCGAAAAGCCCCCGACCTGCTGGCTGACCGGGATCGCAAGGTCGGCCGTGGTGCCGGGTGCGATCACTATGTCCTGAATCGCAAACGCTTCCGCGTTCGATCGGCCTTCGTCCATGGCCTCGGTCCCTCGGCTTCCCGGCCTATCTGCGCGCCGTAGGGAGAATGGCAAGCGAATTTGCGTGGGCGGCTTTCAATCCCATTCGCCAACGCCTACATGCGCCCACCTTATGGCCCGTCCGAAACCCGCCACTTTCGACAAGCAGAAGACCGTCGCCGAGAATCGGCGCGCGCGGTACGATTATTTCATCGAAGACAAGTTCGAGGCCGGCCTTGCCTTGCAAGGCACCGAGGTAAAGGCACTGCGTGCGGGCGAGGCGAGCATTGCCGAAAGCTACGCCGAAGTGCGCAATGGCGAAGTCTGGCTGATCAACGCCAACATACCGGAGTATACGCACGGAAACCGGCTCAACCACGAACCGCGCCGGCCGCGCAAACTGTTGCTCCATGCGCGCGAGATCGAGAAGCTGTTCGGCGCCGTCGAGCGCAAGGGCATGACGCTGATCCCGCTGTCGATCTATTTCAACGCGACCGGTCGAGCCAAGGTTGAGCTCGGCCTGGCCAAGGGCAAGCAGGCGCAGGACAAGCGCCAGACGATCAAGGATCGCGACTGGCAGCGCGACAAGGCGCGTCTGATGCGCGAACGCGGCTGACATTCAACGCGGATCCGGTCGACAGCTATGGTGAATTCGTCGCACAGGCCTATCGCGCGCCCCTTGCACTCGCCAAGGAGGCGGCGCATTTCAAGGTTGTGGCAATGAGCAAGCGCAGATCCAAGACCTTTCTTGCGGACTGGTTCCGCGTGCGCATGCCGACGCGCGAAGAAATGGCTGAAAATCGCTATTTGCGACCGATCGCGCACCGATTCCTCACTCCGGAACTGTGGCGCTTCACGCGCCGTTCCGTACCTCGCGGGGTGGCACTCGGCGTGTTCGCTGGCTTCATCATTCCGGTGGGGCAGATTTTCCTGGCCGCCTTCATGGCCTTGCCGGCGCGTGCAAACGTGCCCTTGGCGGCGTTGGTGACCTTTATCACGAACCCCTTCACCCTGCCATTCTGGGCCTATGTGGCGAACCGCGTCGGCGCGTTCATTCTCAAGGTCGATATGGGAATGACTGGGGGCGCGGCGCAAAATGAGATCGCCAGCGGTCGCTGGGCCTGGTTCGTCGGCATGTTCGAAGGCGTTGGCATCACGCTGTTGGTGACCGTCTTCGGGTTTATCGTACTTGCCATCATCGGGGCGGCCCTGGGCTACTTGCTTTCGGGCGTCATCTGGCGCTTTCTCGTCGCGGCGAAGCGGCGCAGGCGCCTCAAGGCGATGGAGCGGCGCCTGGATGCGCGCCTCGCCGGGGAGATGGAATGAACGCGCATGAGGATAATCCGGTCGGGCGGTTGCCGCCGTTGCCGCTGGTCCTCGGGATTGCCATCGCCTGCCTCGCATCGATCGGGATCGTCTGGCTAGTCGGGCAGGAAACCGTTGTTGCGTTGGCCTATGGCGGGGCGCTGATCGCGGTCTTGCTGATGCTGCTGCTGATGGCTCGCTTGCGTGCAGCACCAGAGGAAGCCGAACTGGCCCAGCCCGACTGGACGGTCACCGCTGCGGCGATCGAGAATCGACGTCGCGCGATTGCCGTTACCGATCGCGCCAATCGGCTGGCCTGCGCCAATACAAGTTACGAAGATTGGTTCCACGGTGCGCGTCCGCCGCTCGAACTGCCGTTCGACACTGCGTCGCGCGAACTGATGGCCACCTCGGCGCGCGAGGCCTGGCGCGACGGTGCCGCCGAGGTTGCGATGCTGTCCACAGAGGAGGGTGATCGGAACTTCAGTCTGACGGTCGATCGGGCGGGGCGGGGCGAAGACTACCTCGTCTGGCGTTTTTCCGAGATCGTCCATCAGCGCAGCTATGACGGTCTGGCAGAGCGCATCGCCGGCTCGCTGGGTGAGGTCATGTCGCGCGCCGGGATCGAGTTGGCGCTGGTTGCGCCCGACGGGATTGTGCAGGCCGGTAGTCCGGGCCTTTCGGAACGGGCCACCGGGAGCAAGGAGAACTCGCTCACCGGGATGGAGTTCGTCCAGCTGCTGCGGACCGACGATCGCGATCGCATCTTCTTCGCCCGGGAGGGGCAGCATGGCTCTCCGCAAACACTGGTCCATGTGCCGCTGGACCAGCCGGGTGTTCCGCGCACCAGGGATGCCGACGAAGCGCCATCGCTGATGATGCTGATCGACAGCACGGTGGGTATCGGCGGGGGGCGCGACAGCGGCGGAAAGGCGGCAATTCCACAGCTCGAGGCCCTGCTTTCGGCACTACCGCTGGGGCTGGCGCTAACCGATCGCGACGGCCGTTTTCTCTTCGCCAACAAGGCGTTCCTGCGTGCGGTGGAGCGCGAAGGGGCAGGGCTGCCGCAGTTTCCGTCCGACCTTGTCGTGCGCGAAGACAAGGCGGCGATGGCGGATACCGTGCGGCGCTTTGCCAAGGGCGCAACCTCCAGCGGCGATATGGCGGTCCGCCTGGCCGGCGACAAGGAGGAACCTGTCTCGATCGGGCTCGCCGGGATTCGCGGCCTGGGCGATGCGGCCGTCCTGCTCTCGATCTCGGACTCGACCGAGGAGAAGCGCCTGCGCCGCCAGGTTGCGCAAGCCACCAAGATGCAGGCGGTCGGCCAGCTTGCGGGCGGTGTCGCGCACGACTTCAACAACGTGCTGACCGCGATCATCGGCTATTGCGATCTCATGCTGCTGCGCCACACGCCGGGCGACAGCGATTACGACGACATCCAGCAAATCAGGGCGAACTCGAACCGCGCGGCATCGCTGACACGGCAACTGCTGGCCTTCAGCCGCCAGCAGACCCTGCGCCCGGTTGTGCTGCAGCTGCCCGACGTGGTCAGCGAAGTCAGCCAGCTGCTTAAGCGACTGATGGGCGACAAGATCGAGTTCTCGGTCCGTCACGACCGCGAGCTGGGGCCAGTCCGGGCGGATCCGCAGCAGCTCGAACAGGTGATCATCAATCTGGCCGTGAATGCGCGCGATGCGATGCAGGCCCACGCGGCGAAGACTGGGAAGCAGGACTGGAAGGGCCGCCTGATGCTCGCGACGCGCCGCGTCTCGGCGCGCGACGTGCGCAAGATGGGCATCGATATCATGCCTGCCGACGACTACACGGTACTCATCATCCAGGATACCGGCGGCGGCATCCCCGAAGAGAACCTCAACAAGATCTTCGAGCCCTTCTTTACCACCAAGGAGCAGGGCAAGGGGACCGGGCTGGGGCTGTCGACGGTCTATGGTATCGTCAAGCAATCGAACGGCTTCATCTTCGCCGACAACGTCCGCGGTCCGGACGGCGCGCCGGCGGGGGCCCGCTTCACCGTCTACCTGCCCGTGCACAAGGGCGAGATGCCGATCGCGGTGCGACCCGAAGAACCGGAAGAGCAGAAGGCAAGCGACTGGTCGGCTGGCGGCAAGTTGCTGCTGGTCGAAGACGAGGATACGGTGCGTGCGGTGGCCGAACGGGCACTCGTCCGAGCAGGTTATTCGGTGACCACGGCGTGCGATGGCGAGGAAGGGCTTGCCGCAATCGCCAATGGCAAGACCGAGTTCGACCTGATTGTCTCGGACGTCGTGATGCCGGCAATGGATGGCCCTGCCATGGTCAGGGCTATCCGCAAGGTGAAGCCCAAGCTGCCTATCCTGTTCATGTCGGGCTATGCCGAAGAACAGCTTCGCAATGAAATCGATATCGAGAACATGCACTTCATCCCGAAGCCGTTCAGCGTACAACAGATCAACGCGAAGGTTGCCGAAGTGCTTGCTGAACAGCGCGGCTGACGGCGTCTCTCGTTCGCATATCAATAGTGACTGGAACAAAACGGGAAAAAAATTTCGTTCCGCTCTTGTTCTCGTGGAACAAAGCCGATACACACATCTACAGTTGAAGAGTCAAAGGGGGCTCTTTGCAAGTGCAGGAGGTGGTGCCATGGCGGCCAGTCTGAAGCTCGTAGAAGGAAAACAAGTGGACGCAGACCGTCAGAAGGCGCTCGACGCCGCACTCGCGCAGATCGACCGTGCATTCGGCAAGGGTTCGGCGATGAAGCTGGGCCAGAAGCAAACGATGCAGGTCGAAACGATTTCGACCGGCTCGCTCGGGCTCGATATTGCGCTGGGCGTGGGTGGCCTTCCCAAGGGTCGCGTGATCGAGGTCTATGGCCCCGAAAGTTCGGGCAAGACCACCCTGGCGTTGCATGTGATTGCCGAAGCCCAGAAGAACGGTGGTACGGCGGCATTCGTCGATGCCGAGCATGCGCTCGATCCTGTCTATGCCAAGAAGCTCGGTGTCGACATCGATGAACTGATCGTTTCGCAGCCCGATACGGGCGAGCAGGCGCTGGAAATCACCGACACACTGGTCCGTTCGAACGCGATCGACGTGCTGGTGGTCGACTCGGTTGCCGCACTGGTGCCGCGCGCCGAGATCGAAGGCGAGATGGGCGACAGCCACGTCGGCCTGCAGGCGCGCCTGATGTCGCAGTCGCTGCGCAAGCTGACCGGCTCGATTAATCGCAGCAAGTGCATGGTGATCTTCATCAACCAGCTGCGCATGAAGATTGGTGTGATGTACGGTAATCCGGAAACCACCACCGGCGGCAACGCGCTCAAGTTTTACGCCTCGGTGCGCCTCGACATTCGCCGCACCGGGCAGATCAAGGACCGCGACGACATCATCGGCAACACTACCCGCGTGAAAGTGGTCAAGAACAAGGTCGCCCCGCCATTCAAGCAGGTCGAATTCGACATCATGTATGGTGAAGGCATTTCGAAGATCGGCGAAATCCTCGACCTTGGCGTGAAGGCCGGCGTGGTCGAGAAGTCGGGAAGCTGGTTCAGCTATGACAGTGTCCGGATTGGCCAGGGACGCGAGAACGCCAAGACCTTCCTCAAGGAAAATCCCGAGATGTGCGCCAAGTTGGAAGCCGCAATCCGCGGCCGCACCGACGAGGTGGCCGAGGAGATGATGGCCGGTCCGGACGCGGACGAGGACTGATTCCCCTCAAGCGGGAGCGCGCCGACCACCCCCCGGACGGCGACATGGCCGGAACTGTCCCCCGGCGCTCCCGAACGAACGGAAAGCCGGTGCGCTCCGAATGGAACGCACCGGCTTTTCCGTTTGTGCTGGCGCTGGCCGCGGCCGGGCCTCTCGCCTAAGTCTCTTTCCCGAATCGTCCGGCCATTCGTTCCGGACGCAGGAGAGAATCTATGACGATCACCGTGCACCACCTCAACAACAGCCGATCGCAGCGCATCCTATGGCTGCTTGAGGAGCTCGGTGCCGATTATGAGATCGTCCACTACCAGCGGGATGCTGAGACCAACCTTGCACCAGCCGACTTGAAAGGCCCCCACCCGCTGGGCAAGTCACCCCTGATCGAGGATGCAGGCCTGCGTGTCGCCGAGAGCGGGGCGATCATCCAATATCTCTGCGAACGTCATGGTGGAGGCGACTGGCTTCCCGCCGCCGACAGCGAAGATCATGTGCGCCATCTTGAATGGATGCAGTTCGGCGAGAGCAGCTTTTTCGTGCCGGTCATGCTCAAGCTCATGACCGCACGCCTCGGTGAAGCAGCAGCACCCATTACGCCGCGGATCGACGAACAGTTCGCCGCGCATGTCGCATTCATGGAGGGTGGCCTGAACGACGGTGGCCACTTCGTTGGCGACAGCTGGACCGCCGCCGATGTGCTGATGAGCTTCCCGGCTGAGATTGCGGTGATGCAGGGCTTCGCCGAGCGTTGCCCCAAGACCGTGGGCTTCGTCGAAGCGATCCACGCGCGCCCCGCCTGGCAGAGGGCTCGCGAACGAGGTGGACCGTACTTTGTCTGGTAAACCGGGCTTGCATTTAAGGGGACAGGTCGACACAAGGCCGCGCCTTGACCCGCCAGGGCAAGAAGGCGAACAATACGGAAAGTTTGATGAAGATTGCAGTTTTCGGCCTGGGCTATGTCGGCCTATCCAACGCCATCATGCTTTCGCAGCACAACACAGTGGTTGGTTGTGATGTTTCGTCGGCGCGGGTTGCGTTGCTGGCGGACAGGGTCTCGCCCATCAAGGACGATCTGATCGAGGAGTACCTGCGCCGCGACGATCTGGACCTGACGTTCACCACCGACTTCGCCACCGCGATCGAAGGCGCCGAGTTTGCGATAGTCGCTGTCCCGACCAATTACGATGTCGAGAGCAATTTCTTCGACACGTCCGCCGTCGATAGCGTGATCGGACAGGTCCTCGCCAGCAACGACCTGACGACGGTCGTGATCAAGTCGACGGTACCGGTGGGTTATGTTACGCAGGCCCGTCAGCGCTTTGCGAGCGATCGCATCCTGTTCAGCCCCGAATTCCTGCGTGAGGGCAAGGCGCTCTACGATAATTTGCACCCGTCGCGCATCATAGTCGGCGAGCGCTCGGAACGCGCCCAGCGCTTTGCGGACCTGCTGCTCGAGCCGACACTTGACGGGGATGTGCCGGTTCTCCTGACAGACGCGGACGAGGCCGAGGCGATCAAGCTCTTCGCCAATACCTACCTCGCCATGCGCGTAGCCTTCTTCAACGAGCTCGACAGTTACGCGCTCTCACGCGGGCTCGATACGCGCCAGATCATCGAGGGAGTCGGACTCGATCCGCGCATCGGCTCGCATTACAACAATCCCTCGTTCGGATATGGCGGCTACTGCCTGCCGAAAGACACCAAGCAGTTGCTCGCCAATTACTCCGAGGTGCCGCAGAACCTCATCCGCGCGATCGTCGATGCCAACCGAACCCGCAAGGACTACCTCGCCGACCGGATCATCGCGATGCAGCCACGCAAGGTCGGGATTTTCCGCCTGGTGATGAAGGCAGGTTCGGACAACTTCCGCCAATCATCGATTCAGGGGATTATGAAACGGGTCAAGGCGAAGGGCATCGAGGTCATCGTTTACGAACCGGTGATGGAAGATGGTGAGTTCTTCGGTAGTCGCGTGGTGCGCGACCTTGCCGACTTCAAAGCGAAAGCCGATGTGATCGTCGCCAACCGGCTCGATGCCGATCTTGAGGACGTGGCGGACAAGGTTTTCACCCGCGATCTGTTCGGCGCCGACTAATGGGGGAAACGCGGACAGCACTCGTTACCGGCTCGGCAGGCTTCATCGGTTATTTTACTTGCCGACGCCTGCTGGCTGACGGCTTCACGGTCATCGGTGTCGACTCACTCTCCGATTACTACGATCCGCAGCTGAAGCTGCGCCGGCAGGCCGGACTTTTGCAGAGCCCCGGTTTCCGCGCGGTCAACGAACCGATTGAGTCACCTGGACTGCTCGCCGAACTCTTCGCGAGCTCCAAGCCGGATGTAGTAATCCATCTCGCGGCCCAGGCGGGTGTGCGCTATTCGATCGACAATCCCCGCAGCTATCTCGAGAGCAATCTTGTCGGGACCTTCGAATTGCTCGAGGCCGCGCGAGCGCATCCTCCGCAGCATATGTTACTTGCTTCGACCTCCTCGGCCTATGGCGCGAATACCGAGATGCCCTATCGCGAGACGATGAGGGCGGACCACCAGATGTCCTTCTACGCCGCGACCAAGAAGGCGACAGAGGCGATGGCGCATTCCTACGCGCATCTGTTCGACCTTCCGGTGACGATGTTCCGCTTCTTCACCGTCTATGGCCCCTGGGGGCGGCCAGACATGGCACTGTTCAAGTTCACGCGTGCGATGCTGAACGGCGAGCCGATTGACGTGTACAACCACGGCGAGATGATGCGCGACTTCACCTATATCGATGATCTGGTCGAAGCGATCCGTCGCCTGGTCGATACGCCGCCAGTGCGACCCGATAGTGCCGAAGCGATTGCGGAAGGCGACAGTCTTTCGCCGGTCGCACCGTGGCGCGTGGTGAACATTGGCAATTCGCAGCCTGTGCAACTGGGCGACATGATCGCGGCGGTCGAGGATGCGCTGGGGGTGACGGCGCAACGCAACCTCATGCCGATGCAGCCGGGCGACGTACCCGCGACCTGGGCCGACGCCGAACTGCTGCGTTCGCTGACCGGCTATGTTCCGCAAACCGATATTCGCCAGGGCGTGCAGCGCTTTGTCGAGTGGTATCGCGATTATTACGAGGTTTAGACCATGACCGATGCATCGGACTGGATCAGTAGGGTCGGCAAGAGTTGGGCCTATGAATGGGAACGGACCGACCGCAGTTTCGCACCCCTGACCCAGAGGTTGTTCGACGTTGCCGATAGCAGCAGTTTCGCGCGAGCGCTCGACATCGGTTGCGGCGCGGGGGAACTGACCCTGCAGCTCGGACAGGCCCGTGCTAAGACACGAGTGACGGGCGTGGACATCAGCGAGGATCTTGTGGCGGTTGCGCGCGAGCGCTGCAGTGGCCTTGCCAACGTCCGGATCGAACAGGCGGATGCCGCCCGATGGAACCCGCCGAAGGGTGAGGCGCCCGACTTGCTGGTTTCGCGCCACGGGGTGATGTTCTTCGATGATCCCGTCGGTGCATTCAGCCATATTGCTTCACAGGCGGCGCCCGCGGCGCGATTGGTGTTCTCCTGCTTCCGCACTGTCGGAGAGAACGGTTGGGTCCGTGAACTCGCCACGGCACTGCCGCCCGGTGCGGCCCCCGCGGGCGATCCGAATGCACCGGGTCCCTTTGCGTTTGGAAACCGGGAACGGGTAGAGGGCATCCTTAATGCCGCCGGGTGGCGCGACATCGGTTTCGAGGCATTCAATTATCCGATGGTCGGCGGGGCTGGAGATCAGGCGGTCGAGGACGGCCTGTCCTACTTCCTGCGGATCGGTCCCGCCGCGCGGGCTGTAGCCATGCTCGAAGGTGCCGAGAGGGAGCAAACCATCGATCGGTTGCGCGGCGTGATCGAACGCCATCACGCGGACGGCATCGTCGCCTTGCCCTCTGCAGCCTGGATCGTGACTGCCCGGGCACCCGCCTGATCGCTTCCTGCGAACTGTTTGACCGACCTTTCGTGCTTGTCGCCCGCGCGGCGATTGCCTAACTGCGCCTCCATGACCTCGACCAACGACATTCGCCGCAGTTTCCTCGACTATTTCGCGTCCAATGGGCACGCCGAGATTGCGAGCGCGCCGCTGGTGCCATTCAGCGATCCCACACTGATGTTCGTCAACGCGGGCATGGTTCCGTTCAAGAACGCCTTCACCGGGCTCGAAACCCCGCCGGCGCCGCGGGCGACCAGCTCGCAGAAATGCGTTCGCGCCGGAGGCAAGCACAACGATCTCGACAATGTCGGCTACACCGCGCGGCATCACACATTCTTCGAAATGCTGGGGAATTTCTCCTTCGGCGACTATTTCAAGGAACAGGCGATCCACCATGCCTGGACGCTGCTGACGAAGGAATGGGGCCTCAATCCCGCGCGCCTGACGGTCACCGTCTATCATACCGATGATGAGGCTTTCGATCTGTGGAAGAAGCTCACCGGCTTCGCTGACGAGAAGATCATCCGCATTCCGACCAAGGACAATTTCTGGGCCATGGGTTCGGATGGTCCGTGCGGTCCGTGCTCAGAGATCTTCTACGATCACGGCGACCATATTTGGGGCGGCCCTCCGGGATCGCCCGAGGAAGAAGGCGACCGCTTCGTCGAAATCTGGAATCTCGTCTTCATGCAATACGAGCAGGCCGCCGACGAGATCGTCGCCGACCTGCCCAAGCCAAGCATTGATACCGGCATGGGGATCGAACGCATCGCCGCGGTGATGCAGGGCGTTCACGACAACTATGACACCGATACGTTCAAGGCGCTGATCGGTGCGAGCGTGAGCCTGACCGGGGTCAAGGCGGAGGGCGACCAGCGGGCAAGCCACCGCGTGATCGCCGATCACCTGCGTTCAACCAGCTTCCTGCTGGCCGACGGCGTGCTGCCAAGCAATGAGGGTCGGGGCTACGTGCTGCGCCGCATCATGCGCCGGGCAATGCGCCATGCCCATCTGCTGGGCGCGTCGGAACCGCTGATGCACCGACTGGTCCCCGCGCTGGTGACCGAGATGGGTCAAGCCTATCCGGAGCTGGTCCGTGGGCAGGCGCTGATCCAGGAAGTGCTTGAGCGTGAGGAAGCGCAGTTCCGGCGGACCCTCGACAAGGGCCTCAAGCTGCTCGACGAAGCGACCGGCGACATGGGCGAAGGCGGCACGCTTCCGGGTGAAACCGCGTTCAAGCTCTATGACACCTACGGTTTTCCCTACGACCTAACCGAAGATGCCTTGCGCAGCCGCGGGATCGGGGTCGACAAGGACGGCTTCGATGCCGCCATGGCACAGCAGAAGGCTGCCGCACGTGCCGCCTGGAAGGGTTCGGGCGAGGCCGCAAGCGAGGAAATCTGGTTCGACATCGCCGAACGCGAAGGGTCGACCGAATTCACCGGCTATACGTCGACCACCGGCGAGGCAGCAGTGGTGGCCATCGTCAAGGACGGTGTCGAAGTCCAATCCGCAGGTGAAGGCGATGCAGTCGTCATCCTGACCAACCAAACACCTTTTTATGGCGAAAGCGGTGGCCAGACGGGTGATGCGGGTCGCATCTGGACGCCCGAGGGCCTCGAGTTCACGGTTACGACCACAAACAAGCCGCTGGGCCGCCTGCATGCGCATGTCGGAACGGTGGCGAAGGGATCGGTGAAGGTTGGCGACGCCGTTCACCTGGTGATCGATGCCGATCGGCGCGACCGCATTCGCGCCAACCACTCCGCCACGCATCTGGTCCACGCGGCGCTGCGCAACCGGCTTGGCGGTCATGTGACGCAAAAGGGCTCGCTGGTTGCCGACGATCGCTTCCGTTTCGACTTCTCGCACCCGAAGCCGCTGACCGAGGAAGACATTGCGGCGGTCGAAGCCGAGGTGAATGCCGAGATCCGCGCCAATGAAGCGGTCGGCACGCGGCTGATGACACCCGACGATGCCGTTGCCGCGGGCGCGCTGGCGCTGTTCGGCGAGAAGTACGGTGACGAAGTCCGCGTGCTCTCCATGGGGCGCAAGGGCGGTGAGGGCCGCTGCTACTCGGTCGAGCTGTGCGGTGGGACCCACGTACGCGCGACGGGCGATATCGGGCTTTTCAAGATCGTTTCCGAAAGCGCGGTCAGTTCGGGCGTGCGCCGCATCGAGGCGCTCACCGGCGAAGGCGCGCGCCAGTGGCTGGTCGCGCGCGACGAAGCGGTGCGCGCCATCGCAAATGCGCTCAAGACCTCACCCGACGAAGCCCCGGCGCGGGTCGCCTCGCTGGTCGAGGAACGCAAGCGGCTCGAAAAAGAGCTGGCTGACGCCAAACGCGCGTTGGCGCTGGGCGGTGGAGCCGGCGATGCGGGGCCAGCTGACGAGGACATCGGCGGCGTGGCATTCTCGGGCCAGGTGATCGAGGGGCTCGATCCCAAGGAACTGCGTCCGCTGCTCGACGATGCCAAGAAGCGCATGGGTTCCGGCGTTGCCGCAGTATGCGCAGTCAACGACGGCAAGGGCGCCTTCGCGGTCGCTGTTACGGATGATCTGACTGGACGCTTCAGCGCCGTGGACTTCGTCCGACTGGGTGTGGAAGCACTCGGCGGGAAGGGCGGCGGTGGCCGTCCGGACATGGCGCAGGGTGGCGGGCCGGACGGATCGAAGGCGGCCGACGCGATCGCCGCGGTTCGTGAAGCGCTGGCGAAGGTTTCGGCCTGACCTTACCCGCTTCGCCTAACCTGCTTCGGTTGTGCTGGTGCGCAGCTTCGGCTTGTAGCTGAGCGCACCTTCCTGCTCGATCTGGGCACGGAATTCGTCGCGCTTCTCGTGGATCGAGGCGATCACCGGGCCCATCGCCACGCCAATGTCGACCAGCACGGCTTCCGATAGCTGGAGGGAGCTTTCGAGCGTTTCCGGAACAGCGTGGCTGGCGCCGACCCGATACAGCTCCGCCGCATGCTTCACGTCGCGCGCGCGGCAGACGATAAGCAGGTTTGGGTGTTCCTTGCGCAGTTTGGCGACCAGGCGCTGGACCAGCACGGGCTCATCCATGGTCAGCACGACAGCTGCAGCCCGATCGATCCCGAGGCGCGACATGGCGTCGCCGCGCGCGGCATCGCCGAATGTCGCGCGAAAGCCGTTGCGCTTCGCCTGTTCGATCAGGTCGGGATCCGAATCTAGCGCGACATAAGGTTTGCCATGGGCGTCGAGAAGCTCGGCGACGAGCAGCCCTACGCGCCCCGCACCCACGATAATCACCCGCGCCTTGTCCTCCTGCGTGTCAGGCATTTCGGGGACCGGCTCAACCCGCCGGGCGATCACCCGACCGAGCCGCGCAAGCAGCGGCGTCACGGTAAGGCCAATAGCGGTCACGATCTGCCAGAATTGCGCCGTGCCTGGCTGGATCAGCAATGCCGAGCTCGCTGCGGCGAGCACGATCAGGGTCGTTTCCGAAGGGCTGGCCATCAGGATGCCGGTTTCGGCAGCCGTGCTGCGCCGTGCCCCCATCACTCGCAGCAGCACGCCCGTGACCATGGCCTTGAACAGCAGCACGACCACCACGGCCGTCACAATGCTGCCGAGATAGGCCCAGATGGTGGCGATATCGATGCTCATGCCGACCGTGATCAGGAAGATGCCCAGAGCCAGTCCCTTGAACGGCTCCATGATCGTTTCGATTTCGCCGTGATATTCCGTCTCGGCGATCAACAGCCCCGCGATCAAGGCCCCGACGATGGGCGATAGGCCGACTGCTGCGGTGGCGAGGCTCGATCCGATAACCACAAGCAACGACGCCGCGAGAAACAGCTCCGGGCTCTTGGTCCGCGCCGCCTGTCCGAAAAGTCGGGGCAGGGCGATCCTGCCCAGGACCATCATCGCCGCGATGACCAGCGCACCCTGCCACAGGGTGGTAAGCATGCCCTCCCAGCCTTCGGCCTCGGCATTGGGGGCCATGGCACCGAGGATGAAGATGATCGGGACGATCATGATGTCTTCGAACAGCAGCATCGACAGCGCCGCCCGGCCGACCGGCGAGCTGGTGCCGGAGATTGGCAGAACGATTGCGGTCGAGGAAAAGGCGAGGGCGAACCCGAGCGCGAGCGCCCCGGTCCAGTACTGGCCCATCATCGCCAGCACTATGGCCGCACAACTGCCGATGACGAGCAACTCGAGCGCGCCGAGGCCGAAGACCAGCCGGCGCATCTGCCACAGGCGGTTGAAGCTGAGTTCCAGCCCGATCGAGAACAGCAGCAGGATGATCCCGAATTCTGCGAAGATATCGAGCGCGTCTGGGTCGGATATGGTGATGTACTCGAGCCAGGGATGCTCGAACACGAGCCGACCGAGTCCGTAGGGGCCGACTGCTATCCCGATCAGGATGAAGCCGATAACCGGCGTGATGCGGAAGCGAGTAAAGACCGGGATGACCAACCCGGCCGCGCCGAGGATCACCAGCGCATCGGACAGGGCGGGAGAAGCAAAATCGGCAGAGGCCATGGAAGTGGTCTAGTCAGCGCCAGTTAGCCTGTCACCCACTAGGCGGACGTAATGCCCGCAGCTTCGCATCCTTCGGTCAACTCGCCGTCCCGGCAAAACCATCGACCGGACATGAAAAATCCGGAACCAACGCTAGGTCGATCCCGGATTCCTCAATCTTTCTCGGTGGATACCGAATCGGCGCAGCCGTTGCTCAGGCCCAGTTGGCCATTTCCTTCTCGAGGTTCTCGACGATCGCCTCGAAGAACTGCTCGGTGGTCATCCAGCTCTGCTCAGGGCCAATCAGCAATGCCAGGTCCTTCGTCATCTTGCCGCTCTCGACGGTCTTGATGCAGACCTTCTCAAGCGTTTCGGCAAAGCGGACGACGTCGGGCGTATTGTCGAACTTGCCGCGATACATCAGGCCGCGGGTCCAGGCGAAGATCGATGCGATCGGGTTGGTCGACGTCGCCTTGCCCTGCTGGTGCTGGCGATAGTGGCGCGTAACGGTGCCGTGCGCGGCCTCCGCCTCGACCGTCTTGCCGTCCGGAGTCATCAGCACCGAAGTCATCAGGCCGAGCGAGCCGAAGCCCTGTGCGACGGTGTCCGACTGCACGTCACCGTCATAGTTCTTGCAGGCCCAGACAAACTTGCCTGACCACTTGAGCGCGCTGGCAACCATGTCGTCGATCAGGCGGTGCTCATAGGTGATGCCGGCGGCCTTGAACTTCTCGGCGAAGCCTTCGGTGTCGAACACTTCCTGGAACAGGTCCTTGAAGCGCCCGTCATAGGCCTTCAGGATGGTGTTCTTGGTGCTGAGGTAAACCGGCCAGCCGAGGTTGAGCCCGTAGTTGAAGCTGGCGCGCGCGAAATCGCGGATCGAATCGTCGAGATTGTACATCGCCATGGCGACACCCGCGCTGGGGAAATCGAACACGTCGAGTTCGATCTTGGTGCCGTCCTCTCCATCGAACACCAGGCGCAGCTTGCCGGGTCCGGGGATCAGCGTGTCGGTGGCGCGGTACTGGTCGCCAAAAGCGTGACGGCCGACGACGATCGGGTCGGTCCAGCCCGGAACCAGGCGCGGCACGTTGTCGATCACGATCGGTTCGCGGAACACCACGCCGCCCAGGATGTTGCGGATCGTGCCGTTGGGCGACTTCCACATCTTCTTGAGCTTGAACTCTTCAACGCGCGCTTCGTCAGGCGTGATCGTAGCGCACTTCACGCCAACGCCGTACTGCTTGATGGCATTGGCGGCATCGACGGTGATCTGATCGTCCGTCTCGTCGCGCTTCTCGACCGAGAGGTCGTAGTACTTCAGATCGACATCGAGATAGGGCAGGATCAGCTGCTCGCGGATCCACTGCCAGATGATGCGGGTCATTTCGTCGCCGTCGAGTTCGACGATCGGGTTGGCAACCTTGATCTTGGCCATCGTTTTCCTGTCAGTTCGAATGAGGTTGCGGGCGCTTTAGCAGAGGGAAGCGAGAGGGCAAGGGAGGGGCTAGTACAGACGCGGGCCGACTCGGTGAGACCTTCGCGGACACTGTTGGGTGTCGATCATCGGAAAGTTGCTCGATCAGCATCGAATCCGACAATATCCACAATCAGTCGGGAGTCTGCCTTCCGGGCATTGGCGCGGCTGGTTAGAGCTGCCACTCGACCTCGTTGCAAAGCTCTTTGGAAGCCAATGGTGTACCGCAAAATTATGGGCCGCTGGTACTTGTTCTATC
Organism: Erythrobacter mangrovi; assembly: GCF_013260645.1. Lineage (NCBI taxonomy): Bacteria > Pseudomonadati > Pseudomonadota > Alphaproteobacteria > Sphingomonadales > Erythrobacteraceae > Erythrobacter > Erythrobacter mangrovi. The sequence goes on along the minus strand of NZ_CP053921.1, from coordinate 2,175,569 downwards.
CGATTCGGGTTGGTTCCGAGCGGAAATGAACAAGCTGTCGCAAATTCCTTCTGGGTCCCAAAGCAGGCCAATCCTGCTTGTGATGGATGGAGGCCCCAGCGTCGAAATCCCTGGAGCGCGGGTCTTCGATACAAGCGACTGCGGCCCGCGAAATGTGTTCAACAGTCCCGCCAGCCTGGACCATTTGGGCAAATTGATGCGTGGCATGGACAGGGTGGTCGTCAGCTGCTTGGCCGAAAGGCGAAGTTTGTGGGTGCCACTTCTTCGCAATGCTGGCGTCCGGGGGGAAATCGTTTGCGATCCGCACGGTGACTCCGGCGACTACTTTGTCGGACGATCTGAGGATCAGGCTTTCCAGGCGGTCGTAAACGGCCCACTCGCTGCGCATGCGCTGATTGCCAAGCGTGCGATAGACTTGGCGATTTCAATACCGCTGCTGCTTCTCCTGAGCCCATTGCTGTTCGTTGTCGCGTTAGCGATAAAGCTGGAAGACGGCGGGCCAGTGCTTTTTGTCCAGCGACGAGTGGGGCAGCACAACCGCATGTTTGAGATGTTCAAGTTTCGGTCGATGGATCCTTTTCGATGTGACCCGGATGGCGAGCTTTCAACCTCACGAGACGATGATCGCGTCACAAAAGTTGGGAGGTTCATAAGGAGGACTTCGATCGACGAATTGCCCCAGCTGATAAACGTCATTCGCTCCGAAATGAGCCTCGTTGGACCGCGCCCTCATGCACTCGGTTCTCAGGCGGCTGACAAGTTGTTTTGGGAAGTCGATGGCGCCTACTGGCAACGTCATTCGCTAAAGCCGGGTCTGACCGGTTTGGCGCAAGTACGTGGACATCGCGGTGCAGTCGAGACTGAAGCCGATCTCATCGCGCGGCTAGAAGCGGATCTTGAGTATATTCGCAGCTGGTCGGTGATGAAGGACCTGAGAATCCTATTATCAACGGTACGAGTCTTGCTTCGCGCCGACGCGTACTAGGGTAATTCTATCGATCTAGGAAACGATGGTGGGCGTACCAAGGTTCGAACTTGGGACCCCTGCGATGTCAACACAGTGCTCTACCACTGAGCTATACGCCCACACTATCGATTACAGCCCGTTAGGCAGACGGGCCCTCTAGCGGCCCGAATCCCATGGTGCAAGAGGCATTTTCCGCCTCACCGGCACTTACTGGCGGACTGGAACCCGATCTTCGAGAACACGCTCAACTTCGAGCGCCAAGTCACGGAGATGGAACGGCTTGGACAGCACCTTGGCGTGCGGCTGCTCGCGGTTCGCCTTGAGCGTCACGGCAGCAAAACCCGTTATAAACATGACCTTCGTGGTCGGTTGCAGCTCGTTGCATCGCTGCGCGAGCTCGATCCCGTCCATTTCGGGCATGACGATATCCGAAAGCAGGAGGTCGTAGCGTGTCTGTTCGAGCAGCGGGATTGCAGCAGTACCGCGATCGACGGAATCAACGTCATAGCCGGCATTCTCGAGCGCCCTGGCAATATAGGTGCGCATGGCCTCGTCGTCCTCGGCGAGAAGAATCCGCGGTGCATTGGAGTGGCTCATGCGCATCTCCTTAGCATGGCTCGCTTAACAAGTCCTTGGCTAAGGCAAGATCGTCGCGCAATGGCACATACGCCTTTGACTCCGTGAGCCTAGCGGGCCACGATCCCCGGATGGTTGAACGCGATACGGAAGGTCATGGAAGCGGCGTGCTGATAGCGCGCGAGCATGGCTTCCAGCCTTTCAAGGCGTCGGGACTTGAAGACAGTGCCAGCCCTATCGTGATTGCGGCACCGCACGGCGGACGCGACTACGGACCTGACGTCCTTGCGGCAATGCGTGATCCCGACGGTACACGGCTTCGTCTTGAGGATCGCTATGTCGATCTCCTCGCTGAGGCGGTCGCCGAGCAATGCGGCGCCGCCGTCATAGTGGCGCGCGTTCCTCGGGCTGTTATCGACCTGAATCGTGCCCCGGATGATGTCGATTGGGGTATGATTTCGGGATCGCGGCCAAAGTCGGCCCGCCATTCACTGTCCAATCGCAGGGCACGAAGCGGGCTTGGAATCATCCCTCGCCGCCTGCCGGGAAGCGGGGAGATATGGCGCGGTCCGGTTGCGGTTGAGGATCTGGAAAGGCGGATCGCGACAGTCCACCGCCCCTATCACGCCCATGTCGCCGCTACGCTCGAAGCGATGCGGGATCGTTGGGGGGCGGCACTGCTTGTCGACCTTCATTCGATGCCGCCGCTGCGCAAAAGGATTGCGGACGAGGTTCCCGCGGAGTTCGTAATAGGCGACCGATTTGGCGCATCCTGCGGCCATCATCTCATTGCGAACGCCCTGCGTCACCTGGGCGAGCGAGGACGAGGCGTCGCGCACAACCGTCCATATTCTGGCGGTTACGTGCTCGACCGCCACGGTTTCCCCGCTCGAGGCATTCATGCGATGCAGGTCGAAGTGTGCCGTTCGACCTACCTGTGCGCGAATCTCGAGGAGCCGAGTGCGCGTTTTCAGTCCGTCGTAAAGCTTCTCGCCGGCCTCATGCGGGCCCTGGCCGACGAGGTCGCCTTCTTCGGGCGCGAGCGAATGCTGCCGAACGCGGCCGAGTGAGCCGCCAGGGAAAAAACCACCTCGTGTGAAACACACGAGGTGGCCAAGGTTCAGGGAGGTAGATGCGCTCGCGCGCATCCATCGAGCGGGCCATGAGGGGAGCGCCGCCCGATGACCGCTAGGTGGATATCGGTCCGGAAAATTTCAAGCCGGAAGTAGGCCGCTTGGTTTAGGCTCGGTTGGGTACCCCAAAGAGCACGACGCCGTGCCCTGAGACGCTCGCTGTTGCGAGGTCTTCCACAAGCGCACATTCGCCCATCGTACACGAGCGATCGAAATCGTGCCCGAGAAGGGGATCGCAAGGCCTGCGCCCTGGTATTCGCTGTGCCCGATCATCCCACGGGCCGTGCATGGTTTAGCAGCGTTGAAGACTTGAACGAGGGCGGGCGCGGCTTCATCTCGCGCACGCCCTCGCTGCGTTCCTTAGTTGGTCGGCACACCCGCGGCGGGCGAATTCTGGAGCGGCGCAGTGCCCTGCTGGACCTGGCGACCGAATATGATCCGCATCTGCTCGAGCGAGAAGATGTGGGCATAAATCAGCTGGAGCAGGCCGTTCTCGTTCCACTTGCGCAGTTGGTCGCCCCGCATTTCCTTCAGCTTGTCCATGTTGACCATGCGGAAGCCGCGATAGATGTACGGGTTGGCTTCGCCAGGCAGCTGAATGGCGACCTCGCCGTCCATCAAAAGGTCGTGCTGCTTGAGCTCGTCCATGAACGCCTGCGTACGCTGGCCTGCCTGCTCAAAGCTTTCGCAGAACTCGAGGATGTTCTTGGTTGCCTGCGAAGGCTCCTTGCCGTCGAAAAGCGCATCGCCTTCCGCGAATTCGCCGATCGATTCAGCGGTCGGATCGAAGCACAGCGAAAGCTCGTCGGCATCAGGACGCAGGCGGGCGAGCATGAACGGATAGCGCCGAATGTAGGCCGGTAGGTACACAGGCTCGGATACCTTGCCTTCCGCGTCAACAAAGGTGTTTACGCCTTCGTTGAGCGCCATGAGTGCGATCGGCAGCGGGCTTTCACCTGCAGTGAAAACAATCGGAAGCTGGCGTTGCGCCTGGATGAATTCATCCACCGTCACCGGAACGGCATGCTGCTTCGAAAGCCAGGGAGCAACTTCGACCGACCGTGTGCGATAGTTCGCGTGATCGTTGCTGTTGAGCGGCATCAGGTCGTTGTAAAACAGGGGCAGGTTTGGCTGCGGCGCGCTGGCCATGGAAACTCTCCGAGAACATTGGATTGGACGGCGCACCCAAGGCACGCGCGCGTGAAGCCCGGCGCTTTAGGGACTTGCGCCTTCTTGCGCAAGCGGCACCAGCTTGCCCGGATTGAGCAGGCCATTCGGGTCCAGCGCTTGCTTGATGCTGCGCATCAGCGCGAGCGCTACGGGGTCGCCTAAACGGCCCAGTTCGTCGCGCTTCATCTGGCCAATTCCATGCTCTGCGCTGATCGAACCGCCAAATTGCGTGACAAGATCGTGAACGTAGGCGCTGATCACCTTGCCCTCGCTGGCTTCCCACTCGCCGCGCACGGCGCCTTTGGGCGCGAGGACATGGAAATGGATATTTCCGTCGCCAAGATGCCCGAACCCGACGGCGGTAGTCCCGGGGAACTTCTGTTCAATGTCGGGCGCAGCCTCCTCGACGAAGCGGGCCATCTTGGCCACCGGCACGGAGATGTCGTGCTGCATGGCCGGGCCGATGGCCCGCTCCGCCGGGGCGATGGCATCGCGCAATTGCCAAAAGGCCTCAGCCTGTCCCTCATTCGACGCGATCACCGCGTCTTCAAGCAATTCCTGTTCAAGGGCCGTGGCCAGCATAGTTTCGGCGTTTGTGGCAAGCTGCTCTGCGCCATCAGCAGGCGCAACCAGTTCGATCAAGGCATGCCACGCATGTTGGCCTGCCAGCGGGGGCCGGGCGTCGGGCAAGTGGGCAAGTACGGAGGCCAGGCAATGGGCGGGGAGGACTTCGAACCCTTCCAAGCTGTCGCCCGCGACTTTCTCGAAGTGCAGCAGCAGTTGGCGGGCGGCCGAAATCGAAGGCAAACCAGCCCAGGCAACGACTCGCCCACCAATTTCAGGTAGCAATCTCAAATTCGCCGCGGTGACAATTCCCAAGGTTCCTTCTGACCCGATCAGGAGCTGCTTGAGGTCGAAGCCGCGATTGTCCTTCTTGAGCGGTGTGAGTGAATCGAGCACCGAACCGTCGGCCAGCACCGCCTCGAGCCCAAGTACCTGAGCGCGCATGGTCCCATGACGCAGTACCTGTGTGCCGCCGGCATTGGTGGAAATCAGCCCGCCGATTGTCGCCGAGCCCTTGCCGCCCAACGTGAGTGGGAATCGTAACCGATACTTTTCGGCTTCCTCATGAAGGCGTTGAAGTACCACTCCCGCTTCACAGGTGACCTGCCGGGCAAGCGGATCTATCTCACGGATCATATCCATCCGTCGCAGCGAAAGGATTATCGCGGTTCCGCTGGGGTCGGGCGTCGCGCCACCGGACATGCCGCTATTGCCACCCTGGGGGACGATCGGCACGCCATGTTCTGCGCACAAGCGGACCAGCGCGGCTACCTCAGTAGTGGTGGCAGGGGAGGCCAAGCCCAAGGCGCGTCCGGAAAAGCGTCCCCTCCAATCGGTCAGCCAAGGGTCAATCAGCTCGGGGTCGTCTGTAAAGCCGCGCGGACCAAGAAGCGCGCGGGCTGCGTCCAGAAAGTCGGTGGGTGAAGACATTTGGTCTCCTTGCCACAGCTAGGCAGGATAGCGCCACACCTTGCCTTCGCTCGGCGATCAATTAAGCCGATATTCAAGCGGAGGGGGGCAGGACCCCCCGGATCGTAGGCCGTACCACGCAGATTCGATGCGACAAGGGAGCAGCAAGCCGCGTCAATGTCCTTCATAACCGCCCTCCTGACCCTCCTGATGCCGTTTGCTGTTCCGGGCAATGATAGCGCAGATGATGACGTGGCACGCCAGGCGCGAGTGCAGGAACGGACGGTCCCTGAAGGGCCGATGTCGCGTCGTGCGCCTGATTGGACTGCCTTCGTGGATGGGGCCGCGGTGCCGGTGGCAAACCAGGTTCGAATCGAGGGAAGGGTGATCGTTCGCATCAGTCCCCAACCCAGCGCGGTGCGCAACGAACTATTGGCTGACCTTCCCCGCCAGGCGGTGCCACCGAGATTGGTTGAGCGACCCTTCGGCCGCTGCATTGCCGCCAATGGCATCGTTGGCGTGTCCGACCGGGGCAGCCGCCTGATCATCTACATGCGCGATCGAAGCATGATATCGGCGAAACTCGAAAAGGCATGCAGTCCGCGCGATTTCTACCTTGGCTTCTATATGGAGCGCAACGAGGACGGGCAGTTGTGCAGCGGGCGCGATCGATTGATGAGCCGCGCTGGCGCCAAGTGTCAGATTTCGGAGATGAACCGGCTGGTCCTAGTATCGGACGACGGCTGATATCCCGGCGCACGGGCCGCCGGCGCAAACCTTGACTTTTGGCCGCAAAACGGCAAAGGGCGCGGCCAGCCGATCCTGCGGACGCGCGGGTTTGTGTCGGCACAAGTCCCAGGGAATCTTTCGACGCTAATGACTTTCGCCGATCTCGGCCTTTCACCAGACCTGCTTAAAGCAGTCGAAGAAGCCGGCTACACCGAGCCGACGGCGATCCAACGCGAGGCGATACCGCCGGTGCTGATGATGAAGGACATCATCGGCATCGCCCAGACCGGTACCGGCAAGACCGCCAGCTTCGTGCTGCCGATGATCGACATCCTGCATCACGGTCGGCGCCGTGCTCTGATGCCGCGTTCGCTGATCCTCGAACCGACCCGTGAACTTGCGGCGCAGGTTGCCGAGAATTTCGAGAAGTACGGCAAGAACCACGATCTCAAGATGGCGCTGCTTATCGGCGGTGTGCAAATGGGCGACCAGGTCAAGGCACTGAACGAAGGCGTCGACGTGCTGATCGCAACGCCCGGGCGACTCATGGATCTGTTCGAGCGTGGCAAGATCCTGCTCAACGGCTGCGAGTTGCTGGTGATCGACGAAGCCGACCGCATGCTCGATATGGGTTTCATTCCCGACATCGAGTTCATTTGCGACAAGCTGCCCGAGACGCGGCAAACCATGCTCTTTTCGGCGACCATGCCGCCGCCGATCGAGAAACTGGCCAAGAAGTTTCTTAGCAACCCCAAACGGATAGAAGTGAGTCGCGCCGCCTCGACGAACGCGGATATCACCGCCTTCAAGGTGAAGGTGAAGAGCCGCGAAAAGCGTGACACGCTGCGCTGGTTCCTGCGCAACGACCTTGTCGAAACCGCGATCATATTCGCCAATCGCAAGACCACCGTGCGCGAGATCAACAAGAGCCTGCAAAACCACGGCTTCGCTTCAAGCGAGATCCACGGCGATATGGACCAGGCGAGCCGGATCAAGGAACTCGATCGCTTCAAGAAGGGTGAGGTCAACATCCTGGTCGCATCCGACGTTGCGGCGCGCGGGCTCGACATCAAGGGCGTCAGCCACGTCTTCAATTTTGATACTCCCTGGCATCCGGACGATTACGTCCATCGCATCGGCCGCACCGGTCGAGCGGGCGCCAAGGGCCGAGCCTTCACCTTCGTCGCCGAGGAAGACGCTGAAGCGATCGCCAATGTCGAGAAGCTGACCGGATCGGCGATCCCGGTGTTCGGCAAGAAGGACGTGCGGGTCGAATTGAAAGCGCCCGAGCCGAAGCCTGAGCCCGAAGCGGAGCAGGAAGACGAGGTCCGCGAGGAACGCCGCCCAGCGCGCGCTCGCAAGGATCGCGCCGAGCGACCTGAACGCGCCCCGCGCGCGCGTCGCGAAAGGGATGAGAAGGCGGAGAAATCGCGCCCCTCGCGTCGCGAACGCGACGAGGACGACGCCCCGATCAAGCCCGGTGAATGGAATGGGCCAATGCCGGGCTTCCTTAACGTATCGGCGCTCTGATCCGATCGCCCAGAGGGGCGTTTTTCAGCATTTGTTAGTCTTGATCTGGCACGTGGTCGGGCATGGAAGATCACTTTGTCTCGCTCAACGACGTCCTTTTTCAGTTCGGTCCGGTCGTAGCTGTATTTTCCCTGTTGGCACTGGTCACGAAGCGCGCCGCCTTGCTCGATGCGCTACGCCGCTGTCGACGCGAGGCGATTACCAATGTTCTGCTGTTTGCGTTCAACACGCTGTTGATCGGACCGATCTTCATCGTTCCGGCCCTGGTGCTCAGCGAGACGTTGGGGGACTACGGCCTGTTCCCACAGCTGTGGCAGCGCCTGCCTGAAGGGCTGACCTTGCTCCTTGCCTTGGTCCTGATCGACTTTGTCGCCTATTGGCGCCACCGGGTGGAGCATATGCAAGGCATCTGGCGCTTCCATGCGACACACCACGCAGACACGGCCATCCATTTCCTTTCGGTTCAGCGGAAGCATCCCGTGGGCAAGATCATCAGCCTGTTGTTCGACACGCTGCTGGTCCTTGCCCTTGGCTTTCCGGCCTGGGCCATTGCGGGGGCAGGCATCCTGCGCAGCTGGTGGGGCTACTTCATCCACGCCGACGTCAACTGGACTCTCGGCGGCTTCGGCGAGGTACTGATGTCGCCCGCCGCGCACCGCCTGCACCACATTCGCGACGAAAAGCTGATGGGTACCAATTACGGCAATACCATCACGTTGTGGGACAAGCTCTTCGGCACCTATCTCAATCCCAAGCCTTATCTTGGCTGCGAGACGGGCATCGAGGAAGGTACACGCGGTTTCCTGGGCGAACTCGCAAGGCCGTGGGAGAAGCGTTATCGTGACGGCGGGACAGATGTGGTAGAAGCCGAAGCGAAGGCCTGAGGAGCCTAGTCGGCCAGCTTGACGAAGCTGTCGATCACTCGCTTCTCACCCGCTTTCTCGAAATCGATCGTCAGCTTGTTGCCTTCCTGGCCGGTAACATTGCCGTATCCGAACTTGTCGTGGAACACGCGTGCCCCGATGGCGATATCGCTTCGCGGTTTCGCGGCGAAACTCGCCGCGCTGCGTCCCGGTTCTGCGAGGCGTTTGGGGACCGGGTCGTAACCCGTAGTAAGGGCCCTCTGCCAGCCAGGGCCGCGCGCGGTGGAGCGATCCGGACGACTGGTGGAGACATGGGCGAAGGGGTCTTCGGTCTCGGTCCAATTGGCGCGCCATAGCGATGCCCCACCGGTCAAGGTGGTCTCGCGGGCGACGGTGTCTTCGGGTAGTTCGTCGATGAAGCGGCTGGGGATGCTGCTGGTCCATTGGCCGTAGATGCGCCGGTTTGCCGCGTGCAGGATGGTGCAGCGCCGCCGCGCCCGGGTTATCGCGACATAGGCCAGTCGGCGCTCTTCCTCGAGGCTCGCCAACCCCCCTTCGTCGAGCGCGCGTTGGCTTGGGAAGACGCCTTCCTCCCAGCCGGGCAGGAACACATGATCGAATTCCAGCCCCTTGGCGGCGTGCATGGTCATGATGGTGACCTTCTCGCCATCGTCGCGCGCATCATTGTCCATGATCAGGCTGACGTGTTCGAGGAAGTCGGTCAGCGTGTCGTAATCCTCCATCGCGCGGGCGAGTTCGGTCAGGTTCTCAAGGCGTCCAGCGCTCTCGGCGCTGCGGTCCGTCTGCAGCATTTCCTCGTAGCCGCTCTCGGCGATCACCATGCGCAGCAATTCGGCAGGTGTGGTCTTCTCGGCCTGTTCGCGCCAATGGACGAACTGGCCGAGCAGGCCCACCAGCGTGTTGCGGGCGCGGGCAGGGAGTTCGTCGGTGTCGGCCAGGTCGAGGCTTGCCGCGGCAAGTGGGGCCTCGATGCGGCGGGCGTGCCGGCGCATGGCCTCAAGGGTCTTGGCGCCAAGGCCACGCTTGGGCTGGTTATAGATTCGCTCGAAGGCCAGGTCGTCGGCAGGCTGTTCGATCACGCGCAGGTAGGCGAGCGCATCGCGTATCTCGGCGCGCTCGTAGAAACGAAACCCGCCGACAATCCGGTAATTGAGGCCAATCTGTATGAAGCGATCTTCGAACTCGCGGGTCTGGTATTGCGCGCGGACGAGGATAGCGACCTGATCGAGCGGAGCGCCCTCCGCCTCGAGCCGCTCGATCTCCTCACCGACCCGTCGCGCTTCCTCGGGTCCATCCCAGATGCCGATCACGCGGACTTTCTCACCCTGCGGCAATTCGGTCCACAACGTCTTGCCAAGCCTTTCGCTGTTGGCATCGATCAGGCCCGAGGCGGCCGCAAGGATTTGCGGGGTGGAGCGATAGTTCTGCTCCAGCTTGATCACAGCTGCACCAGGGAAGTCCTTTTCAAACCGCAAGATATTGGCGACTTCTGCCCCACGCCATGAATAGATCGACTGGTCGTCGTCACCCACCACGCAGATGTTCTTGCGTGCCTGCGCCAGCAGCCGCAGCCACAGGTACTGGACCTGGTTTGTGTCCTGGTATTCGTCGACGAGGATGTATTTGAAGCGCTGCTGGTAATGTTCCAGCACATCGCGGTGATTGCGCAGCACGTTGACCACATGGAGCAGCAAGTCGCCGAAGTCGCACGCATTGAGCGCCTTCAGCCGGTCCTGATAGAGCCGATAGAACTGCGCCCCGCGCCCATTGGCATAAGCCTCGTTCTCGACCGCATCGAGATCGTCCGGGTTGAGCCCACGGTTCTTCCAGCGATCGATCAATCCGGCAAGCTGGCGTGCGGGCCAGCGTTTCTCATCAAGATCGTTTTCCTGGATCAGCTGCTTGAGCAGGCGCAACTGATCGTCGGTGTCGATGATCGTATAGTTCGGTTGCAACCCGGCCAGCTCGGCATGCCGGCGCAACATCCGCGCCCCAATCGAATGGAAGGTGCCGAGCCAGGGCATGCCTTCGACCGCGTCCCCGATATGCCGCCCGACACGCTCGCGCATCTCGCGGGCCGCCTTGTTGGTGAAGGTCACGCAGAGGATTTCGGAGGGCCACGCCCGCCGCGTCGCGATGAGATGTGCCAGTCGTGCGGTAAGCGCTGCGGTCTTGCCGGTGCCCGCTCCTGCCAGCATCAGTACTGGTCCTTCGGTGGTCAGGACGGCCTGTCGCTGCGGTTCGTTCAGGACTGCCGCATAGGCGGGAATCCGGGCATTTTCGCCATTCTGTGAGTCAGCTGGAAGGTCGGCCATGGTCACCGGAACAGCTAGGGAACGAATGGCATCAAGGCAAGGCTGCTCCCCGAATGGTGCCCGGAACCGCAGGCATTGGTGCTGCGTAGTTCGGGTGACAACAGTTTTGGAGAGCCGACATGACCAAGCTTATCCTGGCAGGCGCGGCAGCGATTGCCTTTGCCGTCGCTCCCACCTTCGCGCAGGTGGCTGAGCAACCAGGCACCACCGAACCCGCCGAAACCGCGCCTCCGGCAAATGCACCCGCCAGCACAATGGCTCCGCGCTTCGTCAGCAAGCCGGTCGTCCAGGCGACCGGAGCTTCCGACGTTCCAGCGACGGGCGACCTGCCGATCTGCAAGCCGGACCAGCAGGACAATTGCATCAATGGCTGGGAGAAAAACCGAACCGGCAATCGTCCGCTCGAATATTGGCCGGGTCTCCCTGCGAGCGAGATCGAAGAGCCGTTGCCTGCGACCCGGCCCGACGAATAGGCATGGCGTCTTTCTCTCGCGCCCCACTGTGAGGCTGGCGCGAGGCTTGGAGGGGGCGGGGCTGCTGCGGCGGTCTCGCCCCATTTTCCTGTCAGGCGTCGAGGCGCAGGAGGGTGAGCTTTGCCTTGCCCACCTTGCGTTCCGCATCGATGCGAAGCCCCTTGACTGCCACCGCTTCCTTCGCGCCGGTCTCCAGCGCGATCCAGCTTGAGCCGTCTATCCAGCCGAGCCGCAGCATCCGGTCGAGTGCCACTTGCCCCGCACCGGTATCATAGGGCGGGTCGAGCAGGATCAGTTCCTGTGCCACCTTGGCGGGCCCGAGCGTCAGCACCGAAGACTGCTGCACGGTTGCCCGGCTGCGAGCGCCCAGCGTTTCGATATTGGCCCTGATCGCCTTTACCGCCGTCGCATCCTGTTCGACGAACAGGCAGGAGGCGGCTCCGCGCGAAAGAGCCTCCAGCCCCAGTGCGCCGGAACCTGCGAACAGGTCGAGCACGTGCAGGTCTTCGAAACTGCCGAGGCGGCTGGTAAGCATGTTGAACAGCGTCTCGCGCGTGCGGTCCGCGGTCGGGCGAGTCAGGTCGCCCGGCGGCGCGGCCAGCTTGCGCCCGCGCCATTCGCCGGCGACGATCCTCACTTTCGCCCGCCGCGCGCGAGTTCGCGCTTGAATGCCTCCACCTCGCCGCGCTTGATCTCGGTCGCTTGTCCGCGGGGCAGGTCGCCGATGTGGAAGGGGCCATAGCCGATACGAAGCAGCCGGTTCACTTCAAGCCCGAGATGTTCGAGTACGCGGCGCACCTCGCGGTTCTTGCCTTCGCGCAGGGTCAGCTCGATCCAGCGATTTCGACCTGAGCCGCGCTCGAGGTTCGCCTCGATCTGGCCGTAGCGCACCCCGTCGACTTCGATCCCCTCGATCAGATCGTCAAGCTGCGCCTGCGTCACATCGCCGAAAGCCCGGGCGCGGTAGGTACGCGGTACGCCGCTCGACGGCAGTTCCATCGCCCGCTTCAGTTCTCCGTCGTTGGTAAGCAGCAACAGCCCTTCCGTATTGTAGTCCAGCCTGCCCACCGGCATCACGCGCCCTACATCCTTCGGCAGCGTGTTGCGGAGCGCGGCATAGATAGTCGTCCGCCCCTTGGGGTCGTACTCGGTGGTGAGCATTCCCGCAGGCTTGTGGAAGGCAAACAGGCGCGTGTCCTCGGCGTTGCCGACCGGCTTGCCGTCGACCGCCACGCCACGCAAATTCGCAAGCTTCACCGCAGGCGTGTTCAGCACCTTGCCATCGAGCGCCACGCGCCCGTCGGCGATCATGCGCTCGATTTCACGGCGGCTGGCGACACCCGCGCGCGCGAGCAGCTTGGCGATGCGGTCGCCGTCTTCGGGAAGTCGATTGTCGGACATGGCTGCGCGGTTAGGCGCTCAGTTGGCTGCGCGCAAGGCTTCCTCGACTGTATCGTGGTAGCGGTGGATGCCGCCTTCGAGCGTTCCCAGCGTCAGAAAGGGTACCGCGCCCGTTGCCAGTCCCTGCTGGCCAAGCTCTGCTGCGCGGAAATCCTCGGATGCGAAGACCCCGCCATCGAGCAGGGCCCAGCTGCGTTCCCAATGGTCGCGCGCCTTGTCGGTCGCGGGGTGCTCGGGGATCAGCATGAAGTCCTCGACCAGCGTGCGATCGTGCGACTGCGGCATCATCACCATCAGGTTGATGTAGTCGGGACTGGGAATGACCAGCGCCCCGGGCAACATTTGGTAGGCGAAGGTCACCACGCGGCGCAGGGCGGCCATGTCGGTCAGGTCGACGCCTTCCATCTCCTCCAGCCGACCCACCGCGCTGCGCGAGTGCGGGCCGATCATGTCGCCGCTGGTGGCACCGTCCTTGAAGAAGGGCCCGATGGTCTTCGCGTGGAGGCGCGTGACATGGTAGCTTTCGAGGAAGGCATCCATGATCAGCTTCCAATTGCCCGCCACCTCGTGCGTCTTGCGGCGGAACAGCACCTGTTCGCCCATGCCCAGGGCGTCGAAATCCTCGCCAAGCCGGTCTGCGAAGCTGAAGTCTGCGGTATCCAGTTGCGGGCAGAACCAGATCAGCCCGCCGGTCTCCTTCGACGGAAGCTCGACGAGGCCATAATCGCCCTTGTCGAGTTCCGGGAACGTGTCGGGCCGGGGCAGGGCGAGTAGTCGCCCGTCAACCGAATAGGTCCAGGCGTGATAGGGGCAGACGAGCTTCTTGGTGCATTGCACCTCGCCGCCTTCGACCAGTCGCGTACCGCGGTGGCGACAGACATTGAGGAAGACATGCGCCTTGCCTTGGGCATCGCGGGTGATCAGCAGCGGGCGGCCGGTCGCGTCGTGCGGCACCGCCATGCCGGGATCGGGCAGCAGGGCCGACGGGCACAGGATCTGCGGCAGCCGGTCGTAGATCGCCGCCTTCTCGCGCGCCCAATAGGACGGGTCGGTATAGACATGCGCCGGGACACTCGTCGCGCCCGTTGCGTCGCGCTTGTGCCCATCGGCAATATCGCGGGCCAGCGCGATCATGCCCTCGGTGGGGCGGCGCGCGGAATGTTTGGTGTCGACAGCGCTCATCTGGGCTGTTCCTCTCGCTCTCACTCGTAGCTAGTGTCGCAAAAAACCGGCGAAAACGGAAGGACGCTAGGGAATGCATGAATCAGTCGGCGTCGCGCCCGAGTCGCAGCGTTCCATATGGGCTTCCATCAAACCGTATCTGGAGAAGGAGTCGCTCGCCGCCTTCTTCCTCGGGATTTCATCGGGCTTTCCCTATGCGATGATCGGCGCGACGCTGACGACACGGTTGGCGCAGGACAATATCGACAAGGCGACCGTGACGGCCTTCACGCTCGCCTTCCTGGTCTACAACTTCAAGATCTTCTGGGCATGGATACCCGATGGCGTGCGGCTGCCGATCATCGGTCGCTTGGGACAGCGCGTTTCCTGGATGGTTGTCACCGGCCTGCTGGTTGCTGCGTCGGTGATCAATCTGGCGCTGGCGGATCCGACGGATATTGCGTGGATGGCGACCTCGGCGGTGCTGGTCGGCGCAGCCGGCGCGACCTTCGACGTCGTGATCGACGCCTATCGTATCGAAACGCTCAAGCCCTACCAGTTGGGCGTCGGTTCGGGGATGAGCCAGTATGGCTGGCGGATCGGCGCGGCGGGTTCCGGTGCGCTTGCGCTGGTGATCGCCGCCCGTTCTGGCTGGAGCGTCGCCTATCTCGCCTGTGCAGCCCTGGTGCTGCCCGCCATGCTGACCGCGCTGATCCTTGGGGAGCCGCCGCGTCGCAAGATCGAGATTGCGCGCAAGGGTGTCGGTGAAGTCTGGCGGTCGATCGCCGGGCCTTTCATCGAGTTCTTCAAGCGTCACGGGGCATGGCTGGTCCTGCTGTTCATCCTGGTCCACAAGATCGGCGATACCTTGGCCAATTTGACCTTCCGCCTGCTGTTCGACGACCTTGGCTTCACCAATGACGAGATCGCGATCTACGACGTCGGTGTCGGCTTCTGGGCCTATCTCATCGGCGTGTTCATCGGCGGGGTGATCTATGCCCGGCTGGGGCTCAAGCGTTCTGTCCTAATTGCACTTGTGCTGATGTGCATTTCGAACCTCAGCTTCGCCATGCTGGCGGCCGCCGGCCACTCGAATTGGGGCATGGCTGGTGCGATCGGCTTCGAGAATATCGCCAGCGGATATGGCGGCGTGGTGGTTGTGGCCTATTTCTCGGCATTGTGCGACCTGCGCTTTACCGCGGCACAATATGCCCTGATCAGTGCGGCTGCGAGCATTGTGGGACGCTTCCTGACCGGCACCACCGCGGGCGGGCTGATCGAGACGATGGGCTACGTCAATTTCTACCTGCTTACTACGGTAGCCGCCGTGCCGGGGATCGTGCTGTTCTGGTGGATGATGCGGGCGGGGCTCGTTGATGCAGCCATGGGGACGGCAGGCGAGGTGGAGCCAGACTGAGACGCCCTTCGGGCGCCTGTGGGCGCCCCAGGGATCAATCCCACCTAGTCCGGCAACTCCTCGTTGAGGCGCAGGACCTCGCCCGCGAGGTAGAGCGAGCCGCCAATGAAGATTTCACCGTAGAGCGGTTCGACGTCGCGCTGTGATCGGTCCAACCAATCGATCGCTTCCTCGATCGAACCGGCTGTTCCGGTGACGGCGATGCCTCGTGTTTCGGCATAGGCTGCCATTTCCGCCGGCGGGGCGGATTCGTGACCGGGGACCGGGATCGCGATCAGCGTGCTGAGGTGCGGCGCCATGCGGTCGATCAGCGTGCGCCAGTCTTTCGCTTCGAGCATGCCGATGATCGCGTGGCGAGGGATTGGCGCAGCGCTCGAGAAATGGTTGGCCAGTGTATTCGCCGCCTGCGCATTGTGCCCGCCGTCCAGCAGCCAGCGGCAATCGGGTAGCCGCGCGGACAGCGGACCGGGTCCGAGTACTTGCAGGCGGGCTGGCCAGCGGGTGGCGCGGATGCCCTGAGCCATGGAGGCGGTGGAAACCTCGATGGCACTCTGATGCCGCAACATCGCCACCGCCAGTGCCGCGTTCCAACCTTGGTGAAGCCCCCGCAGCGGGGGAAGCGGGAGGTCAAATCTCCCCTTCTCATCGCCGTAGAGTAGGCAGGTGTCCGCAACCCCGGCGAACCATTGGGGCCCCATTATGAAGAGCGGTGCCCCGACGCGGTCCGAGACGTGCTTGATCTCGGTCTCTGCGGCTGGCGTGTAGGCCATCGTCACCAGCGGTATGCCGGGCTTGGCGATGCCCGCCTTTTCGAAGGCGATGCGCGCTATCGGCTCGGTTGGCACGCCTTCCTCGGGTGCGAGGAGGAAGCGTTCGTGGTCGATTCCCAGCGTGGCAATGCCGCATGCCGCGAGAACGCCGGGTTCCAGCACATTGGTCGCATCGAAGCGCCCGCCGAGGCCGACTTCGACCACGCAGGCATCCGCCGGGACGCGCGCAAGTTCGGTGAAAGCGGCGGCGATGGTGACTTCGAAGAAGCTCGGGTTGAGATCCTCGCCCGCGTCAAGCACCTCGGCCAGTAGCTCCGCGAGCCGAGCGTCCGAGATAAGCTCGCCGGCGATCCGGATCCGTTCATTGTAGCGCACCAGATGGGGACTGGTGGTGGCGTGGACCCTGTACCCCTCTGCCTCGAGCATGGCGCGCAGGAAGGCGCAAGTCGAACCCTTGCCATTGGTCCCCGCGACATGGAACACCGGCGGCAGGCGCTTGTGCGGATCGCCCAGTCGCGCAAGCAGGGCACGGATCGTATCCAGCCCCAGGCGTCCCTGCGGCACGCTGAGCGCGTCCAGCCGGTCGAGCTGCGCCTGCACCGCCGCACTGTCTGAGCGGGCGAAATCCCGCATCTTGGGGCTCAGGCCGCCTTGGCGGGCGCCAGGTAGTCGAGCAGCGTCGCCAGCATGTCCTTGAGCTCGTGCCGGTGGACGACCAGGTCAACCATACCATGCTTGCGCAGGTATTCGGCGCGCTGGAAGCCTTCGGGCAGTTGTTCGCGGATCGTATCCTGGATCACCCGCTGGCCAGCGAAGCCGATCAGCGCGCCCGGCTCGGCAATGTGGACGTCGCCCAGCATGGCGTAGCTCGCGGTCACGCCGCCAGTGGTCGGGTCGGTCAGCACCACGATATAGGGCAGGCCAGCTTCCTTGAGGCGGCGGGTCATCACCGTCGCCTTGGGCATCTGCATCAGCGAAAGGATGCCTTCCTGCATCCGCGCGCCGCCCGCAGCGGTCACCACGATATAGGCGCACTTGCGGGTCAATGCGCGTTCGGCGCCCTGGCAGAAGGCGGTGCCCACGGCCATACCCATGCTGCCGCCCATGAAGCCGAAGTCCTGTACGCCGACCACCGCCGGCTTGCCCTCGATGGCACCCGAACCCACGAGGAAGGCATCCTCATGCGGGCTGTTGGCGCGTGCCTTCTTCAGACGGTCGGTATATTTCTGCGAATCGCGGAACTTGAGCGGGTCTTCCTTGACCTGCGGGATCGGCAGGACATCGAAGCCTTCGTCGAGCAGCTGGCTGAGCCGCTCGTCGGCGCCGATGCGGCCGTGATGGTCGCAGCGCGGGCAGACAAAGGCGTTCTCTTCGTACTCCTGCGCGAAGACCATCTGCTGGCATCCCGGGCACTTGACCCAGAGATCCTTGTCGGTGCTGCGCTTCGAGCCGAAGCTCAGCGAATTGCGGACGCGGGTGAACCAGTTCATGGCTGCGCCTTAGTCGTCTCCGAACCGTAACGAAAGCCCCGTCAGCGCGCGTCCACGATGGCTTGCTTGAGCGCGGAGGTCAGTTCGCGCAGCTTTTCTGGAGCCTCGGTTCCGTGTTCGCCGACCAGTTCGACCAGCGCACTGCCGACGACGACGCCGTCCGCGACCTTGGCGATTGCGCCAGCCTGTTCGGGCGTGCGCACGCCGAAACCGACTGCTACGGGCAGGTCGGTCGCCGCCTTCAGCTTGGCCACCGCATCCTCGATGCTTGCCTGCGCGGCCTGCTGGAGGCCGGTGATCCCGGCGACCGAGACATAGTAGAGAAAGCCCGATGACCCTTCGAGCACCTGCGGCAGGCGCTTGGCATCGGTGGTCGGGGTGGCAAGCCGGATTGGGGAAATGCCGGCCGCGCGCAAAGCCGGGCCGAGTTCCTCGTCCTCTTCGGGCGGGATATCGACGCAGATCACACCATCGACGCCTGCGTTCCGGGCAGCGGCGGCGAACCACTCCGCCCCGCGCCGAACCATGGGGTTGGCATAGCCCATCAGCACCAGCGGCACGTCGGGGTGGTGCTGGCGGAACTCGGTGGCGAGGCGGAATACATCGGCGGTCCTCGTACCGGCACCGAGCGAACGTAGGTTTGCTGCCTGGATCGCCGGGCCATCAGCCATGGGATCGGTGAAAGGTATGCCGAGTTCGATCACATCGGCACCACCCTCGACCAATGCGTCGAGATTGGCCGCGGTATCTCCGTCGCCTGCGGTGATGAAGCAGACGAGGGCGGGGTGAGGCTTGGAAAAGGCAGCGGAGAAGCGGGTCATTTAACTAGGTCAGACTTCCAACGCGTAAGTGTCATAATGATGGTTACAAACGCGAAATCGATGACGACCCGAGGCGCATTCAGCGTCCAGGAGTTCTCGCGCAAAATCGTGTTGAGCAACCATATGCTACCAACGGCGATGGCGCTCAGGATCGCCCCAAAGACGAGCGAACTCAGAAAACCACGTCTCACATCTCCACTCCCAGCTTGTCGGCCACGGTGAAGATGTCTTTGTCGCCGCGCCCGCAGAGATTGCAGAGGATGATGCTGTCCTTCGGCATGGTCGGCGCGACCTTGGCCACTGCCGCGATGGCGTGGCTGGGTTCGAGCGCGGGGATGATGCCCTCGGTGCGGCACAGCAATTGGAAGGCGTCCAGCGCCTCGTCGTCGGTGACCGCCGTATATTCGACGCGTCCCATGTCCTTGAGCCAGGCGTGTTCGGGACCAATGCCAGGATAATCGAGACCCGCGCTGATCGAATGACCTTCGGTGATCTGGCCGTCCTCGTCCTGCAGCAGGTAGGTCTTGTTGCCGTGGAGGATGCCGGGGAAGCCGCCAAGCAGGCTCGCCGCGTGCTGGTCGCCATCGAGGCCATAGCCTGCCGCTTCTACGCCGAGCATCTTCACATCGGGATCGTCGAGGAAGGGGTGAAACAGGCCAAGCGCGTTCGAGCCGCCGCCGATGGCCGCGACCAGCAGGTCGGGCAGGCGGTCGATACGGCTGAGCATCTGCGCGCGCGCTTCCTTGCCGATGACCGACTGGAAGTCGCGCACCAGCTCCGGATAGGGATGCGGGCCAGCCGCGGTGCCGATGATGTAGAAGGTGTCGTGGACGTTCGCGACCCAATAGCGCAGCGCCTCGTTCATCGCGTCCTTGAGCGTTGCGGCTCCGGCGGTCACCGGCACCACCTCCGCGCCCAGCAGCTTCATGCGGAACACATTGGGCGCCTGCCGCGCGACGTCGGTCGCGCCCATGAAGATGGTGCAAGGCAGGCCGAAACGCGCGCAGACCGTAGCCGTGGCGACGCCGTGCTGACCCGCGCCAGTCTCTGCGATGATGCGGGTCTTACCCATGCGCATCGCCAGCAGGATCTGCCCGATGCAGTTGTTGATCTTGTGCGCGCCCGTGTGGTTGAGCTCGTCGCGCTTGAACCAGACCTGCGCGCCGTTGCCCGCTGGAGCGTCCCTGCGCAGTTCCTCGGTCAGCCGCTCCGCGTAATAGAGCGGGCTGGGGCGGCCGACGTAATGTTCGAGCAGGTCGTCGAACTGCTCCTGGAACGCCGGATCGGCCTGCGCCTTGCGATACTCACGCTCGAGATCGAGGATCAGCGGCATCAGCGTTTCGGCGACATAGCGGCCGCCATAATCGCCGAAATGCCCGCGCTCGTCGGGCTGGTTGCGGAAGGTGTTGGGCTGGTTGGTCATGACTGGCGAGCCGCTTTGCAGAAGGCGGCGATCTTGTCCACGTCCTTGAGGCCGGGGGCACTTTCGACTCCACTCGAGGTATCGACCAGTGGCGCGTTGGTGAGGCGAACGGCATCGCCGACATTGTCCGGGGTCAGGCCGCCCGCCAGGCCCCATGGCAATGCCCCACGATAGGCCTGCAACAAGGTCCAGTCGAAGCGCAAGCCCATGCCTCCCGGCAGCGCGGCGCCCTTCGGTGTCTTGGCATCGAACAGGATGAAGTCGACCGCCGCCGCATAGTCCCCTGCGCGCTGGATATCGGCGGCACTGGCTACGCTCAGCACCTTCCACACTGGCAGGCCAAAGCGGTTGCGCAACTGTGCCGCACGTTGAGGGGATTCATTGCCATGCAGCTGGATGGCGTCGAGGCGACCCGCTTCAATCGCTTCGCCCAACAGGGCATCGTCGGCATCGACGAACACCCCCACGCGCGCGATCCTGGACTGCGATTGCCCGGCCAGCTCCGCCGCCCGTGCCGCAGGGACGTGGCGCGGGCTGGGCGGGTAGAAGTTGAGCCCGACATAGTCGGCTCGCGCCAAGATCGCAGCCTCGAGCGTCTCGAGCGTCGAAATGCCGCAGATCTTGATCCTGGAGCCCGCCATGGCGCGCACCTAGGCTGCAGCGAGCGTTTTTTCCAGCACCACGAAGGTGATGGGTGGATCGCGCGGCACGGGGAAGGGACGCGTCTCGCCGGTGCGGGCATAGCCGCGCCGCTCGTACCATGCGATCAGCACGTCGCGGCTGTCGATTACGGTCATCTCCATGATCTGGATGCCGCTCGCGCGGGCATGGTCTTCGGCCGCATCGAGCAATCGCCGCCCGAGGCCGGCAGATTGGAGGTCGGGCAGCACGCACAACATGCCGAGATACGCCAAGGACGGATCGCGCCGGGTCACTGCAACGCAGCCGACAAGTTTGTCGCCATCGCGCGCGACCAGCATGGTCACTTCGGGATCGGCCAGCAATCGTTCGACTTCGCCGGGTGCGACCCGCTCGTCGTCGAGGATATCGGCCTCGTGATTCCATCCGCGACGCGCCGAGTCCCCGCGGTACGCCGCTTCGAGAAGCTCTTTCAGGGCTGGGGCATCCTCGAGCGATGCCGTGACGATCGCGATCAAAGTGTCGCCTCGATCTCCCGCGCGGCTTGTGCCGGATCGGCTGCGCGGCTGATCGGGCGACCGATCACCAACACGCTCGCCCCGTCATCGCGAGCCTGACGCGGAGTGACGACCCGCTTCTGGTCGCCCGCGGCGCCGCCCGCCGGGCGCAGGCCGGGGACGACGAAGAAGCCGTCTTTCCACTGGTTGTGGACTGCCTTCACCTCGTGACCCGAGCAGACGATGCCGTCGAGACCCGCGTCATGTGCCAGTTCGGCAAGGCGCATCACGTGGTCATGCGCGGTGCCGCCGATACCGGTTCGCTGGAGATCGCGTTCGTCCATGCTGGTGAGCATGGTCACGCCGACCACGCGGGTATGTTCGCCGGCGGCGGCCTTGGCATCTTCCAGCATGGCCCGCCCGCCGCTGGCGTGGACGGTGACGATCGAAGGTTCCAGCATGTGGATTGCCTGCATCGCGCCGGCAACTGTGTTGGGAATGTCGTGGAGCTTGAGGTCGAGGAAGATCGGCAAGCCGAGCTGGCCGATCATGTGAACTCCGTGCGCCCCATGTGCGCAGAAGAATTCCAGCCCCAGCTTGATGCCACCGACGTGACCCTTGACCTTCTGGGCAAGGTCCATGCCCTCACGCAGGCGGGGGACGTCAAGTGCGAGGTAGATCGGGTTGCTCATGTGGGGCTTATTTTTCCGGATCGACAGGATTGGTGGGTTCGGGGGGCAGGTCGGCCTTCGCCACGGATGGCGTGCTGGCGGGCGATTGTGCGGTTGCCAGTTTGGTGGTGACCGCCTCGAGCGCGCTCACCCGGCGGTTCATGCGCCATTTCTGGGTGCGATGGATCAGCCACATCGGCAGCAGCCCGAACAGGAACGATACCACGACCAGCACGGGTAGTTTGGTTTCCAGCACCAGGTTGGACCACAGGTGCACCTCTACCGGGCTCCAGTTGAAGAAGCTGAACGCAAGCAGCGCGAACAGCACCAGGGTCCAGACGACAGTGCGCACTATCTGCATTCGATCAGCTCCCCAATTTGCCTTTGCAGCCTTGCTAGGCTGGGGAGACACAAAGGTCTAGCCAAACACCCGCGCGAAGATCGTGTCGACATGCTTGAAATGGTATTCGAGGTCGAACTTCTCTTCGAGCTCCTGAGCTGAGAGTGCAGCCGTCACTTCCCCATCCTGCTTGAGCAGGTCGAGCAGCATCAGGCGGCCGTCCGATTCCCACACCTTCATCGCGTTGCGCTGCACCAGGCGATAGGCGTCTTCGCGGCTGACCCCGGCCTGGGTCAGGGCAAGCAGGACGCGCTGCGAGTGGATCAGGCCGCCCATGCGGTCCATATTGGCCTGCATCCGCTCGGGATAGACGAGCAGCTTGTCGACCACTCCGGTGAGGCGGGCGAGCGCAAAGTCGAGGGTGATCGTGGCGTCGGGACCGATGAAGCGCTCAACCGACGAGTGCGAGATGTCTCGCTCGTGCCACAGCGCCACGTTCTCCAGTGCGGGCAGGGCATAGGCGCGGATCATGCGCGCCTGGCCAGTAAGGTTCTCGGTGAGGATCGGGTTGCGCTTGTGGGGCATCGCCGACGAGCCCTTCTGGCCGGGCGAGAAATATTCCTCCGCTTCGAGCACTTCGGTGCGCTGCAGATGGCGGATCTCCACCGCGAGCCGCTCGATCGAGCCAGCGATCACCGCAAGGGTGGAGAAATACATGGCGTGCCGGTCGCGCGGTATCACCTGGGTCGAAACGGGCTCAACCGTCAGCCCCATCTTCTCGGCCACGTATTCTTCCACCGATGGGTCGATGTTGGCGAAGGTGCCGACTGCGCCGCTGATCGCGCAGGTCGCGATTTCGGCGCGGGCAGCAAGGAGCCGCGTCTTGCAGCGATCGAACTCGGCATAGGCCTGCGCCAGTTTGAGGCCGAAGGTCACGGGCTCGGCATGGATGCCGTGGCTGCGGCCGATGGTCGACGTGTATTTGTGCTCTTCGGCGCGGCGCCGAATGGCGGCGAGCAGCGCGTCGAGATCGGCCAGCAGGATGTCCGACGCGCGGGCCAGTTGTACGGCCAGTGTCGTATCGAGCACGTCGCTGCTGGTCATGCCCTGATGCATGAAGCGGGCCTCGTCGCCGACATTCTCCGCCACCCAGGTGAGGAAGGCGATGACATCGTGCTTGGTCACGGCTTCGATCGCATCGATGGCGTCGACATCGATGACCGGGTTGGTGGCCCACCAGTCCCACAGCGCCTTGGCCGCGCTCTTCGGCACCACACCCAGTTCGCCCAGCTTTTCTGTCGCATGCGCCTCGATCTCGAACCAGATGCGATACTTGGCTTCCGGTTCCCAAAGCGCGGTCATTTCGGGGCGGGCATAACGAGGGACCATGGGCAGAAGGACTCCGGCTGGACTGTCGGCGGGAAACTTGGCGCTGCCGCTAGGCGCGAAGCGACGAAATCGCAACCCTGCGGGGTCGGTGGCGGTGCCATCGTTCAACCGTCACCCGCTGACGAAACGTGCCTGGACGGCGATAGTCCGATTGCAATTCGATTGGCGAAGTATAGTCTCCGAAAAAAATACAAGGGGAGAAATGTCTGTGAGGGTTGGATTCTTTCTTGCGACGGCCGCGTCTATAGTAATTGCCGGCCCCGCCATCGCAGGCGAAACGGTGCGGTTCGAAAAGGCGCCGGAATGGGTCGTGCCGGTCGATTTCGACACGGCAGTCGCCAAGAAAGAAGAAATCGTCATCTTCGACCGACAGCTGCGTCTCGAAGACGGCGTGGTCCAGCGCTACACCGATGTGGCTTATGACATCCGCAATGCCGATGTCCTGTCAAAGCTTGGCACGCTCCAGTTCGGTTGGTTGCCCGACAAGGGCGATCTTATTCTTCATCGCCTTGAAATCGTGCGTGACGGTAAGGCGATCGACCTGATCGCTGAAGGGGTTCAACCGGAGGTCATCCGCCGCGAGACCGAGCTTGAACGACGCACGGTGAATGGCGCGCTGACGGCCTTGTTCAAGGTTCCCGGCATCAAGGTGGGCGACATACTGCGCTTCTCCAGCAGCACGACCAGCCGCGACCAGGCACTGGCGGGGGCGATGCAGGCGACCGAGGGACTCACTCCGAAGCCCACGCGGCTTGGCTTCGGGCGCCTGCGCATGTCCTGGCCCAGCGATTCAGGTGTGCACTATGCCATGCTGGGCCAAGCACCGGATCCGACGGTGGTGGACCGCAATGGCTACCGCACAGTCGAATTGATCCTGCCGATCGACAAGGTCGAGGAGATGCCGGAGGACGCTCCGGCGCGGTTCCGGGTGCGGCCTGCGGTCATGACCGGTACCTTTGCGACCTGGTCCGACGTCGCTTCGGTCATGGCGCCCCACTATGTGACGGAAGGCAGCATCCCCGCCGGAACTCCGCTTGCCGCTGAGGTCGAGCGCATTCGGGACGCGACCGACGATCCGCTGGAACGCGCGGCGCTGGCGCTGCGCTCTGTGCAGGACGAGATCAACTACCTCATGAACGGCATGGATGGGGGCAATTACCTCCCGCAATCGCCGGTCGAGACATGGACCCTGCGTTACGGCGACTGCAAGGCCAAGACGCTGTTGCTGCTCGCCATGCTTCGCGCGCTCGATATCGAGGCGGAAGCGGCGATGGTCAACTCGCAGGATGGCGATGCCGTATCCGTATGGCAGCCGCTGCCGGGTGCGTTCGATCACGTCCTCGTGAAGGCCACCATCGACGGCACCGATTACTGGCTTGACGGGACCAGCGCCGGGACGCGGATCGAGACGATGTGGGAAGTACCCAATTTCGCATATGCCTTGCCGATCCGCGAGAGCGGTTCGCAGTTGATCAAGCTGGAACAGCGCTGGCCGAAGGTTGCCGATCGTACCTACCGTATCGTCTATGACTTCTCGCGCGGGGTTGATCTGCCGGCGCTCTACGACATCGAGGTGGAGACCCGCGGTGTGTTGGCCGCGCGCATGGCGGCGCGCGCTACCGAAACTGATCGCAAGACGATCCTGGGCCATGCCCAAAAGTACCTCGAGGATGTCTTCGAGAGCGTCGTCTACGACGCAGCCTACAGCTACGACCCCGAAACCGGCATCGCTAAGCTGAACGCAAAAGGCATTTTGGTGGAACCGTTCGGGATCGAACGCGATGTCGCGACGCATACAATTTACACCGCGACCACAAATTGGGTGTTCGACCCCGACCGGGGACGCGCGGCGTGGCGCGACATTCCCTACCGCACCGGTGGCCCGATGACCTCCGCCGA
Source organism: Erythrobacter mangrovi (assembly GCF_013260645.1). Classification (NCBI taxonomy): domain Bacteria; kingdom Pseudomonadati; phylum Pseudomonadota; class Alphaproteobacteria; order Sphingomonadales; family Erythrobacteraceae; genus Erythrobacter; species Erythrobacter mangrovi. The sequence goes on along the minus strand of NZ_CP053921.1, from coordinate 2,150,401 downwards.
GGAAGTGATCTTCATGCTTCCCGATGGCGGGAAGGGGGCGGGGCTGACGGGCACCGGCAATCTCGAAGAACAGGTCGTCGCCGGCACCCGCTTCAAGCGCGATCTCGTCTTCGACGGTAGCAGTGTGATGGTCAAAGATTGGTCGAGCTATGTGCCATCGGAGATCGCCGCGGCGGATATCCCTGCGGCCAAGGCGGCGATGCGTACGCTTTCGAGCGCCGATCCGTCGATCCGCATCACGGACCCTCGGCGCTATTGGGAACTGGATGACGCAGAGCTGGCCCAGCGCATGAAAGGGCTGATTGAGCCGACGGATACCTTGGTCAAGCTCTTGCCCGATGAGGCAGGTTACTACCAGTTCCGCAGTGCGCTCTACTCGCTGGGCCGGGACTACAAGTCGGCCCTGGCCGATATCGACAAGGCGATTGCCATTGCTGGCGATGCTGATGCCTATGACTCGCGGGCCGAAGTACTGCGGCAGGCAGGGCGGCTCGACGAGGCTGCGGAAGCGGCCCGAATGGCCTACGAACTCAAGGGTGATCTGGCGAGCGCCGCATCTTATGCAGGGGCGCTGGCACTGGCGGGTCGAGACGAGGAAGGCCTCGCGGTGCTCGACGCTATCGACGTGAGTGGCGACGAGTTGTCCGAGATTGCCCAGGTTTTCGCCGAGATCGCAGGATCCACGGACCGGAACGAGGAAGCCTGGAAGAAGCTGGAAGATGCGCTTGCGGAACGGCCGGGCGACGAACTGCTGCTCAATTCGCAATGTTGGTTCGTCGGAACCTGGAACTTTCGCATCGACGATGGCGAACAGCTTTGCGACAAGGCAGTCAAGGCAGGCAACTATTCTGCTGCGGTCCTCGATAGTCGTGCGCTGGTGTTTCATCGGCTGGGGCGCGAGGACGATGCGCTGGAGGACCTGGAAGCGGCGCTCAAGAAGGCTCCGGGGCAGGCCGCGAGCCTGTACCTGCGTGGGATCATCAGGCTTGGGCGTGGGGAACCAGACGGCAAGAAGGACATCGAGCACGCGCTGCGGCTCTCGCCTGACATTGCCACCCGCTATCGACGCTACGGCATTACCGCGCCGAAACGCTGAGGCGCGGTCAGATCAGGCCCTTGCCGCGCAGTGAGACGTGGCCATGGCGCCCGACAATGATGTGATCGTGGACAGTCACGCCCAGCAACCGCCCGGCTTCGGCGATGCGTTGGGTGATCTGGATGTCGGCGCGGCTGGGTTCCGGGTTTCCGCTAGGATGGTTGTGGACCAGGATCAGCGCGGTCGCGCCGATATCGAATGCCTTGCGGATCACTTCGCGCGGGTGGATGGCGGCTTCGTCGATTGATCCGTCGCCGACATGGTGGTCGAGGATCAGGCGGTTCTGGGCGTTGAGATAGAGCACGCGGACACGCTCAACGGTCAGATGGGCCATGTCGATCGCGAGATAGTCGAGCAAGGCTTGCCAACTTCCCAGGACCGTCTTGTTCTCCACCTCGCCACGGGCCATGCGCCGTGCAGCGAGCGCCACCGCATAAAGTGAAGCGGCACTCGTTTCGCCCATGCCCTTCACTTGGGCCAAGTTCGCAGGTGCTGCGTTCAGCACGGCAGAAAGCGAACCGAATTGCGCGATCAGGGACTTTGCCAGCGCCTTTGTATCGCCCCGCTTGAAGGCGGCGAAAAGCAGGAACTCTAGCAACTCGTAATCGGCCAGCGCCTCGGCGCCACCCTGCAACAGGCGCTGTCGCAAGCGCTCGCGATGGCCACTGCCATCATGAGCCGAGGAATTATTCGCACTATCCGGCAACCAAACCCCCAGCCTCTGCGTTTCAGTGACTTGCATTGCCTTTGGCGCGGCTTGCGCGCAAGTGTGGGATCGATGGAAAGCGGCGCGAGCGACGATCAGCTCCATGACGAGGTAATGCGACGCGATTCCCGTTCGCCGTGGCGCAAGAAGCGCTGGGCGATCCCCGGAATGCTCATTGCGGTCCTGTTTGTCGGCCTGGCCGTTGCCTGGCTTTCGCGCGAGCGTATCGCCGACAACATCATTGCCGATCAGCTCGAAGCCTACGATCTCCCGGCTAGCTACAAGATCGACAGTATCGCCGGCAGGCGGCAGGTGCTGTCCAATCTCGTGATCGGTGATCCGGCGGCACCGGACTTCACTGCGAAGCGTGTGGTGGTGACGCTGAAATACGGGATGGGGCTTCCCACGGTCGGCTCGGTTACGCTGGCCGAACCGCGCATTTATGGCAGTTTCCGCGACGGCCGGCTGACCTTCGGTACGCTCGACAGGGTAATCTTCGCTGAAAGCGATCAGCCGCCAACCTTGCCTGACTTCTCGCTTGCGATCCGTGACGGGCGCGGGCTGATCGAAACCGATTGGGGGCCAATCGGGTTCAAGTCGGAGGGGCAGGGCACGCTAAGAAGCGGTTTCGCGGGAATCTTCGCCGCGACGGCCCCCCGCTTGGCCTTGCCGGGATGCACCGGGCGCAACGCGACTGTTTTCGGCAAGGTCACCACCAGCGCCGGCGCTCCATCCTTTTCGGGCCCTCTTCGGCTGTCTTCGCTAGACTGCGTGGAGAGTGGTTTGACGATCGCCAACTACGCTGCCGCGCTCGAAGTGAGCCTGGACAAGGAGCTGGCCAATCCAACGCTGGATGCACGGCTGGACGGTGGGGAGACCCGCCATGCCGACTATGTCATCAGCGGATTGACCGGATCGATCCACGCGCAGCTGCGGGAAGGTGCAGCATCGGGCCGGTTCTCACTGGCAGGGCGTGGGGCGTCTTCGCCGCAGGTAGCGGCGGCGGTTTTGACCGCAGAGGGTCAGGCGCGCGGTAGCGCCGATTTGCGCAAGCTTGAGATCGACAGCCAGGTCGAAGGCAATGGCCTGCGGCTTGGTCCAAAACTGATTGGGGTGATCAATGACATGGTCGCGTCGGGTGAGGGCACACTGTTGGCACCGCTCGCCAGCCAGATCGGCCGCGCCCTCCAGGCCGAGACGAGGGGCAGTGCCCTGGCCGCCGATATCCGCGTGCGGAAGGGTGTTGAACGGCTGGCTGTGCTGATCCCCAGTGCCGAACTTCGCGGTGGCAGCGGTGGGCGGATCGTATCCCTGTCGCGCGTCGAGATTGCCAGCGATGGCAAGTCTCCTCCCCGGATCGCCGGCAATATCGCGATGGGTGGTGCGAACCTTCCTCGCATTGCCGGACGGATGGAGCGTGCTCCCGGTGGCGCCGTTGAGTTCAGTCTGGCGATGGAGCGTTATGCGGCCGGTGAGGCGTCGCTCGCCGTACCACGAATGGTCATGCGGCAGTCTGCCGCCGGTGCCTTGCGCTTCGCCGGGCAGGTCGTGGCGAGCGGTCCCTTGCCGGGCGGGGCGGCTTCAAACCTGAGGATCCCGGTCGATGGCAGTTGGTCCCCGGGAGGGACGCTGGCACTCTGGAGCGCCTGCACCGATGTCGACTTCGACCGCCTCGAGATGGCCAACCTGCGTTTTGAGCGACGCAGCCTCCAGCTCTGCCCACCGCGTGGCAAACCGATCCTTTCCAGTGGTGCAGGGGGCCTGCGGATTGCCGCTGGCCTGCCCTCGATCGATCTCGAAGGGTTCCTCGGTGAAACACCGATCCGCCTGGCCTCGGGCCCGATCGGCTTTGCCTATCCTGGCGCGATGACGGCGCGGGCAATCGATGTAACGCTCGGGCCGATCGACACCGCAAGCCGGTTCCGCATTTCGAACATCGATGCGTTCCTGGATAAAGGAATCGCGGGAACCTTCAGCGAGGCCGAAGTGAAGCTCGCGGCTGTCCCCCTCGATATCAGCGATGGCGCGGGGACGTGGGATTACGCGGATGGCCAGCTGTCGATTTTCGACGCGTCGTTTCGACTTACCGATCGCCAGCGGTCGGCGCGGTTCGAAGCGCTGGTAGCGCGCGGTGCGACGCTGGCACTGCGAGATAACGTGATCGATGCCAATGCGGAAATGCGTCACCCGGCGAGCGATCGCCTGGTTGGGGTGGCGGATATCCGCCACAATCTTGCAAGTGCAGCGGGCCATGCCGACTTGCTGGTGCCGAACCTCAAATTCGATGAAGGTTTGCAGCCGGATGAGTTGTCTCACCTTGCGCTTGGCGTCATCGCCAATGCTGATGGTATCGTAAGCGGGAAGGGACGTATCGACTGGGATGCCGAGGGTGGAATTACCAGCTCAGGCACATTTGGCAGTGAGGGTCTGGACTTCGCTGCGGCCTTCGGTCCGGTCAATGGCGCGAGCGGACAGATTGAATTTACCGATCTCCTCAGCCTGACCACCAAGCCGGGCCAGAAACTCTACGTCGCGTCGATCAATCCCGGCGTCGAGGTGCTGGACGGCGAGGTTGATTTCGAGCTGCGCGACGGCAAGGTGTTGACCGTTGCTGGCGGGAGCTGGCCGTTCATGGGTGGGCGTCTGATCCTGCGCAGCGTCGATTTCAATTTTGGGGTCAGCGAAGAGCGGCGTTATATCTTTGAGATCGTCGGGCTCGAAGCCGCTCAGTTCGTCCAGCAGATGGAGCTGGAGAACATCTCTGCAACCGGTGTGTTCGACGGTACGGTACCGATCGTATTCGACGCCAATGGAAATGGGCAGATCGAAACCGGTGTGCTGATCTCACGCCCGCCCGGAGGGAACCTCTCCTATGTCGGGGAACTCACCTACGAAGACCTTTCGCCGATCGCGAATTTCGCATTCGATGCGTTGAGGAGCCTCGACTATCGCCAGATGCGGGTCATCATGGAAGGTCCGTTGATTGGTGAAATTGTGACCCGCGTGCGCTTCGACGGTGTGAACCAGGGTGAAGGGGCCAAATCCAATTTCGTTACCAGGCGCCTGGCCGGGCTGCCGCTGCAGTTCCGCGTCAATATCAAGGCGCAATTCTACCAGCTGCTCACCAGCCTGAAGTCGCTCTACGATCCCGCCGCAGTGCGCGACCCACGCGAACTGGGCTTGCTGTCCGATGACGGCAAGCGCTTCATCCGCCGCGAGGTGTCTGGCGAGGATGCAACCCCGAAAATCGAGCCGGAAGACCTGATTCCGGATGAATCACCCATTCAGCCGCAGGAAAGCGAGTGAGGCTTATGAATCCGCTTGAATTGACGGACCGCGTCGGCGCTGCGACATTCCCTGTCATGCAGGGGATCCGGAGCAGACGCGGTACGAAATGGATGGGAGCTGCGGGCCTGATCCCGTTCGCGCTTGCCGGGTGCATAACTATCAATGCCCCCGAAGAGCCGATTGTGATCGAGCTCAACGTCAACATCCGCCAGGAAGTGATCTACCGCCTCGCCGAGGATGCGGGGAACACGATCGAGGAAAATGCGGATATCTTCTGATGGGTGATCGAATGACCAAGCGACTGACCAAAGCGATGCTGACCGGCACCTTGCTTGCGACCGCCCTGAGCGGCATCGCCGTCCCGGCCTATGCCCAGCGTGATCCTGCCTACGCCGCCGCGCGTTCCGCCGGCCAGGTGGGTGAGAAGATGGACGGCTACCTCGGCATCGTCGGGGCAGAGACCCCTGAGCTGCGTCGGATCGTCAACGACATCAACATCAAGCGCCGCGCAGTCTATTCGGAGCGTGCCAAGGCCACCAACGCCACGCTTGAGGAATATGCTCTCACCGCTGGCTGCCAGGCAATCCTGGCGACGGTGCCGGGCGAAAAGTACCAGGCGCCTGATGGCACCTGGGCTACGCGCGGTGCTGGCGCGCCGATGCGCGATTCGCGCTGTCCTTGATCCGATCGAGTAGCGCCGCCATGGCAGCGAGGCCGCAGGACCTTGCTTTTGGACAATAGCGACCGAGAAGGGGGTCTGGCGTGTTGACTCGCCCATGCCCCCCTTCTAAGGGGGCGGCGCCCTCGGCGGGCAAGTCCGTGCCCGTGCCGCGCAACCCCCTCAAAAGGAGCAAGGCATGAGCGACGACAAACCTGCACGGGAGCCCATCCAGGAGGATGCGCGGATCGATGCGCTGGAGGCGCGGCTCAAGGCCGCACAGCAGCGTGAAGAGGAGCGCAACCGCCCGCAGGTATCGGGGCCAGACGCGAACTATCGCAGTGGCAACAAGGTGCTGGCGGACCTGCTAGGGGGGCTCCTCGGCGGAACGGTGATCGGGTATGCCATTGGCTATTTTACCGGCACCAATCCCTGGGGTCTGTTAGTCGGCCTGTTCCTTGGGATCGGGGTGGCTTTCAGGAACATTATCCGCGCGGCAAATCAGCGTCCCGACGAATAAGACCGGATTTCCGGGATTTGCGGGGCGCTGTTTACATGGATTAGGGACTTACCGGACGTGGCAGCCGAACAGGCCAAAGTCGACCCGATGCACCAGTTTACGATCGAGCCCATGCTGGGTTCGGCGAACTGGGAGATTGCGGGCTACAATATCGCCTTCACCAACAGCGCGCTGTGGATGCTCATCACTACCGTGGTGCTGTTCCTCTTCGTGCTTGGCGGGATGAAGCGCGAACTCGTTCCCGGGCGCTGGCAGATGACAGTGGAGACCTTCACCGGTTTCATCGACTCCATGCTGGAAGCCAATATTGGCAAGGAAGGGCGCAAGTACGTGCCCTACGTCTTCAGCCTGTTCATGTTCATCCTGTTCGCGAACCTGCTGGGCCTGCTGCCGCTTGGCGTGATCGGCCTCCATCCGTTCACCTTCACCAGCCATTTCACGATCACCGGTGCGCTGGCGATCCTTTCTTTCTCGATTGTGCTGATCGTCGGTTTCTGGAAGCACGGCTTGCACTTCTTCAGCCTGTTCGTGCCCCACGGCACGCCGCTGCCGATGATCCCTGCCATCGCGGCGATCGAATTCATCTCGTTTATGATCCGTCCCTTCAGCCTCGGCCTGCGACTGTTCGTCGCAATGATGGCCGGTCACGTGCTGCTTGAAGTGCTGTCGAGCTTCGTCATCGACGGTACCAACGCCGGCGTGCTGTGGGGCGGGGTCGTGGGCTTGCCCAGTTTCCTCCTGATGATCGGTATCTGCGCGCTTGAGCTGCTGGTGTCGGGCATCCAGGCCTATGTCTTCGCGCTGTTGACCTCGCTGTACATCAACGACGCCGAGAACCTTCACTAAGTTTCGTCTCAATACATCTGTTTTCCCAAAGGAGTTTGTCATGGAAGTAGAAGCTGCAAAGCTGGTTGGTGCGGGCCTCGCCGCGATCGGTGCCGGCATGGCCGCTATCGGCGTGGGTAACGTCTTCGGTTCGTTCCTTGAGAGCGCGCTGCGCAACCCGGGTGCCGCTGATGGCCAGCAGGGTCGTCTGTTCATCGGCTTCGCCGCTGCCGAACTTCTCGGCCTGCTGGCGTTCGTCGTTGCGATGATCCTGATCTTCGTCGCCTAAGACAGATCACGACTTGCGGTCGGCCGGGGATTATCTCCGGCCGACCTTCCAGTTTCCCGTATCCGCCTTTCGAGAGCTGCAATGCCACAGATAGCACAGCTTGCCGAAACCTGGTCCAGCCAACTGTTCTGGTTGTTCGTGTTCTTCGGCTTCACCTTTTTCGTCATTGGCCGGGGCATGGTGCCCAAGGTTATGGCGACGGTGGCCCAGCGCGACGAGCAGATCGCAGGCGACCTCGCCGCGGCCCGCGCTGCGCGCGACGCCGCCGACGCGCAGGAAGAAGCCTGGCGGGTACGCGAGAACGAAAACCGCGCCGCTGCTCAGGCACTTGTGGCCAAGGCCAAGGCCAATGCTGCGGCGAAGTCTGAAAAGACCATCGCTGCGGCGCAGAAGCGTCTCGACACCAAGCTGGCTGATGCCGAAACCCGTATTGCCGAGGCGCGCGCTGCTGCGCTGACCGAGGTGGAATCGGTGGCGGTTGAGGCAGCTCAGGACATCGTGTCGCGCCTGGCTGGCGTGAAGGTCACGAAACCCGCTGCTGCGAAGGCGGTCAAGGAGGCGATGAGCAATGGCTGAGCAAGCCCCTGAAATCCTCGCCACCGAAAGCGCCGAGGCCCTAGTCCAGGAAGGGCATGGTGCCGAAGTGCAGCACGTCGAACCGGAACTGTGGGGACTCGCGCCCTTCCAGGTCGTGTCGGTGGCGATGGCAGTCTTCCTGCTGATCGCGATCTTCGGTGCGAAGGTACACAAGTCGATCGGCGGCGGTCTCGACAACAAGATCGCGGCGATCAAGCAGCAGCTCGACGAAGCCAAGGCGCTGCGCGCCGAGGCAGAGACGCTGCGTGACGAATACGCCGCGAAGATTGCCGGGGCCGAGAAGGACGCCGAAGCGATGCTGGCCAACGCGCAGCACGAAGCTGACGCAATCCTCGCCAAGGCAGAGAGCGACAGCAAGGCGATGGTCGAGCGCCGCAAGCGCATGGCCGAGGACAAGATCGCCGCCGCCGAGCGCGAAGCCATCGAGGATGTGCGCAACCGTGCCGTTAGCGCCGCGACCGCCGCGAGCCGCAAGCTGATTGCCGACAAGCATGATGCCGCTGCCGACAAGGCGCTGGCCGACAAGGTCATTGCCGACATCTGAAGTCGCTTGTCAAAGAGCATTTGAGGGGGCGGTCCTGCGGGGCCGCCCTTTTCGATTCTCCGGTCCGTATCAGGGCTCGATTACGATTTTCCCGATGACTTCGCCTTGGCGCATCGCCTCGAAAGCCTCGCGCCAGCGGTCGAGGGGGAGGACACGGTCGACATGCGGGGTGATGCGGCCTTCGTTCACCAGGACAGCCAGCTCTTCCGCGATGCGCTTGCCGCGTTCGGGGAAGCGCCGCGCATATTCACCTGCGCGTACGCCGACGACAGAGAAGCCCTTAATCAGCGGAATATTGACCGCGATCTCCGGAATCCTGCCGGCGACGAAACCGATCACCAGCAGCTTGCCGCCAAACGTCACACAACGCGTGCTTTCGTCGAACACGTTGCCACCCACCGGGTCAAACACGAGGTCGCACAGCCGCCCGTCGGTCAGTTCGGCGACCTGTTCGCGGAAGCGACCGGTGTTGAGGATCGCGGCGTCGGACTTTGCGGTCCGTGCCAATGGGTAGAGCTTGTCGCCACGCCGTGTGGCGGCAATCACCGTGGCGCCCAGGGCCTTGGCCAGGTCGCAGGCGGCAAGCCCAACACCGCCACTGGCCCCATGCACCAGCACAGTCTGGCCTGCCTGCAATTGCCCCAGTTCGACCAGTGCGACATAGGCGGTGTGATAGGCCGCCCCCATCGAAGCGGCGGCGGTGAAATCGAGTCCGGCGGGAATTGGCCGGACCGATGCGGCGGGTAATGCGACGTATTCGGCGAAGGCGCCGGTCTTCGCGCCGCCCATGACACGGTCACCGACGGCGAACCCTGTCTCTGGGCCCGCCTTGACCACTTCTCCGGCCATCTCCAGGCCCGAGACGAAGGGTAGCTCGGGTTTGAACTGATACTTGCCCTGCGTCATCAGCAGGTCGGGATAGTTGAGCGACGCCGCTCGCACCTGGACGAGCACTTCGCCGATCTTCGGTGACGGAATATCGATCTCGACGAGTTCCGCGCCCGAAAGGTCGGGGGATAGACGGCCTACCTGCAGTGCCCGCATATCAATCGAACACCGACATATCGAGCGCTTCCGACTGGCCGAACCAGATGACGTAGCGCGTGTGGTCGACCAGATCGTTTCCGCTCACTCCATGCGCAAAGATCGTCAGGTCGCCACGCGCCTCCGGTGCCCAGACGGCGAACTGCGCGAACTGCTCAGGCCGCAGCGACAATTGGCATGAGCCGCGCGGATGTGGGCCGACCGGTGAGGTGTGAAAATGCCCCACTGGCATCCCAAATGCGTTCTGCGCGGCCTTGGCGAAGGCGCGGGCGGCCTCGATCTCGGCGGGATCGAAGTAGATGTGCGCGTGATATCCTTTGATCGGCACGGTCAAAAATTGTCCTTGGCGGCGCGCAAGGCGGCAAAGGTTTCCGCCGGGCTGGTGCCGCCCCAGCGATCGCGCAGATCGGCGCTGTCGGCGCGCAGGAAGGGATTGGTGATCAGTTCGCGCGACAGCACGGTGGGTACGGTCGGAAGTCCCTTGGCGCGCTTTTCCTCCACCTGTGCGGCATAGAGCCGCAGCTCGGCATTATCGGGATCGGCATGAACCGCGAACCTTGCGTTCGACGCGGTGTATTCGTGTGCGCAATAGAGCAGCGTGTTGTCAGGCAGCTGCCGGATGCGGTCGAGGCTGTGCCAGAATTGTTCGGGCTGGCCTTCGAACATGCGCCCGCAACCCAGAGCAAACACGCTGTCGCCCACGAAAGCCACGTCGGCCTTGGCGATGTGGTAGGCGATGTGGCCGTTGGTGTGGCCCGACACGTCGATCACGCGTGCCTGCCAGTCCCCCAGCATGACCGCGTCTCCATTGCCGACGACACGGTCGATCGGGGAAATTCGCTCGACTTCCTGCGGAGCGATCACGGTCGCGCCGGTTGCATCGACGATGGCCTGGTTCCCGCCCGCATGGTCGGGGTGCCAGTGGGTGTTCCAGATCTGGGTGATCGTCCAGCCCTTGGCTTCGGCCTGGCGCAGATATTCTGCTCCGTCGGGCGTGTCGATCGCCGCGGTTTCGCCGCTTGCGGGATCGTGGACGAGGTAGCCGTAATTGTCGGACAGGCAGGGGAACTGGTGGATCTCTAGCATGGCAGTCGTGTTGCCCTATCGCGTTGCTTCGTGGGGGCGGCAGCCTAGGCGCGATCCTACATGTAGGAAAGGCCCGCCTGCGGGTCTCGCAAGCGGGCCTTTCCGATTACCCTGGATGGGTCGGAAGGAGCTTAGTCCTTCTTCGCCTTCAGCGCTTCGCCGAGGATGTCGCCCAGCGACGCACCCGAATCGGACGAGCCGAACTGTGCCACGGCTTCCTTCTCTTCGTGGATCTGGCGAGCCTTGATCGAGAAGTTGGGCTTCTTGGAACGGTCGAAGCCGGTGACCATGGCGTCGACCTTCTGGCCGGGCTGGAAGCGGTCAGGGCGCTGCTCGTCGCGGTCGCGGCCGAGGTCCGAACGCTTGATGAAGCCGGTCGCACCGTCTTCGCCAACCTGCACTTCGAGGCCGCCGTCGCGCACTTCGAGCACGGTCACAGTGACCACCTCGTTCTTGCGCAGGCTGCTGCCAGCGCCGGCTTCGGTCGGAGCACCCTTTTCGAGCTGCTTCATGCCGAGGCTGATGCGTTCCTTCTCGACATCGACGTCGAGAACGACGGCATCGACCTGCTCACCCTTGCGGTGCAGGGCCAGCGCGTCTTCGCCCGAGATGCCCCAGGCGATGTCCGACATGTGGACCATGCCGTCGACGTCGCCATCGAGGCCGATGAACAGGCCGAACTCGGTCGCGTTCTTGACTTCGCCGGTGACCTTCGAGCCAACCGGGTGCTTCTCGGCGAACTCTTCCCACGGGTTGCGCTGGGCCTGCTTGAGGCCGAGCGAGATGCGGCGCTTGTCGCTGTCGACTTCCAGCACCATCACTTCGACTTCCTGCGAGGTCGAAACGATCTTGCCCGGGTGGACGTTCTTCTTGGTCCAGCTCATTTCCGAAACGTGGACCAGGCCTTCGATGCCCGGCTCGATTTCGACGAAGGCGCCGTATTCGGTGATGTTGGTGACGGTACCCGACATCTTCAGGCCGACCGGATACTTGGCGGCGACGCCATCCCACGGATCGCTCTCGAGCTGCTTCATGCCGAGGCTGATGCGCTGCGTGTCTTCGTTGATGCGGATGATCTGGACGGTGACCGACTGGCCGATCTCGATCATCTCGCTCGGGTGGTTGACGCGCTTGTAGCTCATGTCGGTGACATGCAGCAGGCCGTCGATGCCGCCGAGGTCGACGAAGGCGCCGTAATCGGTGATGTTCTTGACGACGCCGTCGATCACCTGGCCTTCGGTCAGCTTGTCGATCAGCTCGCTGCGCTGTTCGGCGCGGGTTTCTTCAAGCACGGCGCGGCGCGAAACGACGATATTGCCGCGGCGACGGTCCATCTTGAGGATCTGGAAGGGCTGGGTCATGTCCATCAGCGGGGCGACGTCGCGCACCGGACGGATATCGACCTGCGAACCGGGCAGGAAGGCCACGGCGCCATCGAGGTCGACGGTGAAGCCGCCCTTGACGCGGCCGAAGATGCGGCCGTCGACGCGCTTGCCTTCGCCGAACTCGCTTTCAAGCTTGTCCCAGGCGGCTTCGCGGCGGGCGCGGTCGCGCGACAGCATGGCTTCGCCGTCGGCGTTCTCGACGCGGTCGACGAAGACTTCGACTTCGTCACCGACTGCCGGTGCCGCGTCGCCTTCGCCACGGAGGAATTCCTTGATGTCGATGCGGCCTTCGCTCTTCAGGCCGACGTCGATCATTGCATAGCCGTTCTCGACGGCGGTAACGGTGCCCTTGACGACGCGACCCTCGAAGCCGCCGTCATCGGCGCCACCGAGCTGCTCGTCGAGCATCTTCGCGAAATCATCGCGGGTAGGGTTGGCAGAGGTTGCCATGTGAATAGTCCTTCGATCGTTTTGCTACCGGCCACCGGTTTGTCCGGGGTCTTTCTCCGTCTCCCGCACCATTGCGGGGCTAACGGGGCAAGAGGGCCGTTGTCTCCGCGAGGCCGCATGCCGCCGCGAAGGTCCTTCCAATCCAAAGATTGCGAGAACGGGCGCGCGCCTAGGCGAAACGAGGGTGGAAGGCAAGCAAATTGCGGGGTGCGAGCCCTACAGGATGGAACACATGGAACAGGGTCCGGAACGACAATCTCGCTGGGCAGGCACAAGCCGCAGGAATGGCGGAATTGCTTGTGTTTCGACCTGCCGGATGCGCCATGCGGACCGGTCTGCCACTGTTGGACGCAAGTAGGAAAACGGTTTGCTAGGCGGCCTGTGCGTCGAGCTGCCGGTCATGCAGTTTTGTGAGCAACAACAGGGCAATGGCGGCACCAATTACGCACATCAGCATGTCCCACTGCGTATCCCAGGGATCGCCTTGTGTGCCGAGGAATTCGTCGGCGCCCTGACCCAGCGCCATCGCCGCCCCGAATTCGATCAGTTCGTAAGTGGCGCTTACTGCGAGAGCGCAGGCGAGCACCAGCACGGTAAGCAAAAGGCCACGGCGTAGCCCACCGAACCGCACCAGCAATTCGCGCAGCACAATGGCCGGGACGAAGCCCTGGATGAAATGCCCGAAGCGATCATAGGGATTGCGGGCGAGATCGAGCCAATCCTGCACCGCGAAGCCAAGCGGAACGCGGGCATAGGTATAGGCGCCACCAAGCATCAGCACGAGTCCGTGGAAGCCGATCAGCGCAAGCGCCAGCGTAGTCAGCGGGAAGCGCTTGGCACTGACCCACAGGATCGGCAGCGCGATCAGTGCCGGGGCCACCTCCATCAGCCAGGTTCCGCGGTCATATGGCGCCCAGCCAGACGCGACGAACGCCGCGAACCAGACTGCGGTCAGCGCGATCAGTCGCGAACGATAGCCTTGCATGCCGTCATACCCCCGTCATCGCGACCGATGGCACAGGGCTTATCCGCAGCTGTGACAGGTGGGCAAGGGCCAGTCACCGACGTAGCGCATCGCCACATTGCAGCGTTCATAGCGGGCACCGTATTTGGCCATGATGTCCGCATCATGCGCGAAGCCGAGCTTCTCGTAGAGATGGATGGCCGGGGCGCATTTGCTGTTGGTGAGGAGGTACAGCTCTTCGGCACCAAGCTGCCTGGCACGCTCGATCATGCCTCCGAGCAGGAACTCGCCCGCCTTCAGGCCCCTCGCGCTTTCGCGGACGCCCATCTTGGTCAGCTCAAAGGCGCCCGGCCCGGTCTTCTGGAGCGCGCAGGTGCCGACGACACCGAGGCCGGCCGCTTCGACGAAAAGGACGTCGCCGCCCGGATCGACGATCTTCGCCCGCGGGTTTTCGAGCACTTCGCGATCGGTATCTTCCAGCGTGAACATGGCCTCGATCCACTCGGCATTGATGTCGTGGAACTCCCCCGCGAGGTCATCGTCGAATTCACGCAGCGAAAGCTTGCCGGGGGTCGCACGCGCGGCGCGTTCGGCGATCGAGGCTTCGGCAAGGGCAGCTTCGATCACGGCCAGCTGGCGCAGGAAGTCGCCGTCAAGCTGCGCGAGGATTTCCTCGGCCGCCATGCCGACGCGGGGCCAGACCTCCGACGCGATAGTCCGCGCCATTTGCTCGCCCGTGGGCGTCAATGCGACCGTCCGGCTCCGCTGGTCGGCGCAGGCGGTATCGGCGACGACGCCCAGTTTTCGAAGCTGACCTACGGTGCGAGTAATGCCAGGCTGGCTGGTGCCGCTCGCTTCGGCCAGCTGCCCGATGGATTTTGCACCTGTGCGCAGGGCAGCCATGATTGCCATATGCCCGGGCTGCAGCGGGAGCCCCGCCTCGGCGATAACCGTGGCGGCGCTTGCCTGCATCCGCTCGCCAAGCCGTTTCAATCGACTGCCCAGGAAAGCAGGTCCCATCTGCGCGACGACGTCGACCATGTCACATATCCTATACCACGTTATATAACGCGTTATAGAAAGGCAAATGGATCTATGCAAGGGCACCGCGCCCACAACCGGGACGCGAATGTCGATTGTGAGCTGCGCGGCCTAGCTCGCCGCTTCGGTGACCGCCGCGATGGCTGCTGCAATTGCCTCTTCGCGGCTCAGGGCGCTGGTATCGATGATTTTCGCGTCAGGGGCCGGAACCAGAGGGGCTGTCGCACGGGTGCTGTCGCGTTCGTCTCGGCGGCGCAGGTCGTCCTCGATCTCGAGCAGTGTAACCTGTACGCCGCGCTCGTGCATCTCGCGAAAGCGCCGCTGGGCGCGGGCGGCGACGCTGGCGGTGACGAACAGCTTGGCTTCGGCCTCCGGTGCAATGACCGTCCCGATATCGCGACCGTCGAGCACCGCCCCGCCGGGCTGCAGGGCAAAGGCGCGCTGGCGATCGAACAGCGCCCGGCGGACCTCGGGATGGACGGAAACGCGGCTGGCCAGCCCTCCGGCCTCTTCGGTGCGCAGCGCCGGATCGTCGAGCAGGCTGTCGGGAAAACCCGTTGCCGCCGCCGCATCCGCGGCATCGTCGGGATCCCCGCCATCGAGAAAGACCTGCCGCCCGACGGCGCGGTAGAGCAGGCCGGTATCGAGGTGCGGCAATCCGAAATGTGCCGAAAGAGCCTTGGCGATTGTACCCTTGCCCGAGGCGGTCGGTCCGTCGACGGCGATGATCATACGGACCTACTCCGCGCTCGCAGCGCTTTGCCCAGGCCCCATAACGCAATCGCAGCCCAAAAGCCTTCGAGCACGAGGCTTGGCCAGTTGGTGTGCACCAGCAGCGAAACCGTCAGGAAGGCGGCGCCTGCGAGGTTGGTGCCGTGCAGCACGTAGGGGTTCGGTTCGCTCTTGGCGGTCATATAGGCATAGGCACCGATGATGCAGGCCATGCCGACGAAGCCGATGAGGGTTGCCCAGTCGGTCGTCATGCTGCCGCCTCTTCCAGCAGGGCGATGAAGTTCGGGAAGCTCGTCGCAATCGGGTCGATGCTGTCGATTTCCACACCGTCGCGGCTGGCGAGGCCGGCAATTGCCATGCTCATCGCAATGCGGTGGTCGAGGTGCGTCTTGGTCCGGCTGTTTGCGGTTCCGCGCAGCGGGGCTCCGCCACTACCCTCGATGATCAGGCCGTCTTCGGCTTCCTCGAGTTCGACGCCGGCACCCGTGAGCGCGTCAGCCATGGCGCTGATCCGGTCGCTTTCCTTGACCCGCAGTTCTTCGAGCCCGCGGGTGACGGTCGTGCCTTCTGCCATCGCGGCGGCGACGAACAGCACCGGGAACTCGTCGACCATGCTAGGGACGACAGTCGGATCGATTTCGATGCCCTTGAGCGAAGCGTGGCGCACGCGCAGGTCCGCAACCGGTTCTCCGCCGACCTCACGTTCGTCCAGCTTGTCGATGCTGGCGCCCATCTGTGTCAGCACGCGGAAGATGCCGTCGCGGGTGGGGTTGAGGCCGACGTTTTCGATGACCAGGTCGCTGCCGGGTACGATGCTCGCCGCGACCGCGAAGAAGGCGGCGGAGGAAGGATCGCCTGGAACGACAATGTCGCAGGGGTGCAGGTCCGCAGGGCCATGGATGCGGATGATCCGCTCGCCGTTGTCTTCCTCGACAGTCAGCTCGGCACCGAAGCCGCGCAGCATGCGTTCGGTATGATCGCGGGTGGGCACGGGTTCGATCACCGTGGTGATCCCGGGCGTGTTGAGCCCTGCGAGCAGCACCGCGCTCTTCACCTGTGCGGATGCGACAGGCAGGCGATAGGTGATTGGGACGGCTGGCTGCATTCCTTCCATCATCAGAGGCAAGGTGCCACCGGGGGAGGGCGTGAAGCTCGCCCCCATAGTCGAAAGTGGATCGATCACGCGGTTCATAGGACGCTTCGACAGGCTGGCATCGCCGGTGAAGGCGGCCGTTATCCCATGACTGGCGACGAGGCCCATCAGCAGGCGGGTCGAAGTCCCCGAATTGCCCATGTCGAGCGCCTGGCCGGGCTGCAGCAGTCCACCCACACCCACGCCATCGACGATCCAGTCATCGCCGTCCTTGGCGATCGATGCGCCCATCGCGCGCAAGGCGGCGGCGGTTGCAAGCACGTCTTCACCTTCCAGCAGACCCGATATGCGACTGTGGCCGACTGCCAATGCCCCGAACATCAGCGAACGATGACTGATCGACTTGTCGCCCGGCACGCGAATGCGGCCGGTCAATGGTTTGGAGGGTTGAAAACGGTGGGCGGTCACACAATCTCGCGCGTCTGAAGTGTCGTGATGTGTGCGGCGCTTTGACAGCGCGAATACCTTCTGGCAAGGCGCGCGCGCAGTTGATTCCCGGGCATCGGGAAACCATCACGAACAATACGAATTCATCGCTCCGCACCGTACCGGACGGGGCAGCAAATCCAAGGATTACACATGGTCAAACCTGAATGGGGCACGAAGCGGACTTGCCCGAAATGCGGCACCCGCTTCTACGATCTGACGAAGGACGAGCCCGTCACGTGCATCGAATGCGCCGAGGAATGGTTCCCCGAGCCGGTGCTCAAGTCGAAGCAGCCGATTCCGTTCGAGGACGAGAAGAAGAAGAAAGAGATCGAAGCCGACACCGATCTGGGTGGCGACGACGATGACGATCTGGACATCGACATCGATGAAGATGACGATTCGCCGGACAACGAAGTCGACCTGGGCGGCGACGACGACCTTGGCGTCGAGACCGTCTCCAAGGGCGACGACGACGATTCCGACGACACGTAAATTTGCTGTTGCATTGCGGTGAGGGCCCTTATATTGGGCGCCTCCCGCAAGGGTGACGCGCCTCCCAGGACGCGTCTTTCGGAAATGGCTCGGGGCCTTAGCTCAGCTGGGAGAGCGCTACAATGGCATTGTAGAGGTCAGCGGTTCGATCCCGCTAGGCTCCACCATTTCACCCGGATTTGATGGTAGTGAGCCGTGGCGACGGCTGCGGCTTGCTTCCACCACACCCGGGCATTAGTTTGGGATTACAGGGGCTTGTCCCCACGCTGGCCGACGAGTTTTCGTCCGCCGGCGTTTTTCGCGTTTATCCGGTTTCGTTCGCGAAATCGGGGTTTGGAGTAGGCACGTGTTCGACAATCTGTCCGATCGCCTCGGCACTGTGTTCGATCGCCTGCGCGGGCGCGGATCGCTTAGCGAACAGGACGTGCGCGATGCCATGCGCGAAGTGCGTATCGCCTTGCTCGAAGCCGATGTGGCCCTGCCCGTCGTGCGCCGCTTCATCGATGCGGTGACCGAAAAGGCGATCGGTTCCGAAGTCCTCAAGTCGGTCACCCCTGGCCAGCAAGTGGTCAAGATCGTCAGCGACGAACTGACCGAGATGCTGGGCGGTGACGAGCCGGCCGAACTGAATTTTGCGGCCAAGCCGCCGGTCGTGATCATGATGGTCGGCCTGCAGGGTTCGGGTAAGACCACCACGACTGCCAAGCTCGGCAAGCTGATCAAGGAAAAGCACGGCAAGAAGGCGATCATGGCGTCGCTCGACGTCAATCGCCCCGCTGCGCAGGAACAGCTCAAGGTGCTCGGCGAGCAGGTGCAGGTTGCGACCCTGCCGATCGTGCCAGGCCAACAGCCGGTCGACATCGCTCGCCGCGCGATGGAAAGCGCCAAGCTGCAGGCCGCCGACGTTCTGCTGCTCGATACTGCGGGCCGCCTGCATGTCGACGAAGCGCTGATGGCCGAAATGAAGGCAATCGCCAACGTCTCCGCGCCGACCGAGGTGCTGTTGGTGGTCGACAGCCTGACCGGTCAGGACGCGGTCAACGTGGCGCAGAGCTTTACCGGCGAAGTGCCGCTGACCGGTGTGGTGCTGACCCGCATGGACGGCGATGCCCGCGGCGGTGCGGCGTTGTCGATGCGTTACGTCACCGGCAAGCCGATCAAGTTCGCCGGCACGGGTGAAAAGCTCGATGCGATCGAGGCTTTCGATCCCGGCCGCGTGGCCGGCCGCATTCTTGGCATGGGCGATGTCGTTTCGCTGGTCGAAAAGGCCGCGGCGACGATCAAGCAGGACGAGGCCGAAGCGCTCGCCAAGAAGATGGCGCAGGGCAAGTTCGACCTCGACGACCTGCGCATGCAGCTGCGCCAGATGCAGCAGATGGGCGGCCTTGGCATGCTCGCGGGCATGATGCCTGGCATGAAGAAGGCCAAGGCGGCGATGGCGGCAAGCGGGATGGACGATCGCGTGCTGTTGCACATGGATGCGATCATCGGCTCGATGACGCCCAAGGAACGCAAGCGTCCCGAACTGATGAATGCCAAGCGCAAGAAGCGCGTGGCTGCCGGTTCGGGCACTCAGGTGCAGGACGTCAACAAGGTGCTCAAGATGCACCAGGAGATGGCCCGCGCGATGAAGCAGATCAAGAAGATGGGCGGGCTTAAGGGTCTCGGCGCGCTGTTCGGCGGCGGTGGCCTCGGCGCCGCTATGCCTGGGCTGGGCGGCCCCAAGGGAATGGGCGGAATGCCCGGCCTTGGTGGACCCGGCGTGGATCCGAACACGCTCCCGCCTGACCTGCAAGAGCTTTTGAAGAAGAAATAGATTTCAGACGTTTACATTTGAAAGGTAAGTTAAAATGGCAGTTGCAATCCGTCTTTCGCGCGGTGGCGCCAAGAAGCGTCCGTATTACCGCATCGTCGTGTCGGACACGCGCAGCCCGCGTGACGGCAAGTATCTCGAGCAGATCGGCACCTACAACCCGATGATGCCGAAGGATTCGGGTGAGCGCGTGAAGCTCGACGAAGACCGTGCGCGCCACTGGTTGTCGGTTGGCGCCAAGCCCACCGATCGCGTCCACCGCTTCTTTGATGCCGCGGGCATCCTCGAGCGTGCACCGCGCAACAACCCGAAGAAGGGCGAACCGGGCGACGCCGCCAAGGAACGCGCTGAAGAAAAGGCCGCCAAGCTGGCCGAGGCTGAGGAAGCCGCCAAGGCCGCTGCCGAAGCTCCGGCTGAAGAAGCTCCGGTTGAAGAAGCCGCTGCAGAAGAAGCTCCCGCCGAGGAAGCTGCGGCTGAAGAGGCTCCGGCCGAAGAAGCTGCCGCTGAGGAAGCTCCGGCTGCCGAAGCCACCGAAGAGCAGGCTGAAGGCTAAGCCTCTCGGATGTCGGACCAGTCCGTCACGCTCGCGGCCGTCACCGGCGCGCATGGCGTGGCGGGCGAAGTCCGCCTGAAGCTGTTCGGCGAAGGGGTCGATGCCCTGAAGCCGCACAAGAGCTTCAACGCCGCGAACTCGGGGAGGGTGCTGACCCTCGTCACCATTCGCAGCGACAACAAGGGCGGTGCCATCGCGCGCTTCGCCGAGGTGAAGGATCGCACCTCGGCCGAGCAGCTGCGGGGCACCGCCTTAACTGTCCCGCGCGAGGCCCTGCCCGAATTGGAAGAGGGTGAATTCTATCATTCCGACCTCCTCGACCTGCCCGTGGTCACCGATTCCGGCGAGGCAATCGGCCGGGTCTGCGCAGTAGAGAACTTCGGCGCGACCGATATCATCGAGATCGAAAAGCCCGACGGCAAGAAATTCATGGTCCCGCTAACAGAGCAGGCAGTGCCCGAATGGGATGGGAAGCGGCTGGTCGTGACAGCCGCCTTTGTCGATAGTTAGGCGGGACTCTTTGCCTTCCTTGTTCCGGCACGGCTAAGTGTGGGGAAATGGGAACTTCGGCCTCGATTCCAGAATTGGCGATCCTTTTGGGGCGTTTGCTTGCCTTCCGGCGCGTCTCGCTGGAGCAGGTTCCCACGAGCCCATGGCCGACGCTGTTTCTTTGGCTGGTCATGGCCCTTGTCGGGCTTGCCCACTTTTTCCTTAGTCTTGGCGAGGGATGGAGCGGATATGGTAGTGTCCTCGCAGGCACGACAGCTCCACTGCTCGGTGCATTGATCGTTGCCGCCCTCTGGCGCAGGGAGGCACTGGTCCCGACCGCCACAGTGCTGCTTCTTCTGGCGGTCGCGAATGCCGCAGCGAGCCTTGCCTTGACCTTGGTGTTTCCAGACAGTCGACAGGGTGGGCTGTTGACCATCCTCCCGATGGTCTGGTCGATCCTCGCCGGTGCCCGCTTCCTGTCGGGAAATGTGCATGACCTACCCGAGCTGCGCCGCTTGCCGATTCTGCTTTGCGCAGTGGTTGCCGTGCTGGGTGGCGCTGCCGTTGGTGCACTCGACAGTATAGTCACCTCACTCGGCATCCGCTATGTCTGGCAGGATGAATTCGCGGATGAGGGCGCGTTCGATTTCGATGCCGAGCGTTTCTGGACCTCCCAGCCTGCCGAGATCGACCGTACGCTCGATCGCCTGCGATCCTCTGGTGGATCGCCGCGCACCTATGTGCTCGCCATTGCTCCGGACGGCACGCAGGCCCTGTTCGAACGGGAAGCAGTAGAGGCGGGTAAGGTCCTGCAACGGCGCTTCGACCCGGGAGCACCGCTAGTCGTCATGTCAAATGCGGCAAGCGCAGTTGGCCGCTTCCCGGCGGCAATCCAGGCAAATTTTGCTGCTCTTGCAACCGGGATGAAGAGCTTCGTCGACCCCCAGCGCGATCTCATTGTCATCTATTTGACCTCGCATGGCTCACGCGACGCAGAGCTTTCCAGCATGCCGCCCGATTACACGGCCATCGCACCTGTCTCGGCGCGTTCGATCCGCCGCTTCCTTGATGATGTCGGTATATCTCGGCGGGTCGTCATCGTTTCGGCCTGCTACTCCGGTAGCTGGATCGCTCCCTTGCGTAGCGCCGATACGATCGTACTGACGGCCGCCGCCGCCGATCGCACCTCCTTCGGTTGCAGCGACGGTCGCGAGTATACGGTATTCGGGAAAGCGGTAATCGAAAGCCCACTGGCCGAAGGCGCATCGCTGGCAGAGGCCTTTGAAGTGGTGAAGCGTGAAGTGGCGCGCGAAGAGGGTGTCGAAGAAGTAGCCCCCTCCTATCCGCAAGAGTTCATCGGAGCGAATATGAGTGAGCTTTGGTCACAAGCTCGAGAGCCAACGGGGAAGAATGCTCGGAGTGAGGCGCAGCGATGATAGGAAGATCATTGCCTGAGAAAAGTGGCAGTGCGGCGGTGGTTGCGGCGGCTGACCGGCGCGCGTAAGTGCCACGCATGACTAAGCTTTCCGTTGCCATTGTGCAGGCTGCGCCCGTCCCGCTGGCAGTTGCAGACGGGATCGACAAGGCGTTGCGACTAGCGCGTGAGGCGATCGATGGCGGCGCCAGGGTGGTGGCCTTCGGCGAGACCTTTCTCGGCGGCTATCCGCTGTGGCTCGACGAGGCGCCGGGCGCCGCACTGTGGGACCATCCGGGCACGCGCGCGCTGCATCGTATTCTGCTCGAACAGGCGGTGGGACCCGATGACGAGCGACTGCTGCCGTTGCAGGAACTGGCCGACGGGAGCGGCGCGGTGATTTCGATCGGCGCGCATGAGCGGGTCCGCCAGAGCCTCTACAACAACCAAATGACCTTTCGCCCCGGCCAGCCAGTACTCGACCATCGCAAGCTGGTGCCCACGCATGGCGAGCGGTTGGTGTGGACGCGCGGCGATGGCTCGACGCTCGGCGTGCACCAGGCCGAATGGGGCCGTGTCGGTTCGCTGATCTGCTGGGAACACTGGATGCCGCTGGCTCGCGCGGCAATGCACAATCTGGGCGAGAGCGTGCATGTCGCCGCCTGGCCGACGGTGCGCGAAAGCTATGCCATTGCTAGCCGTCACTACGCGATGGAGGGTCGCTGCTTTGTCTTGGCGGCGGGTCTGGTTCAGCACCGCGACGACCTGTTCGACGGACTGGAACGCATCGGCGGCGACGGGGCAGCACGCGAGCTGCTCGAGACGATCGAGCCTGAGGTTCTCAATAGTGGCAACTCGCTCATCGCGGGACCCGACGCGCGCATCATCGCGCAAGCAGGGGAGGGCGAGGAGACGTTGGTTGCCGAACTAGATCTGGATGAGATCGGTGCCGCGCTGGCTTCACTCGACACCGACGGCCACTATTCAAGACCTGATGTGTTCGAATTGTCGGTGGATACACGCAGCCACCTTGGCGTGAACTGGCATAACGGGGTCTCAGACTAGGAAACGGTTTGAGGGCGGAGCGCATTCCGTCTGGCCCATTATGGCGCCGACAGGATGGCTCCGCCCCCTTCGAGACCGAATTGCCGGGGGGTCAGGCAATCACGGCGGTTCCGGCGGCTGTAACTAGGCCGCCGTCGGGGAGTCCGAGCGTCGCAAGGAAGCCGACGAGGACGAAAAGCAGGGTCGTTGCGAAGCTTGCGCCCAAGCCACTGAGTAGCCGCGTGGCGGGTAGCGGTGGCGTCTCTTCGCTGGTTTCCGCGGGTTCGAGGCCGAACATGTGGACTTCGCGCGGGGTCAGGTGCTCCCTCAGATAGGCAAGCAGGGCTTCATTGTTGCGGGCCTCCGCGGCTGGTGCTGCATAGGCCCGTTGCTGGGTCAGGGTTTCCAGGAACATGGTAGGTCTCCGGGTTTCTCGATAAGCCCTGTTTGCTCCTGCGATCGCATTCTTTCCAACAAAACGACTAGCAGATACCATAAGGTAGGCTTATGAAGTGAGGCATGAATCGCATGCCGCCTCTTGCTGCCGTTCGCGCCTTCGAAGCAGCGGGCAGGCACGAGAATTTCTCCCGCGCAGCCGAGGAGCTGGGCATGACCCAGGCTGCGGTCAGCTACCAGATCCGCCAACTTGAGGACCGCGTGGGTACGCCCCTGTTCGTTCGCGCGAAGGGTCGGGTCCAGCTTTCCGACACGGGTCGACGCTTGCTGCCGGCCGTATCGAGCGGCCTGTCCGCGATTGCCGACGCCTTCGCGGCGCTTGCCGAAGACGAGCAAGATGTGTTGGCGATCGATGCACCGGTAGCGGCCGGTGCAACGTGGCTGAGCGCGCGGATCGGTCGATTCCAGCTGCGTCATCCTGACCTTGCGGTAAAGCTGACGCTATCGAACGACCTGGTCGAATTCGGCCTGGGCAAGGTCGACGTCACGATCAGGGTCGGCCTGGGCAAGTGGGACGGGATGCGCAGCGATTTCCTGTTTCGCCAGCACTTCACCCCTATCTGCTCACCCGAGTTTATCGCAGCCAATGATATCAGGAAGCCGGAAGACCTGCTGCGCGTCGAACGGCATACACCCAATGATCCGATGTGGGCCGGTTGGTTTGCCAAGGCGGGTATCGGCGAGCCGCCGCCGCCGCGCCGCGGAATCGTGCTCGATGGCCAGTTGCAGGAAGCCAACGCCGTGTTGGCCGGCTATGGGATCGCCTTGCTGTCTCCGCTCTATTGGCGAGCAGACCTTGAAAGCGGACGGCTGGTGCAGCCGTTCGAAACGCTCTACCTGCCGGACGCATCGCAATGGGTCGTGCATCCGGCCAACCGCGTCGGCGTGCGCAAGATCGAGCGTTTCCGCGAATGGGTGCAGCACGAGTTCGAGGCAGAACGGAACGGACCTTTGCGGGAAATATGGGAACGACCTGAATGAGTTTTGCCGCCACTGTCCTGACGCTTTACCCCGAGATGTTTCCCGGGCCGCTGGGCGTGTCGCTCGCCGGGCGCGCGCTCGAGCGGGGCGATTGGTCGTGCGAGGCGGTGCAGATTCGTGACTTCGCCACCGACAGGCACCGCACGGTCGACGATACGCCAGCGGGCGGCGGGGCGGGCATGGTGCTCAAGCCTGACGTCATCGGTGCCGCGCTCGCCAGCGTGGCCGATGGGCGGCCGATCCTGGCCATGACGCCGCGCGGCAAGCCGATCACGCAGGACCGTGTTCGCGAGATTGCAGTGGGCCCCGGAGTCACCATTCTGTGCGGCCGCTTCGAGGGCTTCGACGAGCGTATTTTCGAAGCCTTCCCGCAGATCGAACAGGTTAGCCTGGCTGACATCGTCCTTTCGGGCGGGGAGCCTGCCGCCCTGGCTATTCTCGACGCTTGCATTCGCCTGCTTCCCGGAGTAATGGGCGCGCCTTCAAGCGGGACCGAGGAGTCGTTCGAGGACGGCTTGCTGGAGTACCCGCAATATACCCGACCTCAGGAATGGGAAGGGCGCACGATCCCTGAAGTGCTGCGATCGGGGGATCATGCGAAGATCGCTGCTTGGCGCAAGGCGAGGAGCGAAGACGACACACGGTTACGCAGGCCGGACCTTTGGGAGCGCTACAGTGGTGCTCGGGCCCAGCCTGCCTCTGGCGCGCGGCGAAAGAAGAAGGACTTGGACCAGTGAACCTGATCCAGCAGATCGAAGCCGAGGAAATCTCCAAGGCTGGCAAGGACATCCCCGAATTCCGCGCCGGTGACACCGTGCGCGTCGGCGTGAAGGTCATCGAAGGTAACCGCGAGCGTGTGCAGATGTTCGAAGGCGTCGTGATCGCCCGCTCGAACCGCTCGATCAACAGCAATTTCACCGTTCGCAAGATCAGCTTCGGTGAAGGCGTTGAGCGCGTGTTCCCGCTCTACTCGCCGATCGTCGACAGCATCACCGTGGTTCGCCGCGGCGTGGTGCGTCGCGCCAAGCTCTATTACCTGCGCGGCCGTACCGGCAAGCGCGCCCGCATCGCCGAACGTCGCGACAACGCCCCCAAGGCGTAAGCGCACTTCGCGAAGCTGCGAGAAAATAAAGGGCGGCTCCCTTGCGGGAGCCGCCCTTTTCGCGTGGGTATCGTGGGAGGACGGAAGTGGCCTCCCTTCGATGTGCCGCCACGGAGCTTGTGAGCCGGATAGACCCCGTGACGTCTCCGCCCTTGTGGCAAGCACGCGTTAACGCGATTTAAGCAATCGCAATTAAGCCGAAATTAGGCATGAATTCACGGTTGCGGGCTTGCCTCGTGCCCGAGCGCTCGCCATCACCGCCGGCGGATTGCCGGGAGAGACAGATTGCGCTTCATTACCCTTGCTGCTGCGCTTGCGCTGGGCACATGCCTTGTCGCGCCGCTTGCTGCCCAGAATACCCCCCCAAATGCCCCATCGACTGAGGAAACCGCCCCCATGGAGCTGACCTTCGAACGCGTCTTCGCCTCGCCCTCGCTCGACGGGCCGGCGCCGCGCAAGGCGAAACTATCTCCCGACGGACGGTGGTTGACGCTCCTGCGCAACCGGGCGGAAGACAAGAACCGCTATGACCTGTGGGGATACGACCGCGAGAGCGGGGAATGGTCGATGCTGGTCGACAGCAAGAAGCTGGGTTCGGGTCGCGAACTGTCCGAAGACGAGAAGATGCAGCGCGAGCGGGCGCGCGTCGGCAGCCTCAAGGGCATCATTGACTACCAGTGGACCGCGGATGGTGCGGGGCTGCTGGTGCCGATCGACGGCGACATCTACCTCGCGCGCCCGGGTGGCGAGGTGCAGCGCCTGACCGATACCGAGGAGAGCGAGCTCAACCCCGCCTTGAGCGAGACTGGCCGCTACCTCAGTTTCGTGCGCGACCGGCAGCTGTGGATCGGAGAGGTCGGCCAATCAGCTGCACCGGTGACGCCCAAGGAAGGCGCCGATATCCGCTGGGGCGAAGCCGAGTTCGTCGCACAGGAGGAAATGGACCGGCTAACGGGTTACTGGTGGAGCCCGGACGACAGGCGGATCGCGGTCGAACGCTTCGATGAAAGCGGGGTTGGCATCGTTACCCGTGCGGCAATCGGCGCGACCGGAACGAGGGTTTATGAGCAACGCTACCCTGTCGCTGGCAGCGCCAATGTCCTGATCGATCTCTACGTTATGGACCCGGATGGGCAGAACCGGGTTCGGGTCGATCTGGGCAGCGATCCCGACATCTACCTGGCGCGGGTTGACTGGGCGCCCGATGCCAGTGCGCTGTACGTCCAGCGCGTAAACCGCGACCAGACCGTCATCGACGTCCTCAAGGTCGACCCTGCTACGGGCGCGAGCAGCCTGTTGTTCACCGAACATGCAGTGGTGGAGGATTACTGGGTCAACCTCACCAACAACTACAAATGGCTCGAAGACGGCTCGCTCGTCTGGTGGTCGGAGCGCGATGGCTACGGCCATCTCTATCGCTATGCCGGTGGCCAGTGGACCCAACTGACCAAGGGCGAATGGGTTGTCACTGATCTCGTCGGGATCGACCAGGAGGCGGGGCGGATATTCATTCGCGGCACCAGAGATTCGGTGCTTGCCCCGCAGGTCTATGCGCTTCCCCTGAGCGGAGGCGAACTGGTACGGCTGACCGATCCCGAGTATTCCAATGCGGCGACCATGGACGCGAAGGGCCAGACGTTGCTCGTCACGCGTTCGAACGACAGCACCCCACCGCAAAGCTATCTTGCGGACCAGGGCGGCGTGCGCATTACCTGGATCGAAGAGAACGCGCTCGACGCGTCGCATCCCTATACGCCCTTCGTCGCAAGCCACCGGCCGACGCAATACGGTACGATTGCCGCAGAAGATGGCACGCCACTCTATTGGGAAATGGTCACGCCCGAACTTGAGCCGGGCAAGCGCTATCCGGTCTATTTCTATCACTATGGCGGGCCGCACGCGCAGGTGGTCAGCAAGGGCTGGGACGGTGCGCTGCGGCAGGCCATTGTCGACAAGGGCTATATCTGGTTCGCCATCGACAATCGCGGCAGCGCGAACCGCGGGGTCAAATTCGAGCAGCCGATCTATCACGCCATGGGCGGGGTCGAGGTGCGCGACCAGAAAGCAGGGACCGAATACCTCAAATCACTGCCGTTCGTTGACCCGGGCAAGATCGCGATCTCGGGCTGGTCCTATGGCGGCTACATGACCCTCAAGCAGCTACAGGCCGATCCGGGCTACTACGCGGCGGGGATTGCGGGCGCGCCGGTAACGAAGTGGGAGCTTTACGACACCTTCTACACTGAACGCTACATGGGTACGCCGCAGAAGGATGGGCCGGCCTACGATGCCTCCTCCGCCTTGCCCGATGCGACAAAACTCAGCGATCCGCTGCTGCTGGTTCACGGCATGGCTGACGACAATGTGGTGTTCGAAAATTCGACCGCGCTGATTGCGGAATTGCAGGGCGCCAACGTGCCGTTTGAGATGATGCTCTATCCCGGCTACACGCACCGTGTATCGGGCGAGAAGATCTCGCCACACTTCTTCAACTCCGTCTTCCGCTTCCTTGCGGCGCACGGGGTCACGCCGCCGGAGTAGCTCTTTAGCCCGCGCAATCGAATGTGCGCTTGCGGTGGCCCCCGCAATCGCTATCTCGGCGGCTCGTTGATTTCGGAGAAATGAATTGGGTTATCGTGTTGCCGTAGTCGGCGCGACCGGGAATGTCGGGCGCGAGATGATGATGGTGCTCGCCGAGCGCGAGTTCCCCTGCGACGAAGTGGCTGCCGTCGCCTCGAGCCGTTCGGTCGGCACCGAGGTTGAGTTCGGCGACACCGGCAAGATGCTCAAGTGCCATAACATCGAGCATTTTGACTTTTCTGGCTGGGACATTGCATTGTTCGCGGCGGGCAGCGGCCCGGCGAAGGAATATGCGCCCAAGGCGGCGGCCGCCGGCTGCGTGGTGATCGACAACAGCTCGCTCTACCGCATGGATCCGGACGTGCCGCTGATCGTGCCCGAGGTGAATCCGCACGCGATCCATGAATATTCGAAGCGCAACATCATCGCCAATCCCAACTGCTCGACTGCCCAGCTGGTGGTGGCGCTCAAGCCGCTGCATGATGCCGCGACGATCAAGCGCGTGGTCGTGTCGACCTACCAGTCGGTTTCGGGCGCGGGCAAGCAGGGCATGGATGAGCTGTTCGAGCAGAGCCGCAACATCTTCGTGGGTGATCCGGTCGTACCGGTGAAGTTCACCAAGCAGATAGCCTTCAACGTCATTCCGCACATCGATGTCTTCCTCGACGATGGGTCGACCAAGGAAGAGTGGAAGATGGTGGTCGAGACCAAGAAGATCCTCGATCCCAAGATCAAGCTTACCGCCACCTGCGTCCGCGTGCCGGTGTTCGTCGGCCACTCGGAAGCCGTCAGCATCGAGTTCGAGAACGAGATGTCGGCCGAGCAGGCGATGGACATCCTGCGCGAGGCGCCGGGCATCATGCTCGTCGATAAGCGCGAAGATGGCGGATACGTTACCCCGATCGAGGCGGCGGGCGACAGCGCGACCTACGTTAGCCGCGTGCGCGAGGACCCGACCGTCGAGAACGGCCTCAACCTGTGGTGCGTGTCCGATAATTTGCGCAAGGGCGCGGCGCTCAACGCGGTGCAGATCGCCGAACTGCTCGGTCGCGAGTGCCTCAAAAAGGGCTGAACCGCTGGCCGTCTATGACTTCACCCATGCCCTGCTGCGCGCTCCTGCACGGAGCGTAACGCAGGGCTTGCGGGACGGCGACCACGATGACCCGGCCTATGACGATGTTCTGACCGAACATACGGCCTACGCCGAAGCGCTTCGTGCGCTTGGCTTGACGATTGAGATACTCGAGCCGCTCGAGGCCTTTCCTGACTCGATTTTCGTCGAGGATCCGGCCCTAGTATTCGGCGAAAGCGCGATCCTGCTCAATCCCGGCGCATCAACACGCGCGGGCGAGGCTGCCGCAATCTTGCCCGCGCTGGAGCAACGCTTCCCGCAAGTGCTCAGGCTGGCCGAGGGATTTGTCGATGGCGGCGACGTACTCGTGACGCCGGGAGAAGTCCTGATCGGTCTTTCTGCGCGGACGGATCGGGCGGGAGCCGAAGCGCTCATCGCTGTGCTGGACAGGCTTGGTCGCAAGGGCAGGATCGTCGTAACGCCTGCAAACGTGCTCCACTTCAAGACCGGCTGCGGGCTGATCGACGAAGAGACTGTTGCGGTGGTCGCCGAACTCGATGACGCCGCGATCTTTGGTTCGCTGCGACGCATCGTCGTCCCGGCGGAGGAAGCAGCTGGCGCGAATTTGCTGCGGGTACGCGACACTGTGCTCTTGGGAACGGGTTTTCCTCAACTGCGCGACCTGGTTGAAGCGTGTGGCGTATCGACCCGCACGCTCCCGATCGCTGAGATCGGCAAGATCGACGCCGGCCTGTCTTGCATGTCGCTCCGCTGGCGGGCCGCCTAACCGCCGGGATTCTTCATATCCCAGTGGGATGTGTAGGCATGGACCTGGCGCGGTCCGCTTCTTTGGCTGACTATTCGCCCGGCGGCGGCATGCGTCCTGAAGGCGCCTTGGGCTTGCGCATCACGAAGGCCAACGGGATCGCCGCGAGGGTGACCCACATCATCATCCAGAAATCGTCGACATAGGCGACCATCGCGGCCTGGCGGTTTGCCTCTGCATCGAACAGGCGTAGCACGACTTCGCCAAGGTTCTGGAATCGGTCGACCGTGCTCACATCGATGACGCTGGAGACGGTCGCGCCGGTAATCTGGCCCGCAATGTCTTCATGGCTGGTCTGGAGATTGCGGGCAAACATCACAGTCGTCAGCGATATCCCAGCCGATGCGCCCAGCGAACGGAACAGGTTCAGCAAACTTGAGCCGTCCGTTCGCAAGTGAGGAGGCAGCGTACCGAACGCCGTGACGTTCAAGGGGATGAACACCAGCCCCATGCCGAGCCCCTGGATGAGGCCCGAACTGACAATGTGGAAGCGGTCGACGCCGAGCGACCATTGCGACATCTCCCATAGCGACAAGGCGCAGATAAGGAAGCCGGCCGCCACCACGGGTCGTGCATCGATGTTGCGCCGCATCAGCATTCCGGCGACCTGCATAGAGAACAACACGCCGATGCCGCGCGGCATCAGCACCAGCCCCGTGTCGATCACGTCGTAGCCCATCAACTGCTGCAGCATCGGTGGAAGCAGCGCCATCGTCGCGAACATGACTACGCCGATCGCGAGCATGAAGCCCATCGCAATGGCGAAGTTGCGGTCGGCGAAGAGCGCCCTGTCAAACAGCGGGTTTCGAGCCGTGGCGAGGTGGATCACCGCCATCCACGTCGACGACAGGAACAGGAATGTCCACAGCCAGATCTCCATGCTGTCGAACCAGTCGAGTGTCTGGCCACGGTCGAGCAACATCTGGAAGCTGGCTAGTGCGAGGCCAAGGAGGGCGAAGCCGATCAGGTCGAAACGGCGGCGGTTGATCTCGCGATGGGGCAATTGTGCCAGCAGGATCGCAAGGCTGATGATGCCGATCGGCAGGTTGACATAGAAGACCCAACGCCAGTTGGCCTGTTCGGTCAACCAACCGCCTAGAACCGGGCCAAGGATCGGGCCGATCATGATGCCCATGCCCCACAGCGCCATCATCTGCGCCTGGCGGCTGGGCTTGTTGGTATCGAGCATGAAGGATTGGCTCAGCGGCGCGATGAAAGCGCCAGAGACCCCCTGCAGGGCCCGGAAAAGCACCATTTCTTCCAGGGTCTGCGCAAGGCCGCACAACATGGAGGTAATGATGAAGGCGATCACCGACCAGATGAACAGGCGCCGCCCGCCGACGCGGTCTGCCAGCCAGCCGGTAATGGGCAGGGCGACCGCGCTGGCAACGATATAGCTGGTCAGGACCCACGTAATCGTCTCGGTCGTCGCGCCAAGGCTGGTGCGCATATGCGGGATTGCGACGTTGGCGATGGTCGTATCGAGAATCTGCAGTAGCGATGCGCCCATGATCCCGACGACCAGCAGGCCGGGGTTCTCGACCGGGAGCAGTGCCTCGTCGCGCGCGGGGAAGGGCGCGTCAGAAGCGGCAGCGGGGGCTGCGCGACTGGCCATGGACCTAGCGCTTGCGACCGTCGGTAAAGACGGTGACCTCGGTCGACAGGCCCGCGATCAGGCTGCGGGGGCTTTCTTGGTCGATCGCGATGTTGACCGGCACGCGTTGCGTCACTTTTACCCAGTTACCGGTCGCATTCTGCGCGGGGATCACCGAAAATTCGCTGCCCGTGCCGGCCCCGATCGATTCGACATGCCCCTTGAGCACGAGGTCGGGATAGGCATCGAAGTGGATTTCGGCAGGCTGGCCGACTTTCATGTCTGCGAGATCGGTTTCCTTGAAGTTGGCTTCGACGTAGCTGCTGCCGTCGGCCACCAGCGTCAGCACCGGCAGGCCCTGGACGACTTGCTGGCCGACCTGCAACCGATCGGCCTGAGCGATACGACCGGCGCTGGGCGCGCGCACCACGGTGCGGCTGAGCTGCAGCTCGGCAACCGCGCGCTGCGCCTTTGCCGTGGCCACTTGCGGATTTTCGCCGGGAACCGCGGGGCCGGTGGCCAGCTTGGCGCTGGCAGCCTGCCGCTTGGCTTCGGCCTGGCGCAGCGCTTCGCGGGCCTGGCTGACCGCATGCGCGGCTGCATCATGCTCTGCCTTGTTCAGGAAGCCACGCTTGTAGAGCTCGTCCTTGCGGCGGAAATTCGCCTCCGCAAAGGCGATATCCTCGCGCGCAGCAGAAATGTCGGCGCCGGACAGGTCGGCCGCATTCGCCAGCGCGGTGATATTCGCCTGCGCGGTCGCAATAGCCGCGTCGGCCTGTGCGATCTGCAGGCGGTAGGGTTCGGGGTCGAGGCGGAACAATACGTCCCCGGCCTTTACAGTGTCTCCATCGCCAACCAGCGCCTCGACGATCTCGCCGCCGACCTGTGCGCTCACCGCGACCTGGTCCTGCTGGACATAGGCATTGTCGGTCGAGACCTTGCCTTGCAGCGTCAGCCAATAGATCGCTCCCGCGATAAGCAGCGCCAGCGGCACGCTGAGCATCAGCGCGAGCCGGCCCCAATTGCGCTTCTTCGGCGCGACGGTTTCCTTGATCACGACCCCGGCTTCGGCGGGGATCTGGGGATCAGCCTCAGCCATTTGCCACGTCCTTCATGGTTCGATCTGCCGAAAGGTTGTCGGATACTTTCGCAAGCAAGGCGGCCAGCCCATCCTGATCTTCCTGGCTCAGGCCTTCGACCATGTCGGCGACGAGGCCGTCGATGATCGTGCGCAACGGTTCGACGATCTCGCGGCTCTTGTCGGTCAGGTGCAGCAGGCGTGCGCGTCGATCAGAGGGATCGGCCACGCGCTCGACCCAGCCCGATTCTTCGAGCCGGTCGACGATGCGGGTGAGGGTGATCGGTTCGACCTCGATCCGTTCGGCATAGAAGGCCTGGTTGTTGTCGGGGAACTTGACGAGGCTGAGCAGTAGCCGGGCCTGCACCGCGGTGAGGCCAAGGCTGCGCACCCGCTCGTCGAAAGTCTTGCGCAGCAGGCGGCCGCTATCCGAGAGGAGATATCCGACGTTGGTTTCCATGGCGGCACATATAATAACAGGGCTTATTATTGCAACGTGCAAATTTTGAAACCGTAGTGGCGCATCGTGCAACTGCGCGATAGAACCCGTGCCATGACACTGATCGCAGACCTCTATTTCAGCTTCCGCTCGCCCTACAGCTACCTGTCGGTGGGCCGTTATCGTGCCATGGCGGAGGAGTATGACCTCGATATCACCCTGCGCCCGGTCTATCCGCTGGCGATCCGCCAGCCCGATTTCTTCGAGCGCAACCATCCCAACTGGCTGGCCTATACCTTCCGCGACATGATCCGCGTGGCACAGTTCCACGGCATTCCCTTCGGTGCGCCGCGGCCGGATCCGATCGTGCAGGACGTCGCCACACGCAAGATCGCGGAAGAGCAGCCCTATATCCGCCGTGTCACGCGCATGGGGCAGGCTGCCGCGCGTCGGGGCAAGGGCCTCGTATTCGCCCATGAGGCGGGTCAGATGATCTGGGGTGGGCAGGAGAACTGGCACGAGGGCGACCACCTTGCTTCCGCACTCGAACGCGCCGGGCTGGATGCGGCCGAGATCGAAGCCGAGGTCACGGCCGAGCCCGAGGCACTCGATGCCGAAATCGCCGCCAATCAGGATGCGTTGGAAGCTGCCGGCCATTGGGGCGTGCCGACGCTAGTCTTCGAAGGTGAACCCTTCTTCGGCCAGGACCGTATCGAAATGGCCAAATGGCGGATGGAGCAAAAGGGGCTTTCGGCCCGATGAGCACGATCAAGACAGGCGGCTGCCAGTGCGGACGGGTCCGTTATCGGGTCGATGTCGAGGATGCAGAGGCTTACCTGTGCCACTGCCGGATGTGCCAGAAGGCCACCGGCGGTTTCGCCGCCGCCTTCGTCCAGGTGCCTCGCGAAGCGCTGACTTGGGAGAGCGAGCCCGACAGGTACGAAAGTAGCCCGATCGCTGATCGCCCGTTCTGCTCGCATTGCGGCACGCCCCTCGGTTTCCACTACAAGGACAACAAGGGGCGCGATGACCTGACCATCGGGAGTTTCGATGACCCATCGGGCTTTGTACCGTCGGGGCATTATGGTGCCGAGAGCCTCCACGAAGCGTGGATCGACACGAGCGGATTGCCGCGGCAGCGCAGTGACGGAACGCCAAGCATTACAGCCCGCTGGAAGAAAGAAGGACTGGACGTTCCCGAATGAAGACCGAACATTTCGCAAGCTTCGACGGGACCGACCTGGCGCTTCACCGGCACGGGGAGGGGCGACCCTTCGTGCTGCTTCACGGCTTGTTCTCAAGTGCGGAGATGAACTGGATCAAGTGGGGGCATCACGAGACGATCGCTGCGCGCGGATATGAAGTCCTGATGCTCGATTTCCGCATCCATGGCGAAAGCGCGGTGCCGCAGGATCCGGCCGCGTACCCAAGCAGGGTTCTAGTGCGCGACCTCGTTGCTCTGGTCGAACATCTTGGCCTGGACGACTACGATCTCGGCGGCTTCTCGCTTGGCGCACGCACCACCTTGCACGCGGTCGCTACCAGAGTGCTTGCGCCTGCGCGCGTCGTGCTCGGCGGGATGGGCACGGCCGGTCTTGGCGAATGGCGAAAGCGGTCCGGGTTCTTTCGTCGCGTGATCGACGAATTCGACAGCATCGAGCAGGGCGATCCGGCTTATTTCTCGAAGATGTTCCTCAAGTCACAGGGAATCGACCGAACTGCCGCGCGCATGCTGCTCGACACCATGCCCGATCTCGATCTGGCCCTGCTCGACAATGTCACCATGCCAGCGCTGGTTGTCTGCGGTGACGAGGACCGCGATAACGGTTCGGCGCCCGAGCTCGCCGCACTGCTGCCCAATGCGACCTATGTCGAAGTACCCGGCACTCACATGAGCAGCTGCACCAAGCCTGAAATGGGACAGGCGATCGCCGATTGGTTGGGAGATACAAGATGACGCTCAAGCGCGCTTTCCTGTGGAGCTGGATCGGGGGGCTCGTGGCCTTTGCGATCGTCATCATGCTGAGCCTGCCGTTGATGCTGACCGAGGTTCCGGGCGGGATTTCCGATCACCAGTCCGCCGGAACCGCGGCGGAAATAGACCGAATCCAGGCGGCGTGGGATGCGGCGGCACTCTATGGGCAGGCGCGCATCGCGATGATCGGCGATCTCGTCTTCATCGGCATTTACGGCGTCGGCTGCATCCTCGGCGGGCGATGGTTCATGCAGTCGCCGAAGCAGCGCGTCAGGCTGCTGGGCACCACGACGCTGGCCGCAGGCGCGATCTTTCTTGTGGCGGATTATGTCGAGACGATCAGCCAATTCGTGCAACTGGTCCAACGGGCGGGTGATGACGGTCTCGCCGGTCTCGCGGCGACTGTGCGGCCGATCAAGATGGCCGCCTGGCTGGCCAGTTTCTTCGTCATCCTGGCTGCATTGTTGCTCGACCGGAATTCCTCCCGGACGGCTTGATTAAGCTGGGCTGCAGGTGCAATCCGGTAGCATGTGTAACCAGTCGTAAGTTCCCGAGAGAGGACATTCATGAAATTCGCATCCGTCGCGCTGTCCGCGCTCGCCATTTCGCTTGCCAGCCCCGCATTGGCTGAACACCACGAGGTCGCGCCGGCCGAGAATGCCGCCTTCCCGATGACGCCACAAGGCGCTGCAGACTGGGTCGCCTCGGTCGAACAGGATCTCTTCGACTATTCGGTAGAGGCGAGCCAGGTCTACTGGGTCAACAACACCTACATCACCGAAGACACCGATGCGCTGGCGGCCAAGATCGGCGCCGTGGGTACCGAGAAGAGCGTGAAATATGCGCTCGAAGCCGCGAAATACGCTGAAATTGCCAACCTCGACCCGGTGGTGAAGCGCAAGCTCGACATCCTGCGCAACAACATCGTCCTGCCCGCTCCGACCATGCCAGGTGCAGCGACCGAACTCAACGAGATCGCGACGCGCCTCAACAGCCAGTACGGCAAGGGCAAGGGGATGTTGAACGGCAAGGAGATCAGTGGCTCCGATATCGAAGCCGAAATGGGCAATCCCGAACGGACTCCGGAAGAACTGGCCGAGATGTGGTCCAGCTGGCACGACAATGTCGGCGGTCCGATGAAGGGCGACTATGTCCGCATGGTCGAGATCGCCAACCTAGGCGCAAAGGAACTCGGTTTCGACGATGTCGGTGCAATGTGGCGTTCGGGCTATGACATGAGTCCCGAGGAGTTCACCGCCATGACCGAAAGGTTGTGGGAAGAGACCAAGCCGCTCTACGTCGCACTGCACGCTTATGTGCGCAGCAAGCTTAGTGAGAAGTACGGCGATGAGGTGCAGGCAAAGACCGGCCCGATCCGTGCTGATCTGCTCGGCAACATGTGGGCCCAGGAATGGGGCAATATTTACCCATTGGTAGCTCCCGCCGGGGCTGGCGACATCGGCTATGACATCGGCGAATTGCTGGCCGCGCAGGACAAGGGCCCGATCGACATGGTCAAGATCGGCGAGGGTTTCTACTCCTCGCTGGGCATGAAGCCGCTGCCCGAGACCTTCTGGAAGCGCTCGATGTTCCTGAAGCCAGCCGACCGCGAAGTCGTGTGCCATGCCAGCGCCTGGGATATCGACAACAAGGACGATATCCGCATCAAGATGTGCATCAAGGTGAATGCCGACGACTTCGTCACCATTCACCACGAGCTCGGCCACAATTATTACCAGCGCGCCTATCAGGATCAGAGCTACCTGCACCTCAACGGCGCCAATGACGGCTTCCATGAGGCGATCGGCGATTTCGTCGCGCTCTCGATCACGCCGGAGTACCTGGTGCAGATCGGCCTGCTGGATCGCAACGACGTGCCCAGCGCGGACAAGGACATCGGCCTGCTGCTGCGCCAGGCGATGGACAAGGTCGCATTCCTGCCCTTCGGCCTGCTGGTCGACAAATGGCGCTGGGGCGTATTCGACGGCACCGTCCCGCCCGAGGCCTATAATGCGGCATGGGTTGGGCTGAAGCGCGATTACCAGGGCATTACCCCGCCGGTCGATCGCCCGCTTGATGCCTTTGATCCCGGTGCCAAGTACCACATCCCGGGTAACACGCCCTATACGCGGTACTTCCTCGCGCGGATCCTGCAGTTCCAGTTCTACAAGGCCGCCTGTGACCAGGCTGGTTGGAAGGGACCGCTGCATCGCTGCTCGTTCTATGGCAACAAGGAAGTCGGCGAGAAGCTGAACGCCATGCTCGAGATGGGGGCCAGCAAGCCATGGCCCGACGCGCTCGAAGTTTTCGCCGGGACCCGCGAGATGAGCGCCAAACCGATGCTCGAGTATTTCAAGCCGCTGATGAAGTGGCTTGAGCAGCAGAACAAGGGCAAGCCCAAGGGATGGTGAGCCGCGTCTTCCCACTGGTCCTGATCCCGCTGGCGGTTGCCTGTGCACCGCTGGCGGAGGTCACTGAAACTCCTGCCGCGGAAGGTGTCAGCGGGGCGCTGTTCGTCGCGGGAAAATTCGGCAACACGCTGGCCAAGGTCGATCTGGCGACCGGTGCGCGCACGGCGCTGGTGGCGAGTTGTGCCAACCCGCACGAACTGGCGACCTCGCCCGATGACCGCCATGTCGCGCTCGCCTGCTATGGCGGGACGAGCGTCGACATCTTCCGCACGGATGGCCTTGAAAAGGTCGCGAGCATTGAACTGGGCGACAATGCCCGCCCGCACGGCATCGTCTGGCAAGACAATGGCGACCTCTATGCCACCGCCGAAGGACGTCAGTCGATTTTCTGGGTTCGCGATCCGCTCGGCAAGGCCGAAACCTTCGAATACGGGACGGGCCAGCGTGGCACGCACATGCTGGTAGTCGCGCCCAATGCGCGGCATGCCTGGACGACCGATTTGAGCTCCAAGACGGTGACGAGGGTCGACTTGCTGACGCGCCGTGCGCCACAATCGATCGAAGTGGGGATAGAGCCGGAGGGCATTTCTCTCGCGCCCGACGGTGAGACTCTGTGGGTTTCCGCGCGTGGCTCGAACGAAGCCTATATGATTTCCCCTGAAGACCTGACGGTCCGCAAATCGGTCTCGGTCGGTCCATTTCCTTTGCGTATCGCCGTACGGCCGCAAGGCGATTTTGCGGTCACTTCGGACCTTGCAGCAGGGGCATTGACGGTGATCGATGCGCAAACCGGCGAAGTGGCGCGCACGATTGCGGTATCGAGTCCGCAAGAGGCCGAGCAGCGCCAGCAGGTGACCATACTGTGGTCGCCGGACGGACAGCGGATCTACGTTGCGGAAACCGGCACCGACACGATCGCTGAAGTGGATTTCGCTTCGGGCAAGGTACTGCGCCGCCTCGATGGTGGGGATGGCGGAGACGGGCTGGCGATCATCGAGTGAACCCCGAAATGAAGCTCATGCCGGTCGTTGGATGGCGCGAACTCGTGCACTTGCCGGAACTTGGCCTTCATGAACTGCCCGCCAAGATCGACACCGGGGCACGCACGTCGTCGCTCCATGCGACCGTGCTCGAGAAGTTCGAGCGCGATGGGGAGCAGTATGTCCGCTTTGCGGTCGATTTCGAACGTCAGCACGTCCGGCAAGTGTGTGAGGCCGTGCATGTCGATTGGCGCGGCATCACCAGTTCGAACGGCGAGACGCAACGCCGGATGATCATAAAAACGCCACTAAGGATCGGTAGCCTTGAGTTCCGGGTGGAGATCAGCCTTGCCGACCGATCCGACATGAAATTTCCAATGCTCATCGGCCGATCTGCGCTAAGGCGCCGCTTCGTCGTCGACTCGGGCCATTCGTGGCTTCAGACGCCCGGTCGGGACGTGGAAAAAGGCTACAAGACATGAAGATCGCCATGTTGGCGCGCAACCCGGACCTGTATTCGCACAGGAGGCTGGTCGAAGCGGCCGAGGCGTGTGGGCATTCCATGGACGTGCTCAACACCTTGCGCTGCACGGTCCATATCGCCAGTCACCGCCCCACCGTCAGCTACAATGGCGAGAAGGTGAACGGTTACGACGTGGTCATCCCGCGCATTGGCGCGTCGATTACGAATTACGGCCTTGCGATCTTGCGCCAGTTCGAGATGGCCGGGGTGTGGTCATTGAACGAAAGCGTCGCGATCGGTCGCAGTCGCGACAAGCTACGCAGCATGCAGATCCTCGCCAAGCACGGGCTCGGGCTACCGCTGACTGCGTTTGCCCACGATCCCAAGCAGACCGAGGAAATCATTCGCGCGGTCAACGGCCCACCGGTGGTAATCAAGCTGCTCGAGGGAACCCAGGGTATCGGCGTGGTTCTGGCCGAAACCATGAGCAGCGCCAAATCGGTGATCGAGGCGTTTCGCGGGGCCAACGTCAACATCCTGGTGCAGGAGTTCATCAAGGAAGCCGGCGGCACCGACATCCGTGCGCTGGTGATCGGTGGCAAGGTGGTCGCCGCGATGCAACGCACCGGCGCGCCGGATGAATTCCGCTCGAACCTCCATCGCGGCGGCAGTGCGAAACTAATCAAGATCACGCCCGAGGAACGCTCGACCGCGGTGCGCGCGGCAAAGCGGATGGGCCTGAACGTCTGCGGTGTCGACATGCTGCGGAGCAATCACGGCCCGGTGATCATGGAAGTGAATTCCTCACCCGGACTCGAGGGTATTGAGCAGGCAACCGGCAAAGATATTGCCGGCATGATCATCAAGTTCATCGAAGACCACGCCCAACAAGGCAAGACGAAGACGAAAGGGAAGGGATGATGCGCCGAGTATCGATGCTGGTTGCCGCCTGCGGACTTGTTCTTTCCGGTCCGGCCGTGGCGACAGATCCCATGGTGACCGCCAGCGATCCTCAAGGCATCGTCTCGTTGCTTGAAATCGCGGTTCATGAACCGACGCTCGACTAGGACTCCTGTAACGACCCGATCATCCACATCGAGCTGGGTGGCTGGGAAGCGGACATCGCGTTTTACGGATGCGACGAGACGACGCACGGCGGCTGTTCTGAACTGCAGTTCGCCGGCGGTGTGGTTTTTCCCGAAGACGCTGCCGCCGATGCAGCCGAGGAAGCTGCGACTGAAGTCTAAGCATTCCGTGCCATCAGGCCGCCATCGACAGGAATTACCGCGCCGGTGATGTAGCTGGCAGCTGGCAGCACCAGTGACAGGGTCATGTGGGCCACTTCCTCGGGGTCGCCGTAGCGTTTCAAGGCGGTGCGTCGCTTGGCAAAGATGATCTTGTGTTCGTCGGGCACGCCTTGCGTCATCGCCGTGCTGATCGGGCCGGGGCAGATACAGTTCACCGTGATTCCCTCCGGGCCGAGATCGACCGCGAGGCCGCGCGTTAATCCGGTCACCCCGGTCTTGGCCGCGACATAGGGAGTGTCGCCAGGGGTCGCGCCGAGGCCCTCGGTAGAGGCGATGTTCACGATGCGCGCGGCATCGCTCTTGCGAAGATAGGGCAGCGCCGCGCGGACCATGCGCTGGTGCGCGGTCAGCATTACTGCCAGCGCTCTTGCCCAGATTTCATCGTAGGCGTCACCCTGGTCGAGCGGGCAGAAGCTGGACACACCGGCATTGTTGACGAGGATGTCGATGCCTCCGAAATCCTCCGCCACCTGAATCACGACCCTGGCGATTGCTTCGGCATCGGCCACGTCGAGCGCATAGGGCAGCGCGTTCGTTCCGCATTCGCGAGCCACAGCCTGGCAGGCCGCGAAGTCGAGATCGGTCACGGCGACCCTGGCGCCTTCGGCTGCGAAGAGCTTCGCGGTCGCACGGCCCATGCCGCTCGCCGCGCCGGTGACGATGGCCACGCGGCCCGCAATCGAGCGCGAACGGTTATCTGCCTTGCTCATGAATTTCCCCTTCTTCAGGGGAGCCTTATCACCGGAACGGCGGTTCGTTGAAAGCGCGCAGTTTGCGGCTGTGCAAGCGGGGCCCTTCGTCACGCAAGAGACGGCAGGCGGTAACACCAATCTCGAGGTGGGCGGCAATCGCCTCCTCGTAGAACTTGTTCGCCTGGCCCGGCAGCTTGATTTCGCCATGGAGCGGCTTGTCGGATACGCACAGCAGTGTGCCATAGGGGACGCGGAAGCGATAACCCTGGCCGGCAATGGTGGCGCTTTCCATATCGACGCCAACCGCACGGCTCAGCGACATGCGATGGGCCGACTGCGTGTAACGAAGCTCCCAGTTGCGATCGTCGGTGGTGACGACAGTGCCCGTACGCATCCGCCTCTTGAGGTCGGCGCCATGCTCGCCTGAGACCATCTCCGCCGCCTTCGCCAGCGCCTGCTGGACCTCGGCGATGGCGGGAAGGGGGATTTCGGGCGGAAGTACCGGATCGAGCACATGATCGTCGCGCAGATAGGCATGGGCGAGCACGTAGTCGCCGATCTTCTGGCTTGGGCGCAGACCGCCGCAGTGTCCGATCATCAACCACGCCTCGGGCCGCAGGACAGCGAGGTGATCGCAGATGGTCTTGGCGTTGGACGGGCCGACGCCGATGTTGACCAGCGTGATGCCCTCATGGTCGGGGCCAACGAGGTGGTAGGCCGGCATCTGGTGCCGCCGCCATGCGGTGTCGGAGAGCTGCGCGCGCGCATTCTCGGTTTTCTCGGTCAGCAACAGTCCACCCGCGCCGGCCAGGGCGGTGTAACCGTTTGAGCCGAGTTGCGAGCCAGCCCAATCAACGAATTCATCGACATAGCGATGATAGTTCGTGAACAGGATGAAGCGTTGGAAGTGCTCGGGCGCGGTGCCGGTGTAGTGGGCGAGACGCGCCAGGCTGAAGTCGGTTCGTAGTCCGTCGAAGAGTGACAGCGGGATCGGATCGTCCACGCCGCCCAGGATGATGCCGTCGGCAAGTTCGTCGCCGATGTCAGCCAGCTCCGTTGAGGGGAAGTGCCGCGCGATGGCATTGGGGTCGACCCCAACCAGGACAGCGCTGGCCTCCCCGTCGAGCACATAGGGGAAAGGGATTTCCTGCTGCGAAGAGCCGACCTCGACCTCAACCTCGTAGTTCGAGGAGATCAGCTCGAGCTGCTCCTTGAGATAGTCGCGAAACAGCGCGGGGCGGGTAACTGTGGTGGTGTACAGCCCCGGCGCATTGAGTCGCCCGAAGGCGCGGTTGCGATCCTCTGGCTGGTCGCCGCCGCGAAAGCGCAGGCGCAGCTCAGGATAGGCGTAGCTGCCGTCGGCGCGCCGTTCGGGCGCGGGAAGGTCGCGCGTGCGACCGAAGGCAATGACATCCTCACGCAGCCGCTTGACGGCCGCGTCGTAGACTTTCTCGAGCCGGTCGAGAATGCGGTCGATAGATTCCATGGGCGTTTACTCCTGCCTCTTGTGTTTATCGGTTTTGTCCCATGCCACATGGCAGGGGTGTATTACAAAAGGGGCGCGACCCTTTCGGATCGCGCCCCTTTTTGTTGGCGTCAAGGTGGGCGGAAGCCTCAGGCTTCGTCCCCGCCTTCGAGCATGTCGGCGGGAATTTCGCCGGGCTCAAGCGTCGGGTCGACGGCTTCGGTGAAGCCCGAGCCGCCTTCGGCTGCCTTGTCGTCTTCGAACATCTGAGCCATCACGTCGACGCCCTGGCGCTGCAGTTCGGCTTCATCGTCCGAACGCGCCACGTTGGCCTTGATCGTGACCGAGACTTCCGGGTGCAAGTCGACGCGAACGTCGTGCATGCCCAGGGTCTTGATCGGGTGGCCCATGATGACCTGCTTCTTGTCGATGTCGTGGCCCTGTTCGGCCAGCGCAATCGCGATGTCGCGCACATTGACCGAGCCGTAAAGCTGGCCAGCGTTCGAGGAAGAGCGGATCAGGACGATCTCGACGCCGTCGACCTTCTCGCCAGCCTTCTCGGCGACAACGCGACGTTCGGCGTTTTCCTTTTCCAGGCGATCGCGGTTGGCTTCGAAGACCTTCTTGTTGGCTTCGTTGGCGCGAAGGGCCTTCTTCTGCGGGAGCAGGAAGTTGCGGGCGTAGCCGTCCTTGACGGTGACGACGTCACCGATGGTGCCGAGCTTCTCGATACGTTCGAGGAGGATGATATCCATGTGCCTTCTCCTCTTACTTCACGATGTAGGGCAGCAGGCCGATCTGGCGTGCGCGCTTGATCGCCTTGGCGAGCTCACGCTGCTTCTTGGCGCTGACGGCGGTGATGCGGCTGGGAACGATCTTGCCACGCTCGGACATGAAGCCCTGGAGCAGACGAACGTCCTTGTAGTCGATCACGGGTGCGTTCTTGCCCGAGAACGGGCAGGACTTGCGGCGGCGGAAAAACGGGCGGGCCATCAGTCGCGCTCCTCACGGGTTTCGCGACGCTTCTTGTCGCGTTCGTTCTTGCGCATCATGACCGACGGGCCGGTTTCATGTTCGTCGACGGCGATCGTCATATAACGGATCACGTCTTCGTTGATGCGGGTCTGGCGCTCGAGCTCGGCAACGACGGAGCCGGGGCCCTCGATGTTGAGCAGCACAAAGTGCGCTTTGCGGTTGCGGTCGATCTTGTAGGCGAGGTTCTTGAGGCCCCAGGTCTCGGTCTTGGTGACCTTGCCGTTATTCGCCTCGACAATCTCAGTAGCCTGCGCCGCCAAGGCGTCGACCTGAGCCTGACTCAGATCCTGGCGCGCAAGGAACACGTGCTCGTACAGAGCCATGTGCTTGTCCTTTCACTTCGGGCCGATCGCTGGCTGATCCGCGGGATTGCGGGGCCCCTCCGGCTTTCTTCGAATCCCTAGATTCCGGTGGGCCCGGAAGCGAGGGATGCGCGCACATAACGGGATTGACGGAGAATGCAAGGCTTGCGGCCGGGCATTAGGCAGGGCAGGGGCGCAGGGGGCCTTCATGCAAAGGAGACATGTGTGCCAGGTGGGTTGGTTGCACTGCTCGACGATGTGGCAGTGATTGCGCGTGCTGCGGCGGCCTCGGTCGACGACGTTGGCGTGGCCGCGAGCAAGGCGGGGTCAAAGGCCGCCGGGGTTGTGATCGACGACGCCGCGGTGACGCCGAATTATATTACCGGGTTCACGCCTGACCGTGAGCTACCCATCATTGCAAAGATCACGCGTGGGAGCTTGTTCAACAAGCTGGTGATCCTACTGCCCGCGGCGCTTCTCCTCAGTGCATTCCTACCCTGGTCGATCACCCCGCTGCTCATGCTCGGCGGCGCCTATCTCAGCTATGAGGGCGCCGAAAAGGTTATGGAGTGGCTGACCGGCGAGGAGCATGGCGAAACGCTCGAGGACCCGATCGAGGACATGGCGCTGTTCGAGAAACAGCGCGTTTCCGGTGCGATCCGTACCGACCTGATCCTTTCAGCGGAAATCATGGCGATCACGCTGTCGACCGTGGCCGACGAGACGCTGCTTGTCCGAGCCGGCGTGCTGGCGCTGGTCGGAGTGGCGATTACAGTATGCATCTATGGCGCGGTCGCGCTGATCGTGAAGATGGACGATATCGGCCTGCACCTTGCCGAGCGTGAGCGGGAATCGACCAGGCGCTTCGGGCGCTGGCTGGTCAATGCGATGCCCAAGGTGTTGACGGTGCTCTCGACCGTTGGAACGGTGGCGATGTTGTGGGTCGGCGGCGGCATCATCCTGCACGGTTTGGAAGAGCTCGGCCTTCATGGCCCGGCCGAACTCGCGCATGGCATCCAGCATGCGGTCGAACTTGCCACCGGAGCCCTGAGCGGTGTGCTGGGATGGCTTACCTATGCCGCGCTCTCAGCGGGTGTCGGGCTGGTGCTGGGCTACGCGATCGCGGTGCTGCTGCACAAGGTGCTGAAGATTGGGGCGAGTCACTGACATGGCGGAGCGGCCGACCCTCTACACCTGTGCCCGATCGCGGGGTTTCCGGGCGACCTGGGCGGCGGAGGAGGCCGGGGTCGACATCGATCTCAGGATGCTGCCG
This sequence comes from Erythrobacter mangrovi, assembly GCF_013260645.1. Classification (NCBI taxonomy): domain Bacteria; kingdom Pseudomonadati; phylum Pseudomonadota; class Alphaproteobacteria; order Sphingomonadales; family Erythrobacteraceae; genus Erythrobacter; species Erythrobacter mangrovi. The sequence continues at coordinate 2,105,758 of NZ_CP053921.1, read as the reverse complement.
TTCCCACCGCGTTTCCTTGCACCCGAATACCTCGAGCTCAATCCGCTCGGCACCGTGCCGCTGCTAATCGAAGGCGATGTGCGCATGACCGAGAGTTGCGCGATCGCCCATTATCTCGCGACGAAGGACGGCTATACCGACCTGGCGATTGCGGCTGGCGAGGCGGACTATGCGGCCTATTGCGATTTCACCTACCACGCCGATGCGACGATCACCTTCCCGCAGACGGTCTATATGCGCTTCGTCCTGTTCGAGAAGGACAAGGGGCTGCAGGAAGCGGGTGAAGCCTACGCCAAGTGGTTCTGGAAGCGGTTGGTGAAGCTTGAACAGCGCTTGGAAAGCCGCGAGTTCCTGTGCGCCGACCGCTTTACCGTGGCCGATATTTGCTGCGGTTACGCGCTAGTGCTCGCCGAAAGCGTCGGGCTCGACGAAGGCGTGCCCGAAAACCTGAAGGCCTATCGTGAGCGCCTGAGGGCGAGGGATGGGTTCAGGCGTGCGTGGGAACGTGAGGCCGCAGGACCGGCCGCGATCTAGGAAAGACGCCGCAGCAGGCCCTTGGCGAATTCGCTGAGCGTGTCGTCGCGTGCGCCCATGACCACTATCCGGTCTCCCGGTTGCGCGCGCTCGGCGATAAAGGCGGCGACATCATCGCGAGCCGGGATGTACTCGGCGCGCCCCCCTGCCTGTTCGATCAGCCCGACGATCCGCTCGCTACCGACGCTTCGATCGACCGTTCCGCCGAAATAGACCGGATCGCACAGGATCGTGAGGTCGTCGGGGCCCAGTTCGCGCGCGAAGGTTTCCGCCAGCTCGTCGCCCATCTGGTGCAATGGCCCATATCCGTGGGGCTGGAAGAACGCGATGACCCGCCCGGGATGGGATTTGAGCGTGCGCAGGGTCGCAGCGCATTTTTCCGGATTGTGGCCGAAATCGTCGATTACCGTGATGCCGGACGATGTCGTCCCGACGATATCGAAACGACGTGCCAGCCCTGCGAAGCTTCCCAATGCCTCAACCGCCCTCGCCACCGGGATCCCCGCGGCCGCGGCACCTGCAATCGCAGCGAGCGCGTTCGAAAGGTTGTGGCGCCCGGGCAGGTTGAGGCGCAGGGCGTGTTCCGATCCGTCATGGCGGTCGATCACCATCGCCGCCTGCCGTACCGGCCCTTCGGCGATCGTTCCGGGGAGGATTCCGATCTGCGCCTTCTCCTGCTCGATGCCGAAGGTGATTACCTCCTTCGCATGCGGCAACAGTGCCAATGCTTCGGGGTCGTCGGCATTGATCACCGAGATGCGGCTGCGCGCCAGGTAATCAGCGAAGAGCTGGCGCAATTCTTCCATGCTCTTGTGGTCGAGGCTGACGTTGAGCAGCACACCCACCGCCGGGCGGTAGAGCGCGATCGAGCCATCGCTTTCGTCGACTTCGCTGACATAGATCGCCCGTCCGCCGATCACCGCGCTGGCGTAGGGGCGTTCGGGCGAGACGAAATTCTTCATCACCGCGCCGTTCATGATCGTGGGATCGCGGCCGACGGCATGAAGAATCCAGCCGAGCATTCCGGTGACGGTCGACTTGCCGCTGGTGCCTGCGACGGCGAGGCCCGCGCCACTGGTGTTGAACAGGATCGAGTTGAGCTCGGCGCGCGAGAGGCGCAGGCAATCGAGCGCATTGGCGCGCTGGATTTCGGGCACGGTGTCTTCGATCGCCGCGCTCGCCACCAACACCTGGTCCGGCGAGATTATGCCACTGCCATCTTGCGGGTGCAGCACGAACCCCTGACTTTCCATTGCGGCGAATTTTTCCGGGGTGCGACCCTGGTCGTGGCTACGGTCGGATCCTTCGACTTTCGCCCCGCGGCCCAGCACGATCTGGGCTAGGGGCAGCATTCCCGAACCACCGATACCGCAGAAGAAGAACGGGCGCGTGAAAAGCTCTTCGGGGGTGGGCATATCCGTCATGCCGGAGCAGCTATTGAGTTGTGCCCGCCAACACAAGCGCGCTAGCAGGGCACATGGTCAGAATTGCGATCTGCGCCCCGGGAAAGCCGCTCAAGCGCGAAAGGGCCGAAGCCGTCAAGGCGCTGGCGGCTGCGCGCAGCGATGTCGAGGTACAGTTCCACGATCAGTGCTTCCTCGAAGAGGGGCATTTTGCCGGGAATGACGCGACGCGGCTCGCAGCCTTGCTCGACTGCGCCAACGATCCCGGCTTCGACGCGGTGTGGTTCGCCATGGGTGGCTATGGTTCGAACCGCATTGCCGCACAGGCCGTGGCTGCGATGAACCCAGTCGCGCGGGCCAAGTCTTACCTTGGCTATTCCGATACCGGTTTCCTGCTCGGTGCGCTGTATCGCCACGGCATCGGGCGCGTGGCCCACGGACCGCTTGCCGGCGATATCCGACGAGAGGGCGGTGCCGAAACGATCGGCCGTGCGCTCGACTGGCTTGGCGGCAGCAACATTGGCCTCGAACCACACCTCGACGAACGGCCCGCAGTCGCGTTCAACCTCACCACGCTGGCGATGCTGGTGGGAACCGAGCTTGCGCCCGACCTCACCGGGCACGTCGTGATGGTCGAGGAAGTGGCAGAGCATCTCTATGCCATGGATCGCCTGTTCTTCCACATTACCCAGCACCTTGCCGGGATTGCCGGTCTGCGGCTCGGACGGATTAGCGAAGTGCCTGAAAACGATCGCCCCTTCGGCTCCGACGAGATCGCCATTGCGCAGGATTGGTGCCGACGCAGCGGCATTCCCTATCTCGGTCGCGCCGATATCGGGCATGACGCTGCCAACAGGATTGTCCCCTTCGGGCTTGAGGCCCGCGCGCCCCGCTCCTAAGCGCGCCACCTTGAGGAGATTCACATGACTGCATTCATCTTCCCCGGTCAGGGCAGCCAGAAGGTCGGCATGGGTGTCGAGCTTGCCGCCGCCAGCGCGCATGCACGCGAGGTGTTCCAGGAAGTCGACGAGGCGCTGGAGCAGAGCCTTTCCGGCCTGATGAAGGATGGGCCGGAAGACGAGCTGACGATGACTGCCAATGCGCAGCCCGCGATCATGGCCAATTCGGTCGCGACCGCGCGCGTGCTCGAGAAGGAGTTTGGTATCGTCCTTGCCAGCGCCGCGGATTGCGTCGCGGGCCACTCGCTGGGCGAATATAGCGCACTATGCGCTGCGGGCGCCTTTTCGCTGGCCGATGCGGCCCGCCTGCTGCGGCTGCGCGGCATGGCGATGCAGGACGCGGTACCAGTCGGAGTCGGCGCGATGGCTGCGCTCCTTGGCGCGGATATCGAGAAGGCTACCGCGCTCGCCGAAGCCGCCGCACAGGGCCAGGTCTGCGAAGTCGCCAATGACAATGATCCCACGCAGGTCGTTATCTCCGGCCATGCAGAGGCGATCGACCGCGCGATCGAGCTGGCTAAGGAGCATGGCATCAAGCGCGGCATCAAGCTGCCCGTTTCGGCCCCGTTCCATTGCTCGCTGATGGAACCGGCCGCGCGGCGCATGGAAGAAGCGCTTGCCGCGACCCCGCCACACGCATTCACTGTTCCCCTGTTCGCCAACGTCACTGCCGCGCGCGTGACCGACCCGGCGGAAGAACAACGCCTGCTGGTCGAGCAGGTGACCGGCCGCGTCCGCTGGCGCGAAAGCGTGCTTGCCATGCGCGCTGCGGGCATCGAGCGTTTCGTCGAGCTGGGTGGCAAGGTGCTCGGCCCGATGGTTGGCCGGATCGACAAGGACGCGCAGGCAACCAGCCTGATCACAATGGAAGACCTCGAGAATTTCGCGAAGGAGAACGGGTGATGTTCAGCCTCGAAGGAAAGACCGCCCTCGTTACCGGCGCCAGCGGCGGAATCGGCTCGTCGATCGCCTATGCCTTGGCGAAACAGGGCGCGCGCCTTGCCTTGTCGGGATCCAACGCGGCGAAGCTGCGCTCATTCCGCGAGCAGTTGAACGATGAGTTCGGGCATGATCATGTCGAGATTACCTGCGACCTGTCGAACACGACCCAGGTCGAAGAGCTGATCCCTGCTACGGTCGACACGTTCGGCAAGATCGACATCCTCGTAAACAATGCCGGCATCACACGCGACAACCTCGCCATGCGGATGAAGGACGAGGAATGGGATCAGGTGATTCGCATCAATCTGGAGGCGAGCTTTCGCCTGATGCGCGCAGCCGCCCGCCCGATGATGAAGGCGCGCCATGGGCGCATCATCTCGATCACCAGCGTGGTCGGGGCGACGGGTAATCCGGGACAGATGAACTACACGGCCGCCAAGGCAGGCCTCACCGGCATGTCGAAGAGCCTGGCGCAGGAACTCGCCAGTCGCGGGATCACGGTCAACTGCGTGGCGCCGGGCTTCATCCGTACCGCGATGACCGAAGCGCTGACCGACGACCAGAAGGCGGCGATCAACGCGCGCATTCCGATGGGCCGGATGGGCGAGGGCGACGAGATTGGCGCTGCGGTAGCCTACCTCGCCAGCGACGAGGCGGCCTATGTCACCGGCCAGACGCTGCACGTGAACGGTGGCATGGCGATGATCTCGTAGGAGGCTTGGGGTTCCGGCTATACTGTCCGCTTACGCCCAGAGTTATTGGCGCTCTGAACGGCCACTATTGGGTGGCAAGCTGCTATTCGACCTCGGCTACGTTGATAGCGTGATCGAAGGCCCAATCGGTGCAGATGATCTCTTTGCTGGTGTCGCATCCAACATCTTCGATGGTTCCTCTAAAGCAAGCGGATCGCTGATTGAGCGATTTTTGGAGGATGAGCGGGGCGGTCACCTCGGTCGCCAAGATGCTGAGCCCCCAAGATTTGTTGTATGAGGAATAAATGTTTGAAGTGCCGCTCAATCGGCCACAAATGTATACCTCTTGCCCCACAAAACGTGCCGGGTCTGCGAAGACTGAAGGCTGCTGTTCAGCGGCTAGCGTCGCACAACCGGTCGTCGTGTTGATAGCAAGAAGCGCCGAGATTACTTTGCTCAATCCCATCCTCTGGAGATGCCACAACTTCGCCGAGTCTGCTATCGGGTCGTGAGCCGACAGTCCGGTTCTCAGCGCAAAATCGCGCACGCGGGCCCTCATTCGATCCTCGCAGTGTCCAAGTCTGCCTCGCCGCCATTTATCCCCAAGGAATCCCGCGCCCTGCGCCTTGAACCTTGAAGGGGATGGCAGCCCCGCTAGGGTGGATATCCGTATTCCGGCGCTCAGGGGGCGATTCCGGCCCCTTCCGCGCCTACTAGGGACGAAAGAAGGACCATGAAGGCCACCATCGAACGCGCAAACCTGCTGCGCTGTCTCTCCCACGTCCAGTCGGTGGTCGAGCGCCGCAATACCATCCCGATCCTGTCGAACGTGCTGATCGAGGCTGATGGCGACAGCTCGCTCAAGGTCATGGCGACCGACCTCGACCTGCAGGTGGTCGAGCATATGGACGCCAATGTCGAAAGCCCGGGTTCGATCACCGTGTCGGCACACCTGCTGTTCGATATCGCCCGCAAGCTGCCCGAAGGGAGCCAGGTCAGCCTCGAGACTGCAGACAACCGCATGGCGGTGAAGGCCGGGCGCAGCCGCTTCTCTTTGCCCACGCTGCCTCGCGATGACTTCCCGGTGATCGTGGAGGGTGACCTGCCGACCAGTTTCGAAGTGCCCGCCCGAACCTTGGCCGATCTGATCGACCGCACGCGCTTTGCGATCTCGACCGAAGAAACGCGGTATTATCTCAACGGTATCTTCCTCCACGTTTCGGATGAG